>JAFKES010000090.1 GCA_017308495.1 Afipia sp.
GCGGCAGTCACCGCCTACGTGATCCGCTTTCTCGCGGTGCCCACGGGATTCATCCGCGCCGGCTTCGATCGCATTCCGCGGGACTATGACGACAGCGCGCGCAGTGCCGGCGCCAGCGATCTGACAGCGATGCGCCGCATTCACCTGCCATTGCTGCGCCCGGCCCTCGTCGGCGCCGCCATTGTCGTGTTTGTTGATTGCCTGAAGGAACTTCCGGCGACCCTGCTGCTGCGGCCGCTCAATGTCGAGACACTGGCCACATCGATCTACCAGCATGCCAGCCGCGGCAGTTTCGAAGACGGCGCGCTCGCTGCGCTTCTGATCGTGGCCGCGAGCATCGGCCCGGTGGCGTGGCTGACGCGGTTTTCCGACATCCCGCAGGGACCGGTTTAGGACGACTCCTCGATCCGGATCTGATCTTCCATTCGGGACATGGAGAAAATATCCCACACCGCGATGAACATTGCCGCGATCACCGGACCGATGACGAAGCCATTCAGCCCGAATGCCTCAGGCCCAGCGTCGAAATCAGCACGACGTAATCCGGCAGCTTGGTGTCCTTGCCCAGAAGGATCGGACGCAGAGTATCGTCGACAAGACCGATCACCAGAAAGCCATAGGCAATCAGGATTGCGCCTTGAACGAATGAGCCGGTGGCAAGAAGGTTCAATACTGTGGCGCATCGCGTCAATCCCATCCGGCACGGTCGGCCCATGTTCTGGGCAAACTGCAAAAGGTCAATCCGGCAAACGAAAAGGCGCGCCAAGGCGCGCCTTTCATTACTGACAAGCCGAACTGGAACCGCCGAAACGACTTAAACGTTCTTCAACGCCACGCGGAAGTTCGCTTCGGTGTTGGCCTTCACTTCGTCGAGCGTGACGCCGTCGGCGAGTTCGATCAGCGCCATGCCGTCATTGCCGTGCTTGTCGATGGTGAACACCGCGAGATCGGTGATGACCATGTCGATCACGCGCTCGCCGGTCAGAGGCAGGGTGCACTTGTGCAGCAGCTTCGGTCCGTCCTTGGCGGAATGCTCCATCACGACGACAACCCGCTTGACGCCCGCGACCAGATCCATCGCGCCGCCCATGCCCTTGACCATCTTGCCGGGGATCATCCAGTTGGCGAGATCGCCGTTCTCCGCCACCTGCATGGCGCCGAGAATCGACAGGTCGATATGGCCGCCGCGCACCATCGCGAACGAATCCGCGCTGGAGAAATAGCTGGTGTCCGGCAGTTCGGTCACCGTCTGCTTGCCGGCGTTGATGAGGTCGGGGTCCTCCTCGCCCTCATAGGGGAACGGACCCATGCCGAGCATGCCGTTCTCGCTCTGGAGCGAGACGTCGACGCCGGCCGGAATGTAGTTGGACACCAGCGTCGGAATACCGATGCCGAGATTGACGTAAAAGCCGTCGCGCAATTCCTTCGCGGCGCGCGCTGCCATCTGTTCGCGGGTCCAGGCCATGGGACTCTCCTTCTGCGACCGGTTAAGCGCGCTTGCGCGTGGTGCGCTGCTCGATCCGCTTCAATGCCGGATCGACCTTGATGATGCGCTGGACGAAAATGCCCGGGGTGTGGATATGATCTGGATCGATCTCGCCCGCGGGCACCAGATGCTCCACCTCGGCGATGGTGACCTTTGCGGCGGTCGCCATCATCGGATTGAAGTTACGCGCGGTCTTGCGGTAGACGAGGTTGCCGGCGGTGTCGCCCTTCCAGGCATGGACGATGGCAAGATCGCCGAACAGGCTACGCTCCATGATGTATTTCTGGCCGTCGAACTCCTTCACTTCCTTGCCTTCGGCGATCATCGTTCCGACGCCGGTCTTGGTGTAGAAAGCGGGAATGCCCGCGCCGCCGGCGCGGATACGCTCGGCCAGCGTGCCCTGCGGGTTGAATTCGAGTTCGAGTTCGCCCGCCAGATATTGCTGGGCGAACAACTTGTTCTCGCCGACATAGGACGAGATCATTCTCTTGATCTGCCGGGTTTCCAGCAGGCGGCTGAGGCCGATACCATCGACGCCGGCATTGTTGGACACCACCGTCAGGTTCTTCACTCCGGTGTCGCGCAGCGCGTCGGACAGGGTCTCGGCGATGCCGCAGAGGCCGAACCCCCCCGACATGACCATCATGCCGTCCTTGACGACGCCTTCGAGCGCGGATTTCGCGTCGGGGTAAACCTTGTTCATGAGGGATCCAACCTGATGGAGAAATAAGGTAGCCGGAGGGGCGATGTGATAGCGAGTATTAGGCGGAATCTTCAAGAGGCGTCAATCGCGGCGTCGGCTTCGGCGACGGGCCGGAGGGGACGATTCCTCGGCGATTTCTGTTCGCCGGCAGATTTCGCCAGCCACGACGGCCATTTTGACCGGGCTCCGTGGCCTTGAAAGGGTCAAGAAAAGCAATCAAGTTGCCGACCACCCGGGCGGGGCGAGTCCGCCTGCGTTACACGCAACAACCTGGATGATCTCATTGACGATGGCCCAAGGGATAAAGCGCCTCGGCCTGCCGATTGCGGCGGTGCTGGCTGTCGCGCTGGCGGGGCTCGCGGTGATCTCCTGGATGACCGACCGCAACGCCGTGCGGGCTGCGGTGGAAAAGCAGATCCGCGCCGCGACCGGCCTCGCCCTCGTGGTCAACGGCGATATCGAGGTCTCGATCTTCCCGACCAGCGCCATCACCCTGCGCCAGGTCGGCCTGAAAGGCACCGGCTCGACCAGTGGCGACACCGCCGACGGACCGCTCGCCGTCGATGAATTGACTGCCAATCTGCGCCTGCTGCCGCTGCTGCTGCGGCGTTACGAAATCGCCGACGTCACCCTGACCCAGCCGCGGATCAACGTGATCCGCAAGGCGGAAGGCGGCAGCAACTGGTCCCCCATCATCGAAACGCTGGCGCGCACCATCAAGCCCGGCATTGACAGCCCGGTGTCGTTCTCCGAAATCAGGATCAAGGACGGCACCCTCACCTACACCAGCAGCGTCCACGACATCGCGGAAACCGTCAGCGGCATCGACCTGTCGCTGGCGTGGCCCTCGATCTCGCGCGCCTTCGCCGCCACCGGACAGTTTGACTGGCACGGCGAGCGCATCGACGGCGCCCTCAGCATCGCCGACTTCATCGCTGCGCTGTCCGGCGACCGCTCCGGACTGAAGGTCCGCGCCGCCAGCGTACCGCTGAAATTCGCCTTTGACGGCGCGATCGCCAACCGCAGCAGCCTGATGATCGAAGGAACGGTCAGCGCCGACGGGCCCTCGCTGCGCAACGCGCTGCGCTGGGCGGGGCAGCCGGCACCCGGCACAAGCGGCCTCGGACGCTTTTCGCTCAAGGCGCGCGCCAACGCCGTCGGCGAAGCGATGGCGCTGACCAATGTCAATGTCGAGCTTGACGGCAATAGCGCCGAGGGCGTCATCAGCTACAACAACAACGACCGGCAGACCGTGCAGGCGACGCTGGCCGCCGAGACGCTGGATTTCACGCCCTATATCGATTCGGTTCGCCTGCTGGCCAACGGCGCGCGCGAGTGGAACCGGCAGCTGTTCGACCTCGGCGGCCTGTCGGCCACCGACCTCGACATGCGGTTGTCGGCGGCGAAAATGACCATTGGCTCGTCCCGGCTCGGCCGCACCGCCCTTGGCGCCAGCCTGCGCAACGGCACCCTCGCCGTGAGCGTCGGGGAAGCGCAGATCTATGGCGGCATCCTCAAGGGTTCGCTCGGGATCGCGCATTCGGACGCGGTCGCCGACGTCAAGGCGCAATTCCAGTTCACCGATGTCGATCTGGCCGCGATCGCCAGCGAACTGTTCGGGGTGAACCGCCTCAGCGGACGCGGCAATCTCGGCATCTCCGTGGAGGCGAACGGCTCAAGTCCATTCGCGCTGGCGCAGTCGCTCGACGGCACGGCGACGCTGACCGGCCACGACGGCGCGATCGGCGGCCTGAACATCGAGCAGCTCCTGAAGCGGCTGGAGCGTCGTCCGCTGTCCGGCGCCGGCAATTTCCGCAGCGGCAATACTCCGTTCGATACCATGAACATCGCAATCCGCTTCCGGGACGGCGTCGCCACGGCGGAAGATGCGCGCATCGAGGGGCCGACCACCCGCGTACTGATGACAGGCACCGCCTTCGTCCCGGCGCGCGAATACGACCTCAAGGGCGTCGCCAGCCTTGTCGCCCCCAGCAACGCCCCGCCGTCGTTCCAGCTTCCGTTCGTGGTGCAGGGCCCGTGGGACGATCCGCTGGTCTTCCCGGATTCGGATGCGCTGATCCGCCTCTCGCCGGCATCGGCGCCGCTCCTGGACTCCCTGAAAGACCGCAAGGCCCGTGACGCGGTGAAGTCCGTGATCGACCGTTTGACCGGCGGCGGGAAAAAACCTGCCGCGGAGCCGGTGGCGCAGCCGCGGGCCGCAGCGCCGCAGCCGGCCTCGCCCCAGCCACAGCCGGCGATGGCGCCCACCGCATCGGCGACGCCCGCAGCCGCGACCCATGACCGCGAAACGCCGCCGTCCGCCGCATCGAGCACGTCCCCGGCTGGCGCCGGGACCCATCCGGAAAAGGCCGATTAAAGCGGCGCGGCGCTTTTGCCCTGCGCACTGGTGAGCTTGGAGACGAGCGACGCCGCGACGATCACCAGCGTCACCGCCGCGATCACCAGCGTGCAGATCGCGTTGATCTCGGGCTTCACCCCGAGCCTCACCTCGGAATAGATCCGAATCGGCAGCGTGGACGATCCGGGGCCGGTGGTGAAACTGGCGATGACCAGATCGTCCAGCGACAGGGTGAACGCCAGCATCCAGCCTGCGGCGATCGACGGCAGCATCAGCGGCAATGTCACGGCGAGAAACGCCTGCACCGGACCGCAGCCGAGGTCCATCGCCGCCTCTTCCAGGCTGCGGTCGAGGCCGTTCAGGCGCGATTGCACCACGACCGTGACGAAGCACATCGTCAGCGTGGTGTGCGCGATGGTGACGGTCCAGAATCCCCGCCCGGCATCGACCGCGACGAACAGCAGCAACAGCGACAGGCCGGTGATGACTTCCGGCATCACCAGCGGTGCATAGAGCATGCCGGAAAACAGCGTGCGCCCCCTGAAACGCCCGCCACGGGACAGCGCCACCGCGGCCAGCGTGCCCAGCACCGTCGCCGCCGTCGCCGCGCAGAACGCCACCCGCACGCTCATCCATACCGCCGACAGCATGGCCTGATCGTTGAACAATTCGACATACCACCGCAGCGACCAGCCGCCCCACACGCCGACCAGCCGTGACGCATTGAACGAATAGATCACCAGAATGACGATGGGCACATACAGAAACACCAGCCCCAGCGCCACCGACGCCATGTTGAAGGCCGACAGGCGTGCCACGCGCGCGGCCATCAGCGGGCCTCCAGGTGGCGGCGCTGCAATCGTTCATAGACCAGAAGCGGCACCAGCAGCAACACCAGCAGCACCACGGCGATGGCGGAGGCCACCGGCCAGTCCTTGTTGGTGAAAAACTCCAGCCACAGCGTCTGGCCGATCATCATGCGGTCGGACCCGGCGAGCAGATCGGGAATGACGAATTCGCCGATGATGGGAATGAAGCACAGCAGCACGCCCGCGCCGATGCCCGGCAGCGACAGCGGCAGCGTCACCAGCCGGAACGCGGCCAGGCGCGAGCAGCCGAGATCGGCGGCGGCCTCCAGCAGCGTGTCGTCCAGCTTCGACAGCGTCGCGTACAGCGGCAGGATCATGAAGGGAAAATAGGAATAGACGATGCCGATATACATCGCGGTATCGGTCGACAGCCACACCAGCGGCTTGTCGACGAGGCCGAGGGCCAGCAGCAGACTGTTGAGCACGCCGTCGTGCTGAAGGATGTTGATCCACGCATAGATGCGGATCAGGAACGAGGTCCAGAACGGAATGATGACCAGCATCATCACGATCGGCTGCCAGCGCTTCGGCAGCCGCGCCATGCCGTAGGCCATCGGATAGCCGATCACCAGCAGGATGGCGGTGCCGGCGATGGCCACCACGAGGCTGCGGACATAGGCGTGCCAATAGAGATCGTCCGACGCGAGCAGGCTGAAATTGTCGAGCGACAGCGCCGCCAGCGCGGCCTTGAACGCCTGCCACCCCGCCACGGGATCGAACACTGGCACGTAAGGCGGCTGGGCGATCGCCGTCTGCGACAGCGCGATCTTCAGCACGAAGCCGAATGGCACCAGGAAGAAGGCCACCATCCACAGATAGGGCGCAATTGCCGCGAGGCGCGCCGGCCCGGTGAAGATGCGCCGCCCGCTCATGGATCCAGCACCATCGCGTCATCCGGCGAGAACGACACCACCACCCGTTGCCCGCGGACGAGCGGCCCATCGCCCGTGCGCGAGGCGTTCGGCCGGGCCACCCGCACCGTCGCGCCGCTGTCGAGGCGGATGCGATAGCTGGAGATGCTGCCGAGATAGCCGACATCGGTCAGTTCGCCGGCAAGCGCGTTCAGCGCGGCGGTGTCCCGGCCATCGGCCGGGGCGAGCGCGATCTTCTCGGGGCGGATCGCCACGCAGACGCTGTCTCCCGCGCCGCTCGCCTGCGTGCGGGCAACGACGAGTTCGCCGGCACCCGCGGTGGCCACGACCACGCGGTCGAGTTCGCGATGAACCGCCGTCACCTTGCCCTCGATCAGATTGATGTCGCCGACGAACTCCGCGATCCATCGCGATTTCGGCGCTTCATAAAGCTGACGCGGCGGCGCGACCTGCACCAGGCGGCCTCTGTCCATGACGCCGATGCGGTCGGCGAGCGTCATCGCTTCTTCCTGATCGTGGGTGACGATGACGAATGTCATGCCGAGGCTGCGCTGCAACTGCTTCAGCTCGGCCTGGGTGCTTTCGCGCAGCTTCCTGTCGAGCGCGCCGAGCGGTTCATCGAGCAGCAGCATCTGTGGCCGCCGCGCCAGCGACCGCGCCAGGGCGACGCGCTGGCGCTGGCCGCCCGACAACTGATCCGGCCGACGCTTGTGCAATCCCTCCAGCCGCACCAGCGCGATCATCTCGGCCACCCGCGCCGCGATCTCCGGCTTCGGCAGACCCGCCCGCCTGAGGCCGAACGCGATATTGTCCTCGACAGTCAGATGGGGAAACAACGCATAGTTCTGGAACATCATGTTCACGGGCCGCTCATGCGGCGGCACGTGGGAAATGTCCGCGCCGGCGAGCGCGATGCCGCCTTCGTCCGGCGTCTCGAAACCCGCCAGCATGCGCAGCAGCGTCGTCTTGCCACAGCCGCTCGGCCCGAGCAGCGCGAAGAATTCACCGGCCTGGATATCGAGCGACAGCCGATCGACCGCGGTGAAGCCGCCGAAGCGCTTCACCACTGATGCGATCCGCAGCAACGGGCCGGTTTTCGCCTCCGCGATCATGCCGCGACCGTCACGGTTGCGAAACCGCCGCCATCGCAAGCCGATCCGGACCTTGCGGTGATCATGAAGTTGTTTTCACTAACGGGGAGAGCGTGGATCATGTCGTGATTGGTCTGGAGCCCATGAATCCCGTCGCGTCCGGGCATCCGCCGCGCGACGATCTGGCTGGCTTTCCTAGAACTTGCTTGAACCGCCGGCAAATGCAAGCTGGTTTCGGCCGCTTTCCGCAACCCGCCGCAGCGCGACGATCAGCCGACGCGCAGCGCCCGGGCGGACTGGGGGCCGGCGGCGCGCCCGACCCATTCGGCATACGTCTCGATTGGCCCGGGCTTGCCGAGCAAGTAGCCCTGCACCTGATCGCAGGTTTCGTCCGCGAGGAAGCTGAGCTGCTCCTGCGTTTCGACGCCTTCGGCCACGATGGAGATGCCGAGGCCGTGACCGAGACCGACCATGGCGCGAATGATCGCCGCCGACTGCGTATTGCAGCCGAGATTCATGACGAAGGCGCGATCGATCTTGATCTTGTCGAAAGGGAACGACTGCAGATAAGTCAGCGACGAATAGCCGCTGCCGAAATCGTCCATCGCGATGCGCACGCCGAGCGCCTTCAGCCGGCGTAGCAGCGCGAGACCGCGGTCGAAATCCTCGATCAACACGCCTTCAGTGATTTCCAGTTCGAGGCGGCCGGGCGACAGGCCGGTTTCGAGCAGAATGGAATGCACCAGGCCGACCAGATCGCCGTGCATGAATTGCGCTGGCGAAAGATTGACCGCGATCTGCAGCGGCTTCGGCCACGACGCCGCCTCGCGGCAGGCTTCGCGCAGGATCCATTCGCCCATTTCGACGATGAGGCCGCTTTCCTCGGCGAGCGGAATGAACGCGCCGGGCGCAACGAACCCGCGCGTCGGATGAACCCACCGCGCCAGCGCCTCGAAGCCCAGCACATGATCGTCCGAGATCTGATGATGCGCACGCGTCAGCGGCTGATAATGCAGCGACAACTCGCCCCGGCGGATCGCCCGCGCCAGATCCTGATGCAGCAGGCGACGGTCGCGCACCTGCTGGTCCATGTCGTTGTCGAAGAAATTGACCGACCCGCGCGACTTCGCCTTGGCACGGAACAGCGCCGTGTCGGCATTGGTGAGCAGCGTCTCCGCATCCCGGCCATTGCTCGGGAACACCGAAACGCCTGTGGTGAGGCCCATGCGCAGAGAGCGGCCGTCAAAAACGAACTCACGCTGCATCGCCTGCGACAGCCGCTCGACCAGCGCCCGGGCCGCGGCCGGTTGCTCGCCGTCGATGATGAGGCCGAACTCGTCGCCACTGAGCCGCGCGACGACGCCGCCGGACGCGACCTGTTCGATACGGCGCGACACCTCGATTAACAGCCTGTCGCCAATGTCGTGGCCGAAGACGTCGTTGATTTCCTTCAGGCGGTCGAGATCGAGCGACAGGACCGCGAATTCCTCGCCGGTATCCTTGCAGGCATCGATCATCTGCGACAGTGCCTGCAGGAAGGCGACACGGTTCGGCAGCCCGGTCAGCGAGTCGTGATAGGCCATGTGGGCCATGCGCGATTCGGCCTCGCGCCGGTCGGTGATGTCTTCGTTGGTCTTGATGAGATATTGCGGCTCGCCATTGTCGTCGAGCACGGTGACGCGCCGGGTCAGAAACAGCCGCAGGCCGTTCTCGGTCTGGATCGGGTGCTCCTCGGTGACGATACCCTTCTTGCGGACGGCATCCTCATCCTGCCTCATGATGAATTTGGCGTCGGCCGGATTGTAGATGCTTTCGATGGTCTGGCCGATCACGTCTTCGCGGCGGCGATGCAGCGTCGCCTCCACGCCGCGATTGGCCAGAACGTATTGCCCGTCGCTCAGCCGCTTGACGATCAGCGCCACCGGGATGTTGTCCACGACAAGTTCGAGGAACTTCTTGGTGCCCTGGATTTCGTGGGACAGCGAGCGGCGCTCGGTCACGTCCTCGAACAGGGAGACAAGGAACTCGGGCTCGCCATGTTCGTTGCGCGCGATCATGCGATTGCAGGCCACGAGGCGATTGGCGCCCTTGTATTCGATCGACAGTTCGGTGCGCGTCTGTCCGCTTTCGGACTTGATCACCTGACGGTCGAGTTCGACCACCGCCTCGGCGGCGTCCGGATGATAGATCTCGCGCGCGGTGGCGCCGATGATCTGGTCACGGCCGAGGCCGGAGAACTGCTCGAATGCGCGGTTGGCGAAAATGTAGCGACCATCCTCGATGCTCTTGGCGGCGACGCAGACCGGAATGTTGTCGATCACCGATTCCAGGAAATTCTTGGTGGTCGCCAGTTCCCTCGACATCGCGCGCTGCGCGGTGCAGTCCTCGTGGGTGGACACCATGCCGCCGTTGGGCAGGTCGCGCTGCTTGACGAGAATCATGCGGCCGTCGGGCAGCTCCGACACCTGCCCATTGGGGCTTCGGACGTTCTGGCAGTAGTCGTCGATCGAGCCTTCGAGCAGCCCGCGCCGGGCTCGCAGCTCCCTCAATTCGCGGCCAGTCATGCCGGGGAAAATGTCGGAGCGGCTCAGCCCGTAAATCTGGAGATAGCGATCGTTGTAGAAGACGATCCGCTTGCGCGAATCGATCATGACGATGCCCTGGGTCAGGTTGTTGAGGGCGCCTGTGACGAACGCCGCGCGCCGGATATTGGCGTGGCGGGCTTTACGCAGCGCGGTCGTGACCCAGAGGATGACGGAAGCCAGGAAGCAGACGACCAAAAAGCTCGCGATCATGACCTGCCAGATCATGATGCGGGACGATTCCGGCGGCGCGGACGCGGAGAAGGACCCGTCCGGATGAGCCACGATCTGGGCAACGGCCACAGCGGGCATTGCAACAAAGGCAAGCCCGCAAATAACGGCCCATACGAGGAACGCGGTTGCGAAAGGTGCTTGCTTCTGCCAGCCGGACATTACAATTCCAAGACTTCTTCGGCCGCAGTCTCTGGTTGCACCTCTTTGAATCGGGTAAACGCGTACCCTGCCGCGCGAGACAATGTGATTGAGACGCGCAAAAAGGGCCGCCTATGTTTAATGGAAGCCTAATTGCCCGCTGCGCGACCGCGAGGATCAATCGCACATGACAGGAAGGCAAGTCCGCCATGGACAGAGTTGAGTGCGTCGTCGTCGGAGCGGGGGTGGTCGGCCTCGCCGTTGCAAGGCGGCTGGCGCGCGCCGGAATTGAGGTCATCGTCGTCGAAGCGGCCGGGGACATCGGCACCAGCACGTCGTCGCGCAACAGCGAAGTGATCCACGCCGGCATCTATTATCCGGCGGAAAGCCTGATGGCCCGGCTGTGCGTGGCCGGCAAACAGGCGCTTTACACCTACTGCGAAGACCATGGCGTGCCGTATCGCCGCTGCGGCAAGCTGATCGTGGCGACAGCCGAGAACGAGACCGGCAAGCTCGCCGCGATCAAGGCTCATGCCGAGGCCAACGGGGTCGACGACCTGCGCGTGCTGTCGGGCGCGGAGGCATGCGCGCTCGAACCGGCGCTCCATTGCGTCGGCGCGCTGCTGTCACCCTCCACCGGCATCGTCGACAGCCACGCCTATATGCTGGCGCTGCGCGGCGACATCGAAGACGCCAGCGGCGCGCTGGCGTTCCATGCGCCGCTGCGCCACGCCAGGGCGGTGGCGGACGGCTTCGAGCTCGACATCGGCATCGATGCGCCGATGGCGCTGCACTGCCGGCTGCTGATCAATGCAGCCGGGCTCGACACGCCGGCGGTGGCGCGCGCCATCGACGGCATGCCGCTCGACCGCATCCCCACCGCCTATTACGCCAAGGGCAATTATTTCAGTTGCAGCACGCGGGCGCCGTTTTCGCGGCTGATTTATCCGGTGCCGGAGCCCGGCGGCCTCGGCGTCCACCTGACCATCGATCTCGGCGGCCAGGCCAAGTTCGGCCCGGACGTGGAATGGATCAACGAGGTGAACTACACCGTGGACCCGGCCCGCGCCGAGCGGTTCTACCCCGCCATCCGGCGCTACTGGCCGGCCTTGCCAGACGGCGCGCTGGCCCCGAGCTATGCTGGAATCCGGCCCAAAATCGTGCCGCCTGCCGTGGCGCGGCAGGACTTCCTGATCCAGGGCGCGGACGCCCATGGAGTCGGCGGACTGATCAACCTGTTCGGGATCGAATCCCCCGGCCTGACGTCATCGCTGGCGATCGCCGACGAGGTCGCGCGCCTCGCGGACGCGCGATCATGATCGTGCGTTCACGGTCGCGCGGCCGTCCTCTCGCGGCCGCAGCAGATCAAGGCCCGCAGCCGCAAGACGCTGCAACGCGGACCTCAATCCCTTGAGGGGCTCGATCCTTTGAGAGCCTCGATCCCTTGATGGATGTTGGAAAGACTAATGGACCGTCGAATTGGCGGAGTGCCTGATCCGCTCGATCTGGTCCTTGAGCACCAGCTTGCGGCGCTTCAATTCGATGATCTGGAGGTCGTCGGTGGAAAGATGCTGGAGGGCCTCGTGCAATTCGTTTTCCAGAACTTCGTGCTTGCGTTCCAGTTCAACGAGATGCGCCTGAATTGCCATGAGAAGTCTCCTCTACTACGTGGACCTCAAGGTGACAGCGCGTCTTCAAGCGACGTGGTGACCGGCTCGCGTGAAGAAACGCGCTCCTTTCTCCTTGCCAAACGGGACTGAATTCAAAGGCAAAACCGGAATTCCGTTTTGGCCTCATTCACCCCGAAGCTTCAAGTGTACATCACCCAAGGAATCTGTCGATACTGGAATGAAATGTGGCTTCCGAAATATTCCGGTCCTTGAAACGAATTGTGAGGAAGCCCGCGCCGCGTTACCGTTAGCTGGAAGTTGCCACGATTTTCTGCAATGACAACGGAGAGGGAACCGCCCTGCAACCGTTGGCAGTAATTCTGTGAGCGGTAACTTGGCCGAAAGTCCGATCCATTCGATTCATCGACGGTTATGGTAGATCAGGACAACAACGAATTCGCATTGGAATTGGCGCAGTTGCAACAAGAGCACCGCGACCTGGACGCCGCCATCGAGGCGCTTCACCAATCGCCCGCTCCTGATCTGTTGCGGCTGCAACGCTTGAAGAAGCGCAAGCTGCAGTTGCGCGACCGCATCGCCTTCATCGAAGACCAGATCACGCCCGACATCATCGCCTGACACCTGAGCGGCCGACGCCGCGACGATCCGTCACGGTATCGTCGACGGAAGACCGGCGCGCCGCCTTGCGCGCATACATCGCCCGGTCCGCCCGTTCCAGAGCCCCCGCGACATCGTCGGACGCCGCCAGCGACGCCACCCCTGCGGATGCGCCCACGGCTACGGAATGCCCCTCGAACGCCAAGGTCAGGCGGTCAATTGCATTTTCCAGCACCGTGGCCTTGGCCCGGGCATCGACCTCGGTCAGATGCCACAGCAACAGGCCGAATTCGTCGCCCCCGAGCCGCCCCACGACGTCCGACGCCCGCACATGGCCCGTCAGCACGCCGGCCACGCCCTTCAGCACGATATCGCCGGCCGCGTGCCCGAAACGGTCGTTGATCGGCTTGAGACGATCGACGTCGAGCACGATGAGCGCGCCGGTCGCTCCGTACCGACGAATATAGGCGAGCGCACGGTCGAGTTCCCGCTCAAAGCCTCGCCGGTTGGAAATACCGAGCAGGAAATCGGTATGGACCGATGCCTGCAGTTCGCCGATCCGGGCCTGCGCCGCGGCGAGTTCGGCCGTCAGGGTAGAAATCCGGAGCTTCGCCCTGGCCAGCGCCGAGATTTTCGACGGCGCCTCCGGCCGTGACGCAGAGGCAGCCGTGGTGGATATCTTGGATTTGGCGGGTGTTTTGGATGGTGTGGTGGATCGGGTCTTGGGCTTGGTCCTAGGCAGCATCCTGGATTCCGTCCCGGAGGAAAGCCGCAATGGAACCGACCTCTTGGCCGCCGGTTGCCGGGATACCGTTTTCCTGCCCGCTTTTTTCAATCTTTCGCCGTCAGACTGCTTGACCGATAAGGCCGTTGACCCCGACAAGGATAGCGGATTCGCGGCAGCTTGCCACGCGAGGGCGCAACCCTATAATCCGCCTTCCTTTTTTCAGGACGTTTTGAAGATTCCGCATGACCGCCCCCGTCGCCATCATCATGGGAAGCCAGTCCGACTGGGCCACCCTGCGCCACGCCGCCGAGACCCTGACCGCCCTCGATATCGGCCATGACGCGCGGATCGTGTCCGCGCACCGCACCCCGGAACGGCTGTTTGCCTTCGCCAAGGGGGCCAAGGCGGCCGGGTTCCGGGTCATCATCGCGGGCGCGGGGGGCGCCGCCCACTTGCCGGGCATGGCCGCCTCGCTGACGGAGCTTCCCGTGTTCGGCGTTCCCGTCGAATCCAAGGCTCTGTCAGGGGTGGATTCGCTGTATTCGATCGTGCAGATGCCTGCGGGAATCCCGGTCGGCACCTTGGCGATCGGAAAGGCCGGCGCTATCAATGCCGCCCTTCTCGCCGCGAGCGTGCTGGCTCTCAACGATGCGGGCCTTGCAACCCGGCTCGCGGCCTGGCGCAAGCGTCAGACCGAGGCGGTGAGCGAGCGCCCGGAGGACAATTAAGTGGCATCATCACAGCGGGTGACGCTGAAGCCCGGCGACACCATCGGGATTCTGGGCGGCGGACAACTGGGTCGGATGCTGGCGCTGGCGGCGGCGCGGCTCGGCCTCAAGGCGCAGGTATTTTCCCCCGATCCGGATTCGCCGGCGTTCGATGTGGTGCAGAACGCCACCTGCGCCGAATATGCCGACGTCGAGGCGCTCGAACTGTTCGCATCCGATGTCAACGTCATTACCTACGAGTTCGAGAACGTCCCCTCCTCGACCGCGATGATCCTCGCCGCGCGCCGGCCCGTGCTGCCGGACCCGGCCGTGCTGGAAACCACGCAGGACAGGCTGGCGGAAAAGGACTTCGTGACGCAGCTCGGCATCGGCACCGCAGCCTATGCCGACGTGGCGTCCGCGCAGACGCTACGCGCCGCCATCGCCCGGATCGGCCTGCCCGCCGTGCTCAAGACGCGGCGGTTCGGCTATGACGGCAAGGGCCAGGCGGTGGTGCGCGAGGGCGACAACCCCGAAGCCGTCTGGGCCGACCTCGAAACACGTTCAGCGATTCTCGAAGCCTTCGTGCCGTTCGAGCGCGAGATTTCCGTCATCGCCGCACGCGGCGCCTCGGGCGAGGTGGTGTGCTACGACGTCACCGAGAACGAGCATCGCGATCACATCCTGAAATTCTCCCACGCCCCCGCGCGCATTTCCGAGGACCTCGCGGCGCAGGCCCGCGCCATCGCGAAAACAATCGCGACCGCGCTGGATTATGTCGGCGTGCTGGCGGTAGAGATGTTCGTGGTGCCGGGCAAGGACGGGCCCAGCCTGCTGGTCAATGAGATTGCGCCGCGGGTGCACAATTCCGGACACTGGACGCTGGACGGCGCCTCGGTTTCGCAATTCGAGCAGCATATCCGCGCCATCGCCGGATGGCCGCTGGCGCATCCGCTGCGCCACGGCGACGTCACCATGACCAACCTGATCGGCGACGATATTCTCGACTACGGCAAGTGGCTGGCCGTTCCAGGCGCCACCGTCCATCTCTACGGCAAGGGCGCGCCCCGGCCGGGCCGCAAGATGGGCCACGTCACCGAAGTGAGAGCCCCCTCCCGATAAACGAAAGGCCGCCGCGATCGCTCGCGGCAGCCTCTCGATAGATCAGGCGTTGGAGCTTACTTGTCGCCCGCCACGATGCCTTCCGGCCCATCGCCTAGCCAGCGATAGACTACGCCGCCAATGACGCCGCCGATCAGCGGCGCGACCCAGAACAGCCACAACTGCTGAATGGCCCAGCCGCCGACGAACAGCGCGGGGCCGGTGCTGCGCGCCGGGTTCACCGAGGTGTTGGTGACCGGGATGCTGACCAGGTGGATCAGCGTCAGCGCGAGGCCGATGGCGAGCGGCGCGAAGCCGACGGGAGCCCTGCCGTGGGTCGCCCCCATGATGATGAACAGGAACACCGCCGTCATGGTCACTTCCATGACAAAGCCGGACATCAGGCTGTACTTGCCCGGGGAGTGATCGCCATAGCCATTGGAGGCGAGGCCGCCCGCGAGGTCGAAGCCGGCCTTGCCGCTGGCGATCAGATACAGCAGTCCGGCCGCCAGGATGGCGCCAACCACCTGGGCGATCACATAGGGGATGATCTGGCTGGCAGGAAAGCGGCCGCCGGCGGCGAGGCCCACGGTGACGGCGGGATTGAGATGGCAACCCGAGATATGGCCGATGGCGAAGGCCATGGTGACCACGGTGAGGCCGAAGGCGAGCGATACGCCGAGAAGACCGATGCCGACCTGAGGAAAGCCTGCGGCGATCACCGCGCTGCCGCAGCCCGCGAATGTGAGCCAGAAGGTGCCGATGACCTCGGCGGCGTATTTCTTCGAATTCATATGGAATCTCCCGTAGATCGTGGTGCAGAATCGCCCGGCGACTGGAACCGCGCCCTCGGGACGCCCCCAAAAGGCGAGCACTCCCGAATCACGGTCCGGCCCTGCGAATTTGCCCGAAATTCGTGGCATTCCGTCCCTGAAAAAGGCCTGTCCACAGGTGGACATTCCCGGTTTGATCTGGTATGTCCGCGCCTTCGATGGAAAAGGCATGGCCTTAGCCGGCCTTTTTACATCTCCTGAATTTCCTGATGAACATGAAAGAGGATGCCGCGTGCAGGTTCTCGTTCGCGATAACAATGTCGACCAGGCTCTCAAGGCGCTGAAGAAGAAGATGCAGCGTGAGGGCATTTTCCGCGAGATGAAGCTCCGCGGCCATTACGAAAAGCCCTCCGAAAAGAAGGCACGCGAGAAGGCGGAAGCCGTTCGTCGCGCCCGTAAGCTGGCGCGCAAGAAGCTGCAGCGCGAAGGTCTGCTGCCGATGAAGCCGAAGCCGGTGTTCGGCGCCGGTCCGGGCGGCGACCGCGGTGCGGCCGGCGGTGCCCGTGGCGGCGCGGGTGCCGGTGCGCGCGGCCCGCGCTAAACAATCATCGACGATCCAATTACGAAAACGCGGGCCGAGAGGCTCGCGTTTTTGTTTTGCGGACCAACCCGTCATTGCGAGGAGCGTAAGCGACGAAGCAATTCAGTCTTTGTACCTGGTGCGGTCAAACTGGATTGCTTCGCTTCGGTCGCAATGACGTATTCCCGATTGGGTCGCGGCGCAGAACAACTTCACACGTTCAAATTCATCCACACCGCCTTGGGCTCGGTGAAATTGGCCAGCGCTTCGGTGCCGTGTTCGCGGCCGAAGCCGGAATCCCCCGCCCCGCCCCACGGCAGCCGCACGTCGGTATAGCCATAGGTGTTGATCCACACCGTGCCCGCCTTCACCCGCCGGGCGAAGCGCTGCACGCGGCCGATATCGCGGCTCCACACACCCGCGGCGAGGCTGTAGGCGGTGCCGTTGGCGATGCGGAGCGCATCCGCCTCGTCCTTGAAGCGGATGACGCTGACCACCGGGCCGAAGATTTCCTCCTGCGAGATCCGCATCTCGTGCTTCACGCCAGCGAACACCGCCGGGCTGAGGAAATAGCCGCGGTCGCCGACGCGTTCGCCGCCGGTGACCAGTTGCGCGCCCTCTTTGCGGCCAACGTCGACATAATTGAGGATGGTGTTCATCTGCTTCTCGGAAATCACCGGGCCGAGCGCCGTGGCGCGGTCGGCGGGATCGCCCATGCGCAGCGACCGGGCGCGCGCGGTCAGCCGCTCCACCACCTCGTCATAGACCTTGTCTTGCGCCAGCACGCGCGAGCCGGCGGAGCACACCTGCCCGGCGTTGAAGAAGATTCCCGCCGCCGCCGCCTTGGTCGCGGCGTCGAGATCGGCGTCGTCAAAGATCACATTGGCCGACTTGCCGCCAAGCTCGAGCGACACGCGCTTGAGATTGCCGGCCGCGCCGCGCAGGATGCCGCGCCCCACTCCCGGCGATCCGGTGAACGTGACCTTGTCCACGTCGGGGTGTTTGACCAGCGCGTCGCCGACCACACTCCCCGGGCCGGTGACGATATTGAACACGCCAGGCGGCAACCCCGCTTCCAGTGCGAGGTCACCGAGCCGCAACGCCGACAGCGACGTCAGTTCGGCTGGCTTCATCACCACGGTGCAGCCGCAGGCCAGCGCCGGGGCAAGCTTCCACATGCCGATCATCAGCGGGAAATTCCACGGCACGATGGCGGCGACCACGCCGACCGGCTCGCGCACGGTATAGGTCAGCGCATCGTCGCGCACCGGAACGACGTCGCCGTGAATCTTGTCGGCCCAGCCGGCGTAATAAGCGAGGGTGTCGAGGGCAGCGGGAATATCCTGTCGCAGCACGGCCGAGATCGGCTTGCCGGCATCGAGACTTTCAAGCGCCGCGATTTCGTCGGCGTGCTGCTTCATCAATGCGACGAGGCGATTGAGAATCTGCCCGCGTTCGGCGGCGCGCATGGTCCGCCACGGCCCCTCGAAGGCGCGGCGCGCGGCGGCGACGGCTCGGTCGACGTCGACGGCATCGCCCTCGGCGACCATGGCGATCACTTCGCCGGTCGCAGGATTGAGAGTCTTGAAGACGCGCCCCGCCACGGCGGCAACACGCTGGCCACCGATCAGCAGCAGCTTCTCGCGCACGTCGGAAGCCGTCCCGCTCGGGCAATCAGATGCGATCGACATCCTGTTTCCTCCACGAACTGAACCAAGCCGATGTGGAAGCTTATGTAACTCAACAGGCCGATGTAAATATGAAGGGCCCTCCTGCTGGATGCAGGCCACGCTGACGATCCTGGCAACACAACCGGCCGCAATCGCGCAGGCCGCATCCCGCTGGCGCGAAAACACAACGCCGCGCGGCGACGCCAATCGCTAGTTGGTCGGATCCGGCACCACGGCCTGGAATACGGATTTCGCCGCCGAGACCACGTCCTCCGCCACCGAATTGCGGTCGGATCGGGGGTGCAGATCGAGCGGCCGCGACGGGATATCCGCCGGCGGCGTCGGGCGTGAGAAATCGTCGGTGCGGGTCGCCGCAGGCGGCGGCGCGGGGGATGCCGACGCCGCCACGGGCGCGGACACAAATGCATTCGGTGCCGGTGCCACCGTGACGGCGGGCGGCAGTGGCTGGGGCGCCGACTGGACAGGCATATAAACCACGTCATTGCCGCGGGGACGCTCCGGCTCTGACGGCTGCGACCTGGTCTGCTCAGGCTTGACCTGTTCCGACCTGATCTGCTCCTGAGCGCGACCGACCTCCGGCGTGCGCTGCGGCTGACTGGCACGGGGCTCGGCGCTGCGCAGCCGCTCGATCGCGGCGCGAGCCAGATCGTTGGCATCGCGACCGTCCTCGGGCGCGGCACTGGCCTCCGCCGGAAGCTTGGCGGAGGGAGCGGATTTCGCAATCGACTTCTCCCGCTCGCGCTTCTCGACGGCGGCCTTCTCGGCGGCGAGTTTCTCCGCCGCCAGCTTGTCAGCAGCCGCTTTCCGGGCCGCCTCGGCCCGCTCCGCGGCGTTCGCCTTTTCCGCAGCGGCGGCCTTCTCGGCGGCGATCTTGTCAGCGGCGGCCTTCTCGGCAGCCGCCTTGTCAGCCGCGAGCTTCTCGGCTTTGAGCCGCGCCGCCTTGACCTCTGCCGCCTTGGCCGCGGCCGCGGCACGCTCGGTGTAATCGTCGGCCTTCACCGGCTGGGGAGGGGTGTCCTTGGCGGTCTCGGCCGGCGCCGTGACCGCGGCCTTCGGCTTGTCGGCGTCGGGCCTGGTGGCGTTGACGTAGTGCGTGACGATATAGGCCCCCACCACCGTCGCCACGATCGATGGGATCACGTCCATGAAGTATTTGGAAAGAAACTTTTTGAGCATCGCCAACTCCCGCGCGTTGGATGCGGGACCTTTTGGGCCGATTGAGGGATCAACTGCGACGGATCGGTGGCAAACCCCGCAGAAACCAGCGAAAATCCCTAAATTCCGGATCGGGAGGCGGCCAGGACCCCTGCCCGCCCTGAGTGCATTTGCGCGCGGCACCGAGATATCTTAACCAAAAGAGACTGATCTTCGGGCAAGGAAACGCAACACATGTTCTCTCACATCATGATCGGGACCAACGATCTCGATCGCGCCAAGGCGTTCTACGACAAGCTTCTAGGAACGCTCGGTGTGGCGCCGGCGGTGGTCGACCGCCATCGTATCTTCTACCGCACCAAGACCGGGACGTTTTCCGTCTCGAAGCCGATCGACGGCAAGCCCGCCACCGCAGCCAATGGCGGGACCATCGGCTTTGTCGCCGCCTCGCCCGAGCAAGCCGAGGCCTGGCATGCCGTCGGCGTCGCGAACGGCGCCACGACATGCGAGGACCCGCCCGGCATCCGCACAATGGGCGATAATAAACTCTACCTCGCCTATCTGCGCGATCCGGACGGCAACAAGCTCTGCGCGCTCTACCGGCTGCCGAAAGAGGCGTAACGGGAGAGCGTCATCGAGACCCGTCACGAAAAAGAGGCCGTGCATCGCACGGCCTCTCTGCTTTCGAGCCTGATAAACGCCAACGCCCCTTACATTGCCTTGACGATATTTTCGGTCATTTTCTTGGCGTCGCCGAGGAGCATCATGGTGTTGTCGCGGTAGAACAGCGGGTTGTCGACGCCGGCGTAGCCGGACGCCAGCGAGCGCTTGATGAACATCACCGTGCCCGCCTTCCACACCTGCAGCACCGGCATGCCGTAGATCGGCGACGACGGGTCTTCTTCCGCCGCCGGGTTGGTGACGTCGTTGGCGCCGATGACGAAGGCGACGTCGGCCTGCGCGAACTCCGAGTTGATGTCCTCGAGTTCGAACACCTCGTCGTAGGGCACGTTGGCTTCGGCCAGCAGCACGTTCATGTGGCCGGGCATGCGGCCCGCCACCGGATGGATGGCGTACTTCACCTCGACGCCTTCCTTCTTCAGCGTGTCGGCCATCTCGCGAAGCGCATGCTGCGCCTGCGCCACCGCCATGCCGTAGCCCGGCACGATGATGACCTTCTGCGCGTTCTTCATGATGAACGCCGCATCATCCGCCGAGCCGAGCTTGACCGGCTTGACCTCGCCGGTGCCCGCAGCCGCAGCCGTGCCGCCGTCGCTGCCGAAGCCGCCGAGGATCACCGAGATGAACGAGCGGTTCATGGCGTGGCACATGATGTAGGACAGGATCGCGCCCGACGAGCCCACCAGCGCGCCGGTGATGATCAGCGCCGAGTTGCCCAGCGTGAAGCCGATGCCGGCCGCCGCCCAGCCGGAGTACGAGTTCAGCATCGAGATCACGACCGGCATGTCCGCGCCGCCGATCGGGATGATGATCAGCACGCCCAAGACCAGCGCGATGATCGTGATCATCCAGAAGTCGAACGTGCTCTGCGAGACCACGAGGCCGTAGATGAAGAACACCAGCGCCAGCGCCAGCACGATGTTGATGATGTGGCGCGCCGGCAGCATGATCGGCGCGCCGCTCATGCGCCCCGACAGCTTGAGGAACGCGATCACCGAGCCGGTGAAGGTCAGCGCGCCGATGGCGACGCCGAGCGACATCTCCACCAGGCTGGAGGCGTGGATGGCGCCGCGGGTGCCGATGTCGAAGGCCGCGGGCGCGTAGAACGCGCCGGCCGCCACCAGCACCGCCGCCATGCCGACCAGCGAGTGGAAGGCCGCGACCAGTTCCGGCATCGAGGTCATCGGCACGCGCCGGGCGATCACCGCGCCGATGCCGCCGCCGATGGCGATGCCGAGGAGCACCAGGAGCCAGCCGCCGAACCCGGACGGCGGATGCGCGGCCAGCGTGGTCGCCACCGCGATCCCCATGCCGATCATGCCGAACAGGTTGCCCTGGCGGGAGGATGCCGGGCTCGACAGCCCGCGCAGCGAGAGAATGAAGAGGACGCCTGCGACGAGATACAGCAGCGCCGAAAGATTCGCGTTCATGTGCCCCGCCCCGTCACTTCTGCTTCTTCTTGTACATCGCCAGCATGCGCTGGGTGACAAGGAAGCCGCCGAAAATGTTCACGCATGCGAAGATCAGCGCGATGAACCCGAACGCGCGCGCCCACAGCGGGCCGTTGTCGTCGCCCGCCAGCGCGACGCCGACCGCGAGCAGCGCACCGACCACGATCACCGACGAAATCGCGTTGGTGACCGACATCAGCGGCGTATGCAGCGCCGGCGTCACCGACCACACCACGAAATAACCGACGAAAACCGCAAGTACGAAAATCGACAACCGGAAGATAAACGGATCGACAGCCTCAAGTCCGTGCATGGCGGCCCCCTTATGCCTTCGGCTGGAAATTCGGATGGATGATCGCGCCGTCCCTGGTCAGCGCGGTGGCCTTCACCAGTTCGTCGTCCCACTTCACCGCGAGCGACTGGGCGGCCTTGTCGTACAGCGTCTCGATGAACGACAGCAGGTTGCGGGCATAAAGGCTCGACGCCGACGCTGCGACCTTGCCGGCCAGATTGGTGTAGCCGACGATCTTGACGCCATTGACCTCGGCGATCTCATTCGCCTTGGCGCCCTCGACATTGCCGCCGCGCTCGACCGCGAGATCGACCAGCACCGAGCCCGGCTTCATCGACGCCACCATCTCGGCAGAGACGAGCTTCGGCGCGGGCCGGCCCGGGATCAGCGCCGTGGTGATGACGATGTCCTGCTTCTTGATGTGCTCGGCCGTGAGCGCCGCCTGCTTGGCCTGGTATTCCTTGGACATCTCCTTGGCGTAGCCGCCGGCGGTCTGCGCGTTCTTGAACTCCTCGTCCTCGACCGCGAGGAACTTGGCGCCGAGCGACTCGACCTGCTCCTTGGTGGCCGGGCGCACGTCGGTGGCGGTGACCACCGCGCCGAGGCGGCGCGCGGTCGCGATCGCCTGCAGCCCGGCGACGCCGACGCCCATCACGAACACCTTGGCCGCCGGCACGGTGCCGGCCGCCGTCATCATCATCGGGAAGGCGCGGCCGAACGCCTCGGCGGCTTCCACCACGGCGCGATAGCCCGCAAGGTTGGCCTGCGACGACAGCACGTCCATCACCTGCGCACGGGTGATGCGCGGCATCAGCTCCATCGCAAACGCCGACACCCCGGCGTCCGCCATCGTCTTCAGCGCAGCGTCGTTGCCGTAGGGATCCATGATCGCGATGACCAGCGCGCCCTTTTTATAGGTCGCAAGCTCGCCCGCTTCCGGACGCTTCACCTTGATGACGATGTCGGCGTCCTTGACCGCATCCGCGCTCACCACCGCGCCCATCGCCGCGTAATCCGCATCCAGCATGCCGGACCGAATCCCCGCGCCCGGCTCGATCGCAACATCGATCCCCAGCGACTTGAACTTCTTCACCGTGTCAGCCGTCGCCGCAACCCGCGGCTCAGCCAAATCCAGTTCCTTCGATATGGCGATTTTCACCATGACAACACCATCATTGCTCCCAATCCCGCTCGCATCTAAAGATCAGCGGGGCCGCGATCCCGCGCGCTCTGTTCCCGCACGTCGCCGAAAGAAATAATCCCGCCGCCGTCAAAGTAGGCGCATTGCCCGGCAAGTCTGAGAATTTTCGAGCGCGCCTTGCGATCCTTCACCTTCATGAAAGTCTCAATAAGAATCGCGCATTCTTCCACGTGGGTTGTCTCGTTCCTCGCCATCGCACCGCTCGCCGATCCCGCCTGTCCACCGTCCCGCCATCACGGCACGCGACGACAGTCCCGGACGAGAGCATCGTCCGGCGTTCATCACCACGTCGCCGTAAATTCGCCTGCGCGTTATCCGCCGAGATAGGCCGACCGCACGTGCTCGTCGTCAATCAGCTTGTCGCCGCGCCCGGACAGAACCACCGTTCCGGTTTCGAGCAGATAAGCGTAATCGCACATCGCGAGGGCGGAGTAAGCGTTCTGCTCCACCATCAGCACGGTCGTGCCTGACTTGCGGATATTGTCGATGATCGAGAATACCTGCTCGACAATGTTCGGCGCCAACCCCAGAGACGGTTCGTCAAACATCATGAGCTTCGGCTTCGACATGATCGCGCGACTGATCGCAAGCATCTGCTGCTCGCCGCCCGACAACGTTCCAGCCGCCTGGCCGCGACGTTCCGCCAGCCTGGGAAACAGGCCGAAGATCCGCTCGCGGTCAGCCTCGATCTCTTTATGGTCGTGCCGCAGATAGGCCCCCATATCGAGGTTCTCGTTCACCGTCATATTGGGAAATACGCGCCGTCCTTCGGGACAATGCGCAATGCCCTTGCTGAGGATCTGCCGCGCCGTACAGCGCGTTACATCCTCTCCTTCGAGCAGGATTTTCCCGGACGCCGACGGCAGGATTCCCGAGATCGCGCGCAGCGTCGTGCTCTTCCCGGCGCCGTTCGCGCCGATCAGGGCAACGAGCTGTCCCTTTTCGATCTGCAGCGAGATGCCCTTAACGGCCTCGACCTTGCCATAGCGGCAAACAAGATTCTCAATGCGCAGCATGCCGGCTCGCTCCCTCGCCGAGATATGCGCGAATGACCTCTGGATTCCCGCGAATAGCCGCAGGCGGTCCTTCCGCAATGATACGACCATAATTCAGAACGACAATGCGATCGGACACGCCCATGACCATGGGCACGTCATGCTCGACCAGAAGGATCGACATGCCGCGCTTGTGCAGCGAGTTCAGCAACTCCATGAAGCGCGCCGTTTCGGTCGCGTTCATTCCCGAAACAGGCTCGTCGAGCAGAAGCATCGACGGATCGGAAGCGAGCGCCAGGGCCACGCCCAGCAGCCGCTGATCGCCATAAGACATCGCACCGGCGATTTCCTTGGCGCGTTTCGAGATGCCGACGATTTCAAGCAACTCATGCGCGAGCTGGCGCAACTTCGCTTCCGACTTCCGCTCCTGCGGCAACGCCAGCAGCGTATCCATCAGGGTCGACCGGCCGCGCCGGTGCAGGCCCATCATCACGTTCTCGAACACGCTCACGCTCTGGAACACGCTCGTTCGCTGAAACGTGCGCGCGAGGCCCAACGACGTGACCTCATGCGGCTTGAGATTGTTGAGCGAGTTGCCGAGATAGCGGACCTCGCCCTGGGTGGGTCGCAGGAAGCCGGTGATGACGTTGAACGCCGTGGTTTTGCCGGCTCCGTTCGGCCCGATCAGGCTGACGACTTCACCCTTGTTGACGACAAAGCTCATATCCTTGATCGCCACGAGTCCACCGAAGTGAACCGCGATATGCTCGACGGACAGAACCGGCTGCGGCTGGTTTGATGATATCGTGTTCATGGCGCGTTCGCTGGCTGTTGGTCGACATTCGGCTCGGTCTTCCGCCCCGAAAACCACTTCTCGATCGCGGGCACGATGCCTTCCGGAAGAACGAAGACGATCAGGATCATGAAGAGGCCGTACAGGATCCACTGCACTTCCGGCGCAGCGAACGAGCGTGCCACCACCGGGATGAACCCGAAGATGAGGCCGCCCACGATCGGCCCGGCGAGAGTCCCCTTGCCACCCGTGATCACCATGATCACCATCGTGACCGTGGTGAGGAAGGCGAACACATCCGGATCGATGATCTTGAGATAGTGCGCGTAGAGACTTCCGGCGGCGCCTGCGATACCGGCGGAGAAAATCGCGGCGAGCACCAGATAGCGCGTGACGTCGATACCGACCGACACGGCAAGGGATTCATTTTCCTTGAGTGCGACCATCGCGCGGCCGACGCGCGATTGGACCAGGCGGCGGATAATCACATAGCAGATCGCCAGGACCGCAAGGACCAGATAGTAGTTCGACTGCTTGCTGTAGAAATCGTACGATCCGAGGCCGGGCAGCCAGAGCGTCATTGGCGGAATCGAAGTCAGCGCAAGCGGACCCTGCGTCAATTCCACCCAGTTCAGCGCGACGAGCCGCACCACCTCGGCGAAGGAGATGGTGACGATGACGAAGTATGCGCCCCGAACCTTGAACGACAGCTTGCCGACCACATAACCGCACAGCGCAGCCACCAGCGTTCCGATGATGAAACCGCTCCAGACCGGCCATGGTTCGTGGACGACGCGAACGCCCCACAGCAGCTCAACATCGAAGCCAAGCGACACCAGCGCGCTGGCGTAGGCTCCGATGCCGAAGAAAGCGACGTGACCGAGGCTGAGCTGTCCCGTATAGCCGAGCAGCAGGTTCAGACTCATCGCCGCGATGATGAGGATTCCCGTCGTGATGAAGGTGTTCAGCAGATAGGGATCCTGCAGCCACAATGGGACCGTCGCGAAAACGGCGAGCACAAGATAAGGAAGCAGCCGTTTCATCCGATGCGCTCCGCGCGGGCGAAAAGACCCGTCGGCTTGAAGAGAAGAACTAAGATGATGAGAAGGAAGCCCATCGCGTCACGATATCCGGACGAGATGTAGCCCGCGCCGAATTCCTCGGCCAAAGCGAGGATGAAGCCGCCGATCGTCGCGCCGCCGATGCTGCCGAGACCGCCGAGAATGACGATGGCGAAGGCTTTCAGCGATGCAAGGTTACCCATCTGCGGCGAGATGACGTAAACCGGCCCGAGCAACGCGCCGGCAGCCGCCGCGAGACTCGATCCGATCGCGAAGGTCGCCATATAGACGAACTGGATGTTCACGCCCATCAGCGAGGCCGCGTCGTGATCCTGGAACGTCGCCCGCATGGCTTTGCCAAGCTTGGTCCGGTTGATCAGCAGGTAGGACAGCCCGATCAGAGCCAGCGCGGCGGCCAGCACGAACAGGCGCAGCCACGAGACGGAGAATGGTCCGATCACCAGCGGCAGTTCGGGGAATGGCGTGGTGACCGATTTGGCCACCCCTCCCCAAATGAACTGCTCGCCGTTCTGCATCACGATCATTGCACCGATCATGATGAGCATCGTGGTGTCGATATCCGCGCCGCGCATCGGCCGCAGCAGGATATACTCGATGGCCGCACCAAGCAGACACCCGGCAACCAACGCGACAAGCAGTGCCACGAAGAAGTTCAAGCCGAGCAGCATCGCGACCAGGTAAACCATATAGGCCCCGAACGCGTAGACTTCTCCATGCGCGAAGTTGACGACGCGCATGATGCCGAAGATGAGGGTCAGCCCGATGCCGAGCAGCGCATACGTGCTGCCGAGGATGAGCGTGTTGATGATGTGCTGGAGAAATTCGGTCATGACAAATTGTTCGGCCTGGAAACCGCAACTCCGGGTTCGGGGTAAGACAGGATCAGGGCTAAAGGCGCCGCCGGATCACCGGCGACGCCCGTAACAATTGCTACTCAGGATCCACTGGCGAGAACGACCTTGCCGTTCTGGATCTTGACCAGGTACAGGTTCGGCATGCTCTGGCCGCTTTCCTTGCCGGCCGGTCCCTGCTTCTGGAACTTGATCTGCCCGTTAAGACCGGCGAAATCGGTCGCCCACAGCGCCTTCACGATCGCCTCAGGCTCCGCCTTGTCGGCGCGCTGGAGCGCATTGATGACGGTGCGCATGCCATCATAGCCACGGAAGCTCTCGGTTGCGCCGGCGAAGGCAAAGCCACGCTTCTTCCACTCGTTGAGGAAGTATTTGGTTGCGGCCGGATCAGGCGTCTTTTCCGGAAACCAGGGCAGGAAGGTCGTCAGGTGCATGGAGCCGTTGGCCGCCGCACCCGCCTGATCGATCAGCTGGTCGGGGTTCTGGGAGCCGCCGGTGGTGATGATCCTCTTGGTGATGCCGAGAGCCGCAGCCTGCTTCAGGACAAGCGTGAGCTGCTCCACGGCAGTGGTAACCATGATCGTGTCGGAATCCGTCGCCTTGATCTTGGAGAGCTGCGCGCTCATGTCCTGCGCGGCCTGGTCCATGATCTCGATGAGGCCAACCTGCACGCCGAGACCCTTGAGCACCTTGCCGAAGTCCTCGGCCGATCCGCGGCCCCAGTCGTTATTGATGATCAGGAAATCCGCCTTCTTCATGTTCAGCGAAGGCACGATCGCCTTGAAGTCCTCGGCCTCGACGGACGACGGCGGCGAGATGCGGAAGATGAAGGGATTGCCCGACGTCGTGATCTTGCTCGACGACGAGGTCTCGACGACCATCGGCACCTTGTATTCCAGCAGCTTCGGCATGACGGCGAGCGTCAGGCTCGATCCCCACGCGCCCATCATCACCGGGACCTTGTCGCGGGAGATCAGCTTCTCGGCCACCGCCGCAGCTTCCGTCGGGTTGCTCTTGTTGTCTTCGATCACGAGCTCGATCTTGCTGCCCCGGATCCCGCCCTTCTCGTTGATTTCGTCGGCTGCGATCTTAGCGCCGTTAACAACGTAAGTGCCGGATGCGGCGAAGGGACCCGTCAACGGTTGATTGACGCCGATCTTGATCGTCTGCGCGCTCGCGCCACTCACGAACGCTGACATCGCGACCGCCATGGCCGCCCCGCCTAGAAAACCCCGTGCTCGGTTCATGTTTGCTTCCTCCTCTGCTCTGCTGAGCGCTGTCTAAGACATGGAAAAAACCAAGGCGCCGCCTCAGCTTATACTGCTGGGACTTTGTCGTCGCCTCATCCCCGGATGATCCTATCATCCTATACTTAGGATATTAAATACAATCTGCCGCTTGACGTCAAGTCGTAAGCATGGCGGAATTTTAGGCTAGAATGGCGATATTAAAAGCACAACGACACCGCGCGGCAACGCGCGGTGTCGGGATATCGAATTGGAATGACAGAAAAAACAGACGTCGAGTTGACGAAGCGGCCGTCAGTTCGACGCCTTGTTGAACTCGATCGTGAGTTGGTCCCATTCATGGAGGCTCCCCTGAATGTCTGACCAGAATGACTGAGATCGGCGCCGTTCGAAATCGGCAACCGACACTCCCTGCTGTTCAACCCAGGTGTAATAGCCAAGATTGAATACGCTTCGACGACCCATCTCCGTCAGCTCGACGACATGGTCCGACGCTGCGCCGAGCAAACACGCCCCGAAGATTTCGGCAGCGTTCACTTCATCGAAGCCCTTCGCATAGTGGCTGCTCTCGAACTGCCTGCGTTCGCTGCCATAGAGTGCCGCGCTATCGGTCGCGACGGTCATGATGACCTGCTCCGGACCGTACCCCATGTGCTTGGCCAGCTTGATCGACGCCAGAATGTTGGCGAAGCCAGAAATGCCGATGTGGTCAAAAGCATTCACCAGCGCCGGGTCCAGACCGCGCCGCTGTTGCAGATAGCTTCGGCCAGCTGCTGAACCAAAAAGCAAGTTCAACTGGTCGGTGGCCCGATCGGAAACGCCGATAACGAAGTCCTGGTTCATGACGTTCTGAATCAGGGGAATATGCTTGTCGCCGATTCCCTGGATGTTGTGCTCGCCATAGCCGTTGTTCAGCATGGTCGGACATTCGATCGCTTCGACGGCTGCGATTTTTGCGCCCAGTTGCGTTTTGAGAAAATCACCGGCCGCGATCGTACCCGACGATCCGGTCGCAGATACGAATGCAGCAAGCTCGTGGTGTCCGCCCGCGTTAAACGCCTTGAACACGTCCTCTGCTGCCCGGCCAGTGCATTCGTAGTGGATCAGGTAATTCGAGAATGACGAGAACTGGTTGAGAATGACGTTCCGGTCATCCTTCCTCAACTCCGCACACTTGTCATAAATCTCTTTGACGTTGCTTTCGGTGCCCGGCGTCCTGATGATATCGCTCGGATCCGTCACCCACTTCTCGAGCCATTCGAAGCGCTCGCGGCTCATGCCTTCCGGCAGCACCGCCACACCCCGGCAGCCGAGAATTCGCGATACCGCCACTCCGCCCCGGCAGTAGTTGCCGGTTGATGGCCACACGGCCTTCTGCTCCGTGGGGTCAAAGCGTCCGGTGACCAGCTGCTCGATCAGTGCGGCATAGGCAGGCAGAACCTTGTGCGCTCCAATCATCGGAAAACGGTCGCCGAACATGACCACGATTTTCGCATCAACACCAGTGATGGCCTTCGGAAGCACGACGTGCCCGGGCACGAGGTCGCGGCCCCGGCGATCAGGCGAGTTGTACCAATGCATCCGCCAGAGATTGGCCGGGTTTGGCTCATCAGGACCGACAGAAGCGATGTCCTTCCAGAGCCGACCGGACGGGGATTCCGGATGCGCCAGTTGCGAAAAGGTCGGCAATTTGAGGCCGAGCTTGCGCGCCTGGCCCGCAGCCTGTCGTACTCGCTGACTATCGACGACCGACGGTTCCGTTAAAAAGGTCATGTGGTGTTATCCGCCTGAATTTCGAAAACCGTCTTGCTACGCGGTCGCTGTTCGACCCCCCGCATCGGTTTGGCGCTCCAGTACAGCATCAAATGAGCGCTGTCTACGAACCTCGCCGGCGTTACCGTAAGTCGTGGTTCGCTGCCGGGCCACCCGGCCTGCCCCCGCGATGATCTGCTCCATCTCCTGGGGCGTCATCTCCTGGCCGTGCGATGCGCCTGCCGAACGCGAGATGCTTTCGTCCATCAGCGTGCCGCCGAGGTCGTTGACGCCCGCTGACAGACATTGCCGTATCCCCTCGGCCCCCATCTTGACCCAGGAGGCCTGGATATTGGTGATCAGGGGGTTGAGCACCAGCCGGGCGACGGCATGCATCAGGATCGCCTCACGGAAGGTCGGGCCCGGCCGGGCCCGTCCCTTCAGGTAGACAGGTGCCTCCATGTGAACGAAGGGCAGCGGCACGAACTCGAGAAAGCCGCCGGTCTCCGCCTGAAGACGCCGCACGCGCAGCAGATGGCGCGCCCAGTGCTCATACCGCTCGATGTGGCCAAACATGATCGTGGCCGTCGACTTGAAGCCAAGCGAATGGGCCGTGCGCATGACATCAAGCCATTGCTGCGTGCGGATCTTGTCGGCGCAGAGGACCTCGCGGACCTCATCATCCAGGATTTCAGCCGCGGTGCCAGGAAGCGTTCCGAGACCGGCGGCCTTCAGTTGCTGCAGGAATTCGACGACCGGGATTCCCAGGGTCTGCGCGCCCTGATAGATCTCCAGCGGCGAGAACGCATGCAAATGCATGGCCGGTTCGGCGCCCTTCACGGCGCGGCAGACGTCGAGATACTTCTGCCCCGTGTACGAGGGGTGAATACCGCCCTGCATGCAGACTTCAGATGCACCGCGATCCCATGCTTCGGTAACGCGCTGAGCAACTTCCGTCATCTCGAGGTCGTAGGGCTTGCCGCGCAGGTTCTCGCTCATCTTGCCTTTGGAAAAGGCGCAAAACTGGCATTTGAACGAGCAGATATTCGTGTAGTTGATGTTGCGGCACACGACGTAGGAGACAGTGTCGCCATTTACCTCGCGTCGCAGTTCGTCGGCGGCGCGACACACGTGTGCGAAATCGTCCTCGTGGGACCGGAACAGCCGTACGATCTCGCTTTCGGCAAGCTCATCTCCGCGCTGCGCCTTTTCAATGATCGGGCCGACGCCCGAACTCAGCACGGTCGACTTTTGCTTCAGCCATTCGAGTTCGCGCGCAGGAAGCGCGCCAACATGGCCCGGATGCCAGTCATCGGTCCGCGGCAGCCCATCACCGTCAACCCGATCGAGAACCGACTTCAGCAGCTTGGTGTCCACCCAACGCGAGGAACTGCGGGCAAATTCCGGATAGATCGGCAGGCGCTTGGCGAGCCGTTTCCCCGCCGAGCGCGTTGCAACCTCCAGCAAACGCAAATGCGGCCAAGGCGCCTCCGGATTCACATGATCGGGCGTCACCGGCGACACCCCGCCCCAGTCGTTGATGCCTGCGGCGACCACCTGTCCGAGAGCCGCGGGGCTCAGATTTGGCGGCGCCTGGATGTTCATACCCGGCTCAAAGATCAATCGAGCAATGGCAATGGTCCACAGATGGTCGTCAACGGACGGCGCCGGGACGTTCGCCATGCGCGTATCGGCCTTGGGACGGAAATTCTGGATAATGATTTCCTGAATGTGGCCATACCGGTCATTGAGGTCGCGCAGCGCCAGCAGCGCATCAATCCGTTCAGCCCTGGTTTCGCCGATGCCAATCAGGATGCCTGATGTGAAGGGTACGGCCTGCTCACCGGCGGCCCGAATGGTCTCCAGCCTGACAGCCGGCACCTTGTCCGGCGATCCATAATGTGCCCCTCCCTTGGTGCAGAGCCGGTCGGAAGCGGACTCGAGCATGATCCCCTGGGAGACGGAAACCTTGCGCAGCATCGCAAGATCTTCCGCCGACATGATGCCTGGATTGATATGCGGAAGCAGCCCGGTCCGCTCGAAGACGGCGCGAGCCACTTCGGCGACGTAAGAAAGCGTCGATTCGTGATTCAGCCGCTTCAGTTCTTCCCGGGCTGACCTATAGCGAAGCTCTGGCTTGTCACCCAGTGTAAAGAGCGCCTCGTGGCAACCGGCTCTTTTTCCAGCCTCCGCGATCGCAACCGCTTCTTCAAGCGACAGATAGGGCTTCACTCCCTCCCGCGGCGCATGCGCAAACGTGCAGTAGTGGCAAACATCGCGACAAAGCTGAGTCAGCGGAATGAAGACCTTGGGGGAGTAGGTAATCGCATCGCCATGCGCGGCATCCCGCCGCCGCGCCGCCGCGCGGAGCAATTCATCGGTCTCGTTGAGATCAACGAGTTGGTAGGCCTCTTCGCGAGAAAGGCGGCTGGTGAGCGGAATATCGAACAGCGACGTCATCAGAACAACCTCAGTGGAGCAGGC
>JAFKES010000091.1 GCA_017308495.1 Afipia sp.
TCTGCCTCAATGCCTGGTGCTTCGAGCCGGATGCCTCGCTGAACGTCACCAAGGCGCGCGGCCTGCTCGCCGCCTACCAGGCAGTGCGGCCGCTGTCGGCGGAGGAGGTCGCCGCCTTGCCGCTCCTTTGCCGCGGCTCGGCGCTCCGCTTCCTGCTGACCCGCCTCTATGACTGGCTGAACACGCCGGACAGCGCGCTCGTCGTGAAGAAAGACCCGCTCGAATATTACAAGAAGCTCCGCTTCCACCGCGGCGTCAACGAGGCCTCGGCCTACGGGCTGGTGCAGTGAACGACGGCGGTCCGCGCGTCACCATCTGGAGCGACGGCGCCTGTTCCGGCAATCCGGGACCGGGCGGCTGGGGCGCCGTTCTGATGTGGAACGGCCACGAGAAGGAGCTGAAGGGCGGCGAGGCGCTCACCACCAACAACCGCATGGAGCTGATGGCGGCGATCGCGGCATTGGAGGCGCTGAAGCGCCCCTCGGCGGTCGATTTCCATACCGACTCGCAATACCTGCGTGGCGGCATCATGGGCTGGATCCGCGGCTGGAAGAAGAACGGCTGGAAGACCGCCGACAGGAAGCCGGTCAAGAACGACGACCTCTGGAAGCGGCTCGATGGCGCCGCCGCCCGCCACGACATCACCTGGCACTGGGTCAAGGGCCATGCCGGCACCCATGGCAACGAGCGGGCCGACGAGCTGGCGCGCGCCGGCATGGCGCCCTTCAAGCCGAAGCGGCGGAAGGAGCCGGCGGAAGAATAGCGCCGGCCGGTACCGTCTTCTTCTCCGCGAGCCCTGTCGGTCTCACCGACGCCCGAGAGGAGCGCGGGGGAGCGTCCCGCGTCACCCCTCCGCGATCAGCCTCTTCAGCTTCGCCAGCGCCACGTCCGGCTTCTCCTGGTAGTCGAGCGTGCTGGTGAAGGTGCCGTCCTTGTCGAAGAGGTAGACCGAGGCGCTGTGGTCCATGATGTAGTTGCCGTCGTCCTGCGGCACCTTCTTGGAATAGATGCGGTATTCCTTCAGCACCTGGTCGATGAAAGAGCGCGGGCGTCCGCCGGCGCGGGTGCCGCGATTGCCGATACGGCCGGTGCGGATGCGGAAGTCGGAAGGCTCGTCGCTCATGCCGACAAGAATGCGGACACGGCAGCACGGCGCAAGACAGTTCAAACGACCGTCGTAACGGCGCGCGCAAATACAGGAGATCGGCGGCGCGGCAACCGGCGCGTCTATCGCGGTGACAGCATCGAGATCGGACGCTCCCTAAACAGACAATATGGAGCGGCACCGCTCCGATCGTTGAGATCACTCATCAAACTGATGAAGCACACATCGCTGCCGTCTCGCAGCCGCTCGCTACGTCGCGCTAACCAATGTGCAGACAACGCTTTTTTGCAAACGGGCACCGAAGGGCACCGTTTGCTTTAATCTTGCCGTCCTCCGCTCGTTTGCTGGCGTTCTCAGAGACTCCAGCCTGATTCACGCAATTGCGCGAGACAGCACGAAAATGACGGAATGGGATTATGGCTTGCCGGGTGTGGGCGCTTGTTTAACGAACAAGCCGCCGGGAAGTGGCGTGAGCGCCGACAGATCGACAGCACCGCGGTCATGTCCAACGGGGGATGACTGCGGCGTGAACGACATCCGCGTGTCCGAGGATTTGCGCTGAGATCGCGAGACGAATAACGACGCCCCGCGCCAGGTGTTAGGCTCGCCGGCTGCGATCGCGTTGTCGCCAGTTTGCGCGTCGGACAGCAGCGGCGCCAGCGACGCGACATAGTTCCGGGTCTCGTCGGGCAACGGACGGCCTGTCGCAAGGTGGTCTTCGTAGCGCGTTGGGCCGACATTATAAGCGGCAACGAATCCGGACGTACCGAAGCGGTCGTGCATTTCGCGGAGATACGCAGCACCCGCCACGATGTTGTCGTGCGGATCAAAAGGATCGCCGCCGAGCGCGTAGCGTTCGCGCAGCTCGGCATACGTGGCGGGCATGATCTGCATCAGCCCGACGGCGCCCTTTGGCGACACGGCTTTGACGTTGCCGTGACTCTCGACCCTCATCACGGCGTGGATCCATGCCGCAGGAATCGCGAAACGCTCGGCCGCTTCGCTGACGAATTGCGACCACGGCGCGACCGCGTCAGCGACACGCGCCGACGCGGTCTCGCAGCGGGCCGTGAAGGGAGTGAGGACCACGAGCGAGGCGGTGACGATCATGGCAATGCGCAGCGGCTTCGCAAGCGGCGACACGGATTCACTCGCGCGGCGCGCGGCGCGATGGACGGGTCCAGATCAGATGGAACGTGTCACCGCCGCTCACCACCTGGAACAGGTTGGCGCGGATCGGTTGGCCGAATGATGGATCATCAATCAGCAGCGAGAGATAATCGCCAGCTTTGTCACCGGTACGCTTCCATCCGGCGCCGATTTCGACGTCGTCGGCAAGAACGCGGTAATTCGGAGCGTTATCGGTCTCGCTCACGATAGCCGGCACGATGATGATGACATCGCGTTTGAGCGTGAAGGTCCGGATTGTGCCGGTGTATCCATCGACGGTGCGGGTAAAGGTGCCGATCTGTGCCATGGTGGCCTCCGTTGCTGGGTGGGTAAAATAAAGTGTCATTCCGTCGGGGCGCGCCACGCGAAGCGTCCGTCGCCGGCCTCGTCGGTCCAGATCGGCACTGCGCGCGCGACGATCGCGCTGCGCGGCAATGGGCCGAAGTAACGGCTGTCGAGGCTGTCGGGCTCGTCCCAATTCATGAGGAAGATTTCGTCATCGGCGATGACGCGGCAGCCTTGCCAGACCGGCAGCGGATGGCCGCGCAGATCGCGTTCACGCGCGGGCGCGGCTGCAATGCCGTCAACGTTGATCTGCACGCCGAAACGACAGACGGTCTGCCCTGAGAGGGCGAAGATGCGTTTGAGCAGCGGCACGCCGCGCGGCAGATAACCACCATCCGACAATGTCGTTGCCAGCGGCTCCGGCGGCGTCACCACGGCCAGCATGGTGACATAGAGACGGTCTGGCGACTGCACCGCGTAAAGACCAAGCGGAACGCTCGGCGTGAGATTCCAGATATAATGTGGCGGTGAGTTCGCGCCGAGGGCTGCGAGCAGACTTGCGACCGCTAGTGACGCAGCGAGGGTATAGGCAGCGCGAGGTGTCATGGTGCGAAGTGTCATGGCGCGACTCGCCGCCGTTTGAGCCAGGCCTTATGGCGCGTCATCGTGTAAGCGCGCGGCGTATCGCCAACGCTGAGGCGGTTGTGGATGTGATGCCAATGTTCGGGCGCAGCGTCGGCGGGGTCGATGCCGAGCGCCTCGACACCGTCGATGGCCTGCAAGACCCGCTCGACCTTCGGCCAACCGGAGATTGTCAGCAGGATGACGCCACCTGGTTGCACCAGCGGCACCGTCGTGAAGGACTCGTCCGCCTGAACCGCACGAAGGATGTCGATGCGCGACAGCACGGTGCCGAAGTCATTGGCGGCCCAGCGCATGACGGCGAAGATGGCACCCGGCGCAAACGACACGCGGCGGCGATGACGATCGAGCCGCACGGAGGCGACCGGATGACCAAACCGGATGCGGTGCTCGATGCGTTTTGCTTGCCAAGTCAATTCGACATGCGTCAGCGTGTCGATTGCGGAATGCGCGGTCCTCGGATCGCGCGGCGCGGGCGTGCCGTTCAGTAAACCCGGTGGCTCACTACGCGTAGTTTCTGCGGAGGTCGGTCGGCGCGCGATCATGGCTATGGTCGCCTCACCGGTGGCCGGCCGCCGACCAGCGGACCCAAGCCGCTCACCGGCTTGGCGGCATGGACGACGCCCTTGCCTTGATCGGACGTGGACTGGCGCAGACCGATGTCGGCCCAGGTCTGCAGGTCTTCGAGGGCGTAAACGACACGGCCGCCGAGCTTCCGATAGCTCGGTCCGGTACCGTAGGTGCGGTGCTTTTCCAGCGTGCGACCCGACAGGCCGAGGAACCGGGCCGCCTCGGTGGTGCGCAAATAGCGTTGCTGCGAATTGGCGGGGTTGTCAGCCATGAATGCGCCCGGTGTGGGTTCGGTCGCCATCGGGGATCGACGGCGCGTCGGGCGCACGATTGCGAATTTGAGGCGTGGACGAGGATGCCGAAGATGCGGCTGTCGTTTGTGTCCATCCCCCCTCGCCGCTGCGAAGCTAGCGCGTAAACACAGCGTTGTGTTCGTCGGGCGCTAACGCTCTGCGTGGCGCGATGGATGCGCAGCGGCTATTGGCCGATCAGCAAGTCGCGGTAGCCGCCCCGCATCCGACCGACGGCGTCTTTGACCAGCCGGATGATCTGTGAACGACAGGACGAGGTCAGCCAGTCGCGCCGGCTTTGGGTCCGTACATCGGCATCAAGCAGGGTGGCGGCGAGGTCGCGATACGTCGCCTGTTGCTGATGACCGTCAAGTGCCCTCAGCATCAAGATCATGCGGCGGCGCTGCTGTTCGGTCAGCGGCGAGACAACCGGGCGCACCGCGGCATCCGTCAGGCTGTGCCAGAGGTGAAGGACGGCTTCGACGCGCTGCGCCACGTGCATATCGAATGGGATAACGGCGGCGATCGGAGCCGACGGGTTCGTATCGGGAAGAATCCAAATCCGCTGTTCCTCGCTCGCCCGCCGCCACAGCATGTGACGGCCGTCTGCGCGTTCCATGGCGGGCGCCGATGGAATCCGATCCAGCGTGATTGTGGATCCAGTCGCCGGCGGCGCCGTCGTGAGTATCACCGCAGCCGGAAGCACATTGAATTCCCACAACACCAGTGCCCGGTCGCTGCGTTGCTTCGGGTCGCACGGGAAAACTCAACCCCCAGCGCTGGGACAGCGCAAGGGCTGCCTCCAGCACGATGGTGACGCCGCTCATCGCATCGCGGCTCATGTGTTCGTAGTCTTCGCGGTAGTCAGGGTTGCGCCGCAGGAACTCCCAGGCGAAACCCGCGCGTTGCACACGATCAAGATAGGCGGTCGCATCTTGCGACCGCCAGCTTTCATCATCCGGCATACGAGCACTCCAGCGTTACTCAGCCTCAAGCAAGGCATGCCCTCCCCGTCGCCGAGTATTTGGAAGCGTTGTCCCACGCAGAAGTCGCCGCCACTGCAACGCGTGTTGCAACACCGTGGTCAGTGAAAGATGATGGAATAGGCGTGGTGCTTCGAAAACTGCGCGTGCTCAAATCATTGGGACGGCGGCTTGAGCAAGTCCCGGTATCCGGTCTGCGTCATCCATCTTGCGCGTGCAAGATGGCTGTCATGCACGTGACGCGCGCGATCCGGCTCACGTTGCGCATCAAGACCGAAAATGATCTGTACGACCTCGCGCCAGTCGGCACCCTCCTCATCCGCATCAAGAAGCCGAAGATACGTCTTGAGGTGCCGCTCGTCGTAAGGCGTGACATGCGGCAGGTCGGGTGGATGGTCGTCAAAAGCAACAATGGTCATGGCGGGAACTCGCGCCAAGCGTTTAACCGGATCGGACCGACGAAATACGACGCTCTTGCTGCGGATCGATGACAGTTGTTGGACAATTAACAGATTACTCGGCTTTTGACCCGTTTCTTCAGGCGATCCGTCCGGCAATGGCCCCGAACTCTATCGGACTTCGAGGGGCAAGCAGGATCGGTTTGTCGAGTATACTCCGTAGTGAAATACCCTACAAGACGAACACTTTTCGAATGGAGATTCGGGAGGTATTCGCTCGCAACCTGCGCCGGACCCGGCACGCCAAGGGGCTGTCGCAGGAGGCGTTGGCGCATGAAGCGGACGTCGACCGCACCTATATCAGTTCGCTCGAACGCGGCGTTTACGCCGCGACCATCGACATGGTTGGTAAATTGGCCACAGTGCTCGGTGTCGAGCCGGACGTGTTGCTACGGCGCGCGTCGAAGCCCTCGCGCGGCAAGTCCTGATCCGGCGGCATCGCATCAGTTCTGGTCTCAAGATCACATCGCGTGGCGGAGAGTGCACCCCGCGATTTGCTGCGGCTGCGAAGACATCATTCGCCCGAATATGTGTGCCGCAAAGAGACCTTAAAGCTCGCCCTTGTCGGTCATGTCGTCTTCACACCGAGCGCTTATGCGGTGCACGGAGGAACAGGTGCCGATGACGACCGATTCTCGCCTGCGAACATTTGCGCGCTTCATGGGGTTTCGGGATTGCCCGGTTTGTGGGGAGACGCTGTTCGCGGCCGAGCATGCTGCCTTCGTCTGCGCGGATCGTATCACGTTGCACTGGCACTGTGACGCTTGCGATCATGTTTTTCAGACGGGCGTGGATACGCGGCGCGACCCGTCGGCGCGGGCGGCCGCGTAGTAATTTCCCTTTTGGAGATGGACGCCCTCGCCGCGCGTGCTTCGCGCGGTCGATCGGCGACGCCTTGAGCGCGCGAGATGCCCCGCCTCGCGGCGGGGCATCTGAGAGCGGATCGATTAATCGGCGGAAGCCGTGCGAGCCTTCTGCGGGCGCGACCAGATCAGGGTGTAGCTACCGCCCTCTTCGTCGTCGAAAAGGTTCGCGTAGATCGGAGCGTTGAAGCTCGGATCGTCGAGCTTGACCGAGAGGTAGTCGCGCTGTTCCGCGGAGCGCTTGGGCCAGGCGGCACCGATTTCGGCACGGCCGACATAGGCGCGGTGGCTCGGAGCGTTCTCGTTGGCCCGGTTGGTCTCGGGAACGAGGCGGACGTTCTTGGCCTGGAAGCTGAGCGTGACGATTTCGCCGATGAAAGCGCCAGCTTCGTTCTTGGTGAAGGTGCCGATGTTCGCCATGGTAGTTCTCCTTGCTCTCTGTTTCCGAGCCGCGACCATCGCGGTCTCGATGGCGATCGACAGGCCGGAGGCGATCGGCGCTGCATCCGTCTTCGGACCGAAGCGCAGCGGAGGACGCCAGGCGGGCAACTTTCTTGTCTTGCGCGAGGAATGGCGGCGTAGCCGCCAGGGGAAGAAAGTTGAACGACGGCGTTGCAGCTAGGCGATCGAGGCGCAGCCGTCGTTCGGCCAGATCAGGCCATCGTAGAGACCCGATGACCCGCGCTCGGCATGACAGAGCCTTGCAAGGAGAAAAAACCCGCGACCGTGCGCCTCACCACATGAACATTTGGCGATCCGGCATAGTGTCGTCGACGTCCGGGCCGTTGTTCGCCCGTCTCTCCAACACGGCCTATCGAATGCACCGGGCCGCGGCGGTGTCGGCCAACCATCGGCATACTGGCATCAGCTCATCCGCGAAACGCAATCCGTCCGAGGTCAATGCGCGCGCATGCGGCAACGCTTCGGGAGACGTGAATCTGGCGACGGGCGGCGGGCCGCCTCAGGTCGAGGTCAGACCGCGGCGCCGGACGACGTCCCGATCCGCTCGCGATGTTCCGCCGTCGAGCGGGGCATCGGCCAGCCGCAGCCAGGCGGTCGCACCGATGACTATCGCGCCGACGACGGCAAAGATGTTCTGCCACATCTCCGAAGGTGTCGTGAACGCGGCAAGGCCGTGCGTCGCGTAGAACCCGGCGACCGCGGCCGGTCCCGCGAACAGCACCGTAAGGACGAAACGGAGGAACGGCGCCCGGACCAGCGTGAAGGCGATCTGCGCCGCTGCGAGGGTCGCGCCGCCGGTAAGGAGAGCGAGCGCGATGGCGCCGAGCGAACCTGCTCCATTATGATAGGCGAAGAGCCCGGCGGTGACGGCGACAAAAAACGGCAAGGCATAAACGGCCAGCGTGAACAACAGCCAGCAGAACACGCCGAGTCCGACGAGATTGAGAACGATGCCGATGGCGATCATGGTGGTTTATCCTGTCACAAGAGTGCAAGGGTCGCGCCTTCCACCACCACCACGGCGCAAGTCGAACTATAGCGAAATTGATCCGTTGTGGCGGCAGAAATTCTGCGGCGCGTTTCAATGCGCCGCATCGTGTTTGAAATTCGCTGAAGAGGTAGCGACGCTTACGCGCCTCCCTTCTCAGGCTTCGTGCCGAATTTCCAGACCGGGATGCCGAGCTTTCGTGCCTTGTCGGCGAGATTCTCCTGGATACCGGTGCCGGGGAATACAAGGACTCCGATCGGCAGCACGTCGAGCATCGCATCGTTGCGCTTGAATGGTGCGGCTTTGGCGTGCCGCGTCCAGTCCGGCTTGAAGGCGATCTGTGGCACTTTGCGATTGTCGGCCCATTTGGACGCGATCAGCTCGGCGCCTTTTGGCGACCCGCCGTGCAGCAGCACCATGTCGGCGTGTTTGCTGCGGATCTTGTCGAGCACGTCCCAGATCAGGCGGTGATCGTTGAAGTCGAGGCCGCCGCTGAAGGCCACCTTCGGTCCGGGCGGCAGCATCACCTCGGTCTCGGCTCGGCGCTTGGCGGCGAGGTAATCGCGGCTGTCGATCATGGCCGCCGTGAGCGCGCGGTGGTTGACCATCGACCCGGACCGCGGGCGCCAGGCCGTGTGGGTACGCCGTTCGTAGTGTTCGGCGGCATGGTCGCGAAAGAACTCCATGGCGTTGCGACGCTCGCTGAGTGTCATGCCCTCGGCGATGAGCCGTTCCAGTTCGACCGACCGCACCTCGGAACCGTCCTGTTCGCGCTGGCCGCGCCTTTGCGCCTGCTCGTTATCGTCGAGGTGGCGTGCGATCCGCATCGTCGCGCGATGGAATAGATTGACGGTCGACCACAAGAGGTCGTCGAGGTCGGGTTCGAGCCGGGTGTCATCGAGGCTGACGATGAGGGCGTCGAAGATGTCGGCGACGGCGCCAGCGGCAATGCGGGGGTCGGGCAGCGGGCGTGGATCGGGTTCGTCCTGGAACGGCCGGTGGCCGTGGAGCTGGAGTTCGGTCAGCAGGTGATCGGTCGGGGATGATGCCTGCGGCGGCTCGTAGCCGGTGGTGTCGTCGTCGGTCGTCATGGCGGCTTCCTTGTGCTCGGATCGGCCGCGTCCATCGCGGCCTTCGTGGCGACGAAAGCCGTCGGGCGGGCCGGACCTGCACCGCTGAAGCGAAGCGGAAGCGGCCGGAGCGCAGCGGAGGATGGTGGGGGCCGACTATTTTGTCTCGCGATGTAAAGGCGGGCTTGCCCGCCGACGGAAAATAGTCGGCCATCCGCCATTGCGGGGCCGGACCGTTTGACGGCTCGATCGCCCTCTCAGAAGGCCGGGGACGCGGACCTCTCCGACACGATGAGACGCCAAGACCGAAGGCGGTGCATGATCGGAACGCCGCTTGCCTCACCTCGTCCCGGCGCTGACGTCCGGATGCAAGAAGCGGCCAACGTCCTCAGGGACGATCTGCACCCGCAACGCCGCCCGCAACGTATCGATGCCGAGACGCCGCAGATCTCCATTAAAATCGCCGCAGCGTGGCGACAGCGTGATCGCCTCGATCCCAGCCGTCTGTGCTCGTGCACTCAAGCTCTCCATCGCGCTATCGCCCGCCGGATCGTCATCACGCACGATATAGAGACGGCGCAGCGTCACCGGAAACAGGATGGCGGCGAGATGCGCGGCCGAGAGGGCTGCATTCATCGGCAAGGTCGGCATGACGCAGCGAAGCGACAACATGGTCTCGATGCCCTCGCCTGCCGCGACGACGTCATCGGCGACACCGAAGCGGACGGCGTTGCCCAGGAGATGGCCCATCGCACGACGCGGCGTGTCGATCGGCGCCTTATCTCGGCCCGACGGGTCGAGCCAGGTGCGATGTGCGCCGGTGATGTGGCCTTCGAGATTGGTCACGGCAGCGATCATCGCCGGCCAGGTCTGCGTCGGCGCGTCAGCATCGGGGCGATAATAGCAACGCGGGTGGAATCGCAGTGCGCTGACCTCATTCAGACGGGTGATACCGCGATGGCGCAAATAGAACTCCACGAGAGTGCCACCGATCGGCCTTGATATCGCAATAAGCCGACGGGCCGATTCCGGTGAGCCCATCGGTGCCGGCGATGAGCGATGAGGGCTTCCGGGCCTCGGCTCGGGCCGTGGCAGACTGAGGAAGCGTCGCGCCTCCTCGGCCACATCGTGGAAATCGACCAGGCCGCAGGTTTCGCGGATGACGTCGAGCAAGTCGCCGTGTTCGCCGGTCGCCGCGTCGGTCCATTTTCCGGGGCGGCGTTTGCCGGACGGGTCGCCGGTGAGCCGCACGAACATCGAGCGGCCCTTCGTATTCTTGGCGTCGCCGACCTGCCAGTAGTTTCCGACCCGGCACCCGTGGGAAAGATAATGTCGGCACACCGCTTCGGCCTCGCGCGCGAGCCGATGCGCCAGCTCTGCGGCATCATGCGCCATGTCACGCGGCCGCCCGATCGGCGATACGGGCAATCGGGTAGCGCTCCAGCACCTTGGCAAGGATCTCCGGCCCGGTCGCATTGACCGGAACGAAGAACCGCAGCTTCCAGGAGATGATCTCGCTGAACAGGCCATAGGCGCGCAGCCGATCGCGCATGAGATCGGTGAAGCCGCACAGCTCGATGCGGTTGGCGCCCATCACGCGCGCGCGCCGAAGCTGAAGGCCTTCGGTGAGATCAAGAACGGTCTTGCCGTCCATCAGCGCGGTGAAGGCGGCGTCCGGAGATAACGTTGAAGTCCCCGCCTCCAAAGCACTGGCGACCCAGGCCGGCGAGACCTTGCGGCCGATGATGCGCTCACCGGTGTCGGTCTGAAGCCGATAGACCCGCGTCGACTCGTTCGGGAGACGCTTCCAGATCGGCAGCAACAGACCGGCGACAATATGAATCTCGCTGTCTGTGAACGGCGAAACCTCGGCGACTTCGGCCTGCCAGGCCCGAGCAAAGCCGTCGCGGTTGGCTTCCTGCCAATGGGTCTGCGGCATTGCCGCCAAGGGCATCGCGGTGTGCTCCATCGGGCGGATCAGCCGGATACGGCGTTCGACCTCGCCGTCGTCGAGCATCACGCTGCGCGCCGGCACTTGCACGGCGGCTCGGCCCGACTGGGTGTTGACCAACAGCAAAGCGCGCGGGTCGGACAAACGCTCAAGCGCCTCATCGAGCGGGATCGGCCGATTGCGCTCGCGCTGGATGACGGTCAGCAGCCGGGTTTCGGCGGACGTGCCGGGATGGGTATAGATCGCCTCACGAGCAGTAACAGTGAAGCTCTCGGCCCGCAGCGTCTCCAGTCCGACATCGTAGGTGCCACTGGCGATCGCACCCTCGATGCGAACGGTCAGCAATTGCTCGAACGCCGTGAACAGGATGTTCTGCAGGTCGATGGTCAGCGCCAGTAGGCGATTGAGGAACGTGGTGATCGGCGGCAGATCGTCCTTGATGCCGCCCGAGTCCGTCAGCTTCAATCCGGTCGCATCTTGGAACGCTTGAAGCGGACAGCCCGCGACCTTGCCGGTGACGAGCAGGACATAGAGTTGGCGCAGCGCATCGCGCGCGTAATGGCTTTCGAGATTGTCCTCGGCGCGGAAGAGGCCCTGCCCGCCGGTCTGGCGCTGACCCTTGGTGATGGCGCCCAGCGTGTCGAGACGCCGCGCGATGGTCGAGAGGAAGCGCTTTTCGGCCTTCACGTTCGTCGCAATCGGCCGGAACAGCGGCGGCTGCGCCTGGTTGGTGCGGTTTGTACGGCCGAGCCCCTGGATCGCGGCGTCGGCCTTCCATCCCGGTTCTAATAGATAATGTACGCGGAGGCGCCGGTTCCTCGCCGAAAGTTCGGCGTGATAGCTGCGTCCCGTGCCGCCCGCGTCCGAGAACACCAGGATACGCTTGACGTCATCCATGAACGCCTGGGTCTCGCCGAGATTGGCGGACCCGGCACGGTTCTCCACCACGAGACGATCGATGCCATCGCCCCCGCGCTTGCGGACGATGCGCCGCGAACGGCCGGTGACCTCCGCCACCATGTCCGTACCGAAACGCTGCACGATCTGGTCGAGCGCGCCGTGGACGGGTGACAGCGACGCCAGTTTCTCGATCAGCCGTTCGCGACGCGCGACCGCGTCCCGGCATTGCACCGGTTGACCATCTCGGAACACCGGCCGCGACGACAGATCGCCCTCGCTGGTGGTGAACGGCTCATAGAGCTGCGTCGGGAATGAGTGCGCGAGATAATCCAGCACGTATTCGCGCGGCGTGATGTCGACCTGGACGTCACCCCATTCCTCGGTCGGGATTTCGGCCAGGCGCCGTTCCATCAGCGCCTCGCCGGTCGAGACGATCTGGATCACGGCGGCGTGGCCGGCTTTCAGATCACGCTCGACTGACGCGATCAGCGACGGCGTCTTCATCGCGGTGATCAGATGATTGAAGAAGCGCTGCTTTGCCGATTCAAACGCGGACCGGGCGGCCGACTTGGCCTGTGCGTTCAGCGTGCCGGTGGCGCCGGTGATGTTCGCGGCCTTCATGGCGGCGTCGAGATTGTTATGGATGACGCTGAAGGCACCGGCATAGGCGTCGTAGATGCGGATCTGTTCGTCGGTGAGCTTATGTTCGACCAGTTCGTATTCGACGCCGTCGTAGGAGAGTGAGCGGGCCGCATAAAGCCCGAGTGCCTTGAGGTCGCGCGCGAGCACTTCCATCGCCGCGACGCCGCCCGCCTCGATCGCCTCGACGAACTCAGCGCGCGTCGCAAACGGAAAGTCCTCGCCGCCCCAGAGCCCGAGACGTTGGGCATAGGCGAGATTGTGCACCGTGGTGGCGCCGGTCGCCGAGACATAGACGACGCGCGCGTTCGACAACGCATGTTGCAGGCGAAGCCCGGCCCGGCCCTGCTGCGAGGCGGCAACATCGCCGCGCTCACCCTTCCCGCCAGCGGCGTTCTGCATCGCGTGAGACTCGTCGAAGATGATGACGCCGTCGAAATCGGCGCCCAACCATTCCACGATCTGTCTGACCCGCGATACCTTCTCGTCCCGCGCATCGGAGCGTAGCGTGGCATAGGTGGTAAAAAGGACGCCCTGTTCCAGACGGATTGGCGTGCCCTGGCGGAAGCGCGACAGCGGTGTGATCAGCAGGCGCTCCATGCCGAGCGCCGACCAGTCGCGCTGGGCATCCTCGATCAGCTTGTCGGATTTAGAGATCCAGACCGCACGGCGGCGGCCCTTCAACCAGTTGTCGAGCACGATGCCCGCGGCCTGCCGGCCCTTGCCGGCGCCGGTGCCGTCGCCGAGGAACCAACCGCAGCGGAAACGGACAGCATGTTCGGCGTCGTCGGATGCGGCAGAGACAATGTCCCAGGTCTCATCGACCGTCCATGATCCCGCAAGAAAACGGGTATGCGCCTCGCCGGCATAGATAACGGATTCAAGCTGAGCATCGGACAGTAATCCGTCCGACGCGGTGTTGGCGAGAAGATGCGGCCGATAGCTCGGTTGCGGCGGCGCGACCGAGGCCATCGCCGCCGATTGCACGAGTTTGGTCGGATGCGCGCACGCACCGGGAATCCGGATCGACTGCAATCCGTATTCTTCATACAGCGCATCGCTGATGCCGCCGCCCTCAACCGGTTTCCAATCGATGACCTCATAAGCAAGCTCGATCGCTTTGGGTTCGGGAACCGTCGCCGGAATAGAGGAAGGGCGCGAGACGACAGGACGCGATGTGCGGGGAGCCACCGATCGAACGATGATCGGGCTGGCCAGCGGGGCCGTGATCGGCAGCCGCGGCGGCACGCGTTCGGCGATCCAGCCCAGCAACGTGGCGACGTCCGGCGCGAGACCGGGCGAAGCTGGAAACGCGGTCGGATCGTCAGCCGTGCGCTTGTCGATCACGGTCAGGCGCGTGTCCATGGTCGTGCCGTGCCTGGCATAGACCGCCCCGTCGATCGCGGCCGAGAACACGATCCTCCCACGCTCCTGCAAGCCGACGAACGCATCGCGCCACACCGGACTATCCGGTGCGCAATTCGCGCCTGTGATGGCGACCAGACGACCGCCATCGGCGAGCCGCGCCAGCGCCGAGGAGATATGACGCAGTGCCGCGTCGGCCATACGGCGATCAACATGTGCGACCGCCGAGAATGGCGGGTTCATCAGCACGACGCTCGGCGTGATGCCGGCATCGAGATGATCGTCGATATGCGCCGCATCGAAGCGGGTGACGGGAACGGCAGGAAAGAGCAGTGAGAGAAGCGAGGCGCGAGCATCGGCGAGTTCGTTGAGCACGAGCGAAGCGCCTGACAATTCCGCGAGGATCGCAAGAAGGCCCGTGCCGGCCGACGGTTCGAGCACGACTTCGGAGGGTGTGATCGCGGCTGCGATCGAGGCCGCAAGCCCGAGCGGAATCGGAGTCGAGAACTGCTGAAACGCTTCGCTCTCTTCAGAGCGCCGCGTGTGGGTGGGGAGAAGGCCGGCAACCTTCGCCAGCATCGGCAGCATGGCCGCAGGCGACGCGGCCCGGGCGCGGAGCGCGGGGGTAAATTTACGGAGGAACAACACCGTCGCGGCCTCGCAGGTGTCGTAGGCAGACTTCCAGTCCCAGACGCCCTCGGAGTCGGTGCCGCCACAGGCCGCATACATCGCAGCGCGAAGATTGGCGGCGTCGATGCGCTGACCACGCTCGAGATGGGGAAGGATCAGCCGGGCAGCAGCCGCGATGCGGGTGGCGGGATCTGCCGGCAAAGCAGGCGATCGCGCGGCCGCGATGGCGGCCACGGATGTGGAAGATATTGTCATGAGAAGCCTCGGGAGAGCGGGAACGGGTCGAGCCGCGCGGCGCTCTCTCTCGACCTCGCCGGCTCAAACCCGTCCCGGCCGGACTCTCCCTCTCATGGCGCGGTGTCGGGAAAGGCGCGCCGCCCGCGCAGAGCGATGGCGCGCGCGATTATCCGCACGTCCATGCGCGACGATCGATGCGGCCGCGCCACCATGCGATCCGATCTTCGCGCGATGCATTGGCGAGCCACAGCAACAGATCGCCGTGGCACGCGAGTGGTGCGCAGAAGCAAACGAGATCGCGGCCGCGCAGCTCATCGAGCGCACGCAGCAGATGATGCTGGTCGCGCAGCCAGCGTTCGTATTTCGCAATGACGGTCGCGCGGTCGCCGTCCGGGCCGATCCGGAACGGATTGCCCCACTTGCTGCCGCGGCCGATATAGACGGCGCCAGCCGGAACGCCCGAATGCCGCTTGTTGAGAACCCTGCACATCGCGATCGCCTCCTGATTGCCCCGTTGCGGTGAGCAGGTCGCCGGACGCGGATCAGGATCGCGGGTCACCCATCGCGCTCGGCGATGGGGAAACGGCTTGCCCGTTGACCTGCGAACCGCCGCGTCCAGACCCGGCACACCGCGGCGGCATCAGGTCAGAGGTCGTTGCGGGGGCACGAAGGGGGCGGCGCGGTGTCGTTCCGCCGCCGTCTTGAAAGCGAAAGCCCGGCGCGGTGGCCGGGCGTTTCGCAAGGTTTGAGTTGGCGGGGTAGGGTCAGGCGGATGTGACCGCGAACGGATCGACCTGACGGTGGATGGGCTGGGCCCGGCCCATCCAAGGTTCGGGGCGGATACAGCGAACCCAATCGGCGAAGCCCGGAATGAATCCGAGATCCTCGATGACGTGCTGTTCGCCGATCAACCGGACCGGGACGACACGGCCGGTCGAGATCGTGATCGTCGCACCGAAGAAACGCTCCAGCATGAAGATGCCTTCGGCGTGATGGCGCAGCGCGCGGTGGCGGAAATCCGCGGTGATCGCCTTCGACTCGTCGAACCACTGATGAAGCGGCAGATAGTCGGCGGCGTCACCACCCCATTTCCGCACCGAGGACAGCGCGTGATGATAAGGATGTCCCATTACTCCCTCCTCAAAATTGATGAGTGTAATTTTCGGACGACATGTATCGCTCGTTGTAGTCGAGCGTGATCGTCCGTTCCGCAACGTCGAAAGTGAACTCGCCATAGGCACCGTCGTTGTTTTCCCAACCGCAATGGGTTTGCCGGAGGAGGTCGTAGGCGAGTTCTTCGATGACGTCCCGGATCGGCAGCGTGACGCGCGCGATCTCGACACTGTCCCAATCGGCACGCGCGATCTCCACATCGAGCGAGGGCAGATTGGCATAGTGATCGCCTGCTTTCGCAGTGACATCTTCGATCTGGCCGCTATCGCCACAGCCGTCGAAGGTCACGACGACGGTGGTGATGCCGGCTCCGACAAACGCATCAAACAATGCCGTCTTGTTCGCGGGACGGACCGAGTCGCAGCGTTTCACATAGTCCTGCTCCTGTGCGAACCACGCGGTCGGATCGGGCGTCGGGATCGGCGCGAGGGTGTCGTCAGTCATGATGGTTCTCCTGATACGATGAAGGCCCGGCGTGTCCCGTGTTCGCGGGGGCCGGGCCGATGGATGGGATTGGGGATGTGCGGAAGGATGCGGAGCGGCTGTCGCCGCCCCGCGGTCATGACTCATTCGGCGGCGATGACATCCGGCCGATCTTCGTCGAGGTCGACTTGCTCCTCGTCGTCGGCGAGGAACTCGGGCAGCGCGTCAGCTTCGGCAGGCGCAGCATCGCCACCCGCTTCGGTGCCCGCCTCGGAGAGCCGCAGCGGTTCGGGCAGCCAGCCCGTGCCTTCCAGCAGGCGCTCGGCCTCGCGGGCCATGTCGCCCTTCTTGAGGTGGTCGATGAGCTGCACCGACGGCTCGCCCTTCGCCTCGCGCACCGCTTCGAGAATGCGGGGCTTGGTGACACGGCCGAGATAGTTGTCCACGCCGGTCTTCCAGCCCGCCGCCGCCATGTCGAGATTGACGGCGCGCGCCAGGACGTCGGCCTGGTCGAGCCTGCGGCGAACGCCATGCGCGGAGACGCGGCCTTCGTTGTAGCGATTGGCCGGCTCGTAGAGCGCGTTAACACTGAGCGAGGCGCAATGTGCAAGCAGCGATGTCTGATCGGTCGCGTCGAAAGCCAGCAGCGCATCCCAGAGTCTGCCATCCTCCTTCGGCAATCGCGCCTTCCACGTATCGTGACGCGCATCAATCGCCTTGGCCGAGGCGCTGTCATTCAATCCCGGCGCCTGGGCGGGAAGCGTCGGGGAGCGAACCGCGATTTCCAGACACCCGCTCGATGACGCGAAGCGATAGAACGTCGCCAGCACGAAGTTGTGCAGCACCGCCACAAAAGCCACCGACGGGTGGGTCGCGAAAGCATCGCGCAACGCCAGCGTCCGATGCGCGGTCAGGTCGGTCATGAGCCGATCCGGCAGCGGCTTGATCGCGTCGTCCTCGTCATCCTCCGGTTCAGCCGGCACGCCGCCGACCGTGATGACGGCGCGTTGGACCGCAACCTTGGCCTCGCCACCGTCAGCGTTGTCACTGCCGATATCGGATTCCGGCTCGGCGCTGACGCCGACGGGTGCTTCATCCTCCGGTCGGACATAACCGCGATCGACGAAAAGTGCGCCTTCGTCATCGATGCTGACGAAGACGCCGGCGTGTGCGATATCGGCCGGATCGTAGATCACCGGCCGGGCATCGAAGGCGGACAGCGCGGCCTCGATCTCGCCGAGCCGTTGATCGATCTCGTCGGGCAGTTCGTCGGCTTCGGCGTATTCGACCTCGAGCTTGTCGTACTCGGCCTTCAACGCCTCGATCGACGCACGTTCGTCGTCGCTGAGATCTGCCGGTAGACCCTCCAGCTCGCGCAGGCCGTCGGTGTGGCCATAGGGGAAATTGACCGCCACCGAGATCCACTTCCAGCCTTCCGTGGCGATAATTTCGGCCTGCGCCTTCAGCTTCTCGGTGACGAGGCGATCGAGCAGCGGCACATCCTGCAGCCAACCGCCGTCATCGTGTTCGAACAGGTCGCGCATGACGGCGCCACCGGTCTGCTCATAGGCATCGAGCCCGACGAACTGGGCGCGACGGTCGGAAGCGCGGACGGTGTTCTCCGTCAACATTCGCCGGATCTGGTACGGCTCGTCGAGTTGGGAGCGGCTGACATTGTCCCAGACCTGCTTCTGGCGCGCCTGATCGGCGGTGACCGAGAACGCCATCAACTGTTCGAGCGTCATGCCGTCCTCGGCATAGACCTCGTGCAACTTCGGGGATACCGATGCGAGACGCAGCCGCTGCTTGACGATCGCCGACGACACGAAGTGCCGTGCGGCGATGTCGTCCTCGCTCATGCCGCCATCACGCAGCAGCTTGAACGTGCGGAACTGGTCGAGCGGATGCAGACCGACCCGCTCATCGTTCTCAGCCAGGGAGTCGTCCTCGGCGAGACCGTCGTCACGGATCACGCAAGGCACAAGCTGCGTCTTCGTCATGCGCTTCTGCTTCACCAGCAGCTCAAGAGCGCGATAGCGCCGGCCGCCGGCCGGTACCTCGAACATGCCGGTCTCCTTGCCGTCTTCGTCGAGGACCGCCCGGACGCTCAGGCTTTGCAACAACGTGCGAAGTGCGATGCTCTCCGCCAATTGCTCGATCGAGACGCCGGCTTTCACGCGCCGGACGTTGGACTGGCTCAAGACCAGCTTGTTGAAGGGGATGTCGCGCGAGGGACTGAGTTTGATCTTCTGAACGGCTGTGGCCATGTCGATCACTCCACGACGGGCGGCCGAAAGACTCTCTCTCGACCTCCAACCCGTCGCGGACACCCCGGCCCTCCTCTCACTCTCAAGCGTGCCGCAACGACGAACGGCTGAGGTAGAAGGCGAACGCATCACGCGGCTTCCTCGTTGCCCTCGGTGCCGACGTCGATGGCGTGCGGCTGGAACGCGAGCAGGAAATCGGACGCCTTCGATGCGGCGCTTGCCGCGCGGACCACGGCGCGGTCGTCCTCGCGCAGCACCTCCAGCCAGGAGCCGATGTAATCGGCGTGGCGCACGGTCGGCACGATGCCGAGCGAGGCGCAGACGAACGCGCCGGCCATTTCGGCGATTTATCTGAACAGTCAAGCTGTCTCAGCCGGATGATTTAGCGGCGTTTGCCTGAAAATCTGCGGCTTCCCGACCCATCTCGGCGCGTGAGACAGATTCGCGGATCGCTCACGGACCTTGGCGGCTGCTCAGCCTGCGCAGCAGGAGAGCTTGGCGACATCCTTACCGAACGACAGCGCTGCGAGCTTCAGGCCCTCGACGGTGGTGAGATACGGAAAGATTGTATCTGCGAGGTCGTCGACGGTAAGGCCCTGCCGGATCGCGAGCGTCGCGGTCTGGATGCTGTCGGCGCCTTCCGGGGCGAGGATTTGCGCGCCGAGCAGCCGGCCGCTGCCGGCGTCGGCCACAAGCTTGATGAGCCCCCGGGTATCGCGCGCTGCGAGCGCCCGCGGCACCTGGTCGAGGCCGATTGTCGATACACGGATGGCATGCCCGGCCGCGCGCGCCGCAGCCTCGGTCAGGCCGACGCTCGCCACCTGCGGATCGGTGAACACGATGGCGGGCATGGCGCTGTTGTCGTAGCGCAAGCTGTCGCCATTGAGGGCGTTCTTGGCGGCGAGCTTGGCGCCATAGGCGGCCATGTAGACAAACTGGTCGCGGCCGGTGACGTCGCCCGCAGCATAGATGCCGGCCCTGGTGGTCCGCATGCGGTCATCGACGACGATGCCGCCCTTCGGCGAGAGGGCGATGCCGTGCTCGGTGAGCCCAAGGCCTTCGATGTTGGGCGCGCGCCCTGTAGTGATCAGCACTTTATCGGCGTCGATGGTCGTGTTCTGGCCGTCGCGTGAAACATCGAGCGCAATGCCGTTCTCGATCTTGCGGATCGCACGGTAAGCGATACCGGAGACCACGGTGATCCCTTCGTCCTCGAAATATCCCGTCAGCGCCGCACCGATCTCGGGCTCGGCCTCGGGAAGCAAATGGGACCGGCATACGAGCGTGACCTTGACGCCGGCGCGGGCGAACATCTGGGCGAGCTCCGCTCCGATATAGCCGCCGCCGATGATGAGCAACAATCGCGGTAGCTCCTCAAGGTCGAGCGCGGTCGTGCTGGTGAGATACGGTACAGTCTCGATGCCAGGGATGGCGGGCACCGCCGGCCGCGCGCCGGTCGCGATGATGATCTTGCCGGCGGGAATGCGCGCGCCGTCCACCTCGACACCACCTTCTACGAGGCGCGCCGGTCCTTCGCGATAAGCGATACCGTTGTAGGCGGGGAGCAGGTTCGTGTACTTGGCCTGGCGCAGTTCGGAAACGAGGGCGTCCTTCTGACGAACGGTTCCGCGCCAGTCGGTCAGTTCGGCCTCCGCCGTGATGCCGGCGAAACGTGCTGCCACGCGCGCGTTGTGAAGCGTCTCCGCGGCTCGGATCAGAGTCTTCGACGGCACGCAGCCAATATTGACGCAGGTGCCGCCGATGGTGCCGCTGCCGATGAGCGCCACCTGCGCGCCCTGATCGGCGGCCGTGATCGAGGCCGAGAAGCCGGCCGAGCCGGCGCCGATGACGACGAGATCGTAGGCGCCACCATTGCGACCGTTCGTGCGAAAGCGGTCCGCCACTACAGCGCACTTCGATGTCGAGCCGACCGACGATTGTGCCGCCGTTTCGAGGCCGGCGAGGCTCGGCCCGAACAGAGCGCGACCAGCCTCCAGCCCTTCCTCGATCGACAACCGAAACCCGGCCTCGTCCCCAGCCTGTTGGCGGCGCCAGGCGGAGAGATGGTCGTCAGAACAGAAGAAGGCGGTGGTCGCGCACAGCGAGTTCGCAGCACACGCGCCTTCGTAGCGAACGCTTTGCCACATGACGGCCGTCCGCGGCTCGGTCTGGGCAAGCACCCGTCCTTGGTCCCGCGTGGCGATCCGGATTGGCGCGCCACAATGGCGGCAGCGCGATGCAATCGTGATGTCGAGATCAGTCATGGCGCCAATGCCGAGTGCGTCGACAGCGCACATGGCGTTGAGAACACGTCCGTGGAGTGTGACCCGGTGCCCGGTGTTCCGGTCGGTGAAGGGATAGGCGCCGACGATCCGCTCGCCGTCGAGCACGACAAGGTCGCGACGACGGAATTCTTCGAGCAGAGACCGGATGGCTGCCTCGCTCAACCCCGCGCGCTCCGCAAGCGCGCCCGTGGTCGGGGCTCGTCCTTCCTCGGCGTAGAGCTTAAGCAGCGCAACACGAACGCGGTCCGTGGCGGGATCGTAGCCACTCCAGCGATCGAACACATGGCCGGACCCGACCATTGCTTGCAGGGCATCCTTGACCGCTGGTGATTTGACCACAGACCAATCCGGAAACGTCACGCCCGGCCGCACGGTGTAGCTCGGGAGCGTCGTGGATGCGGAAGCTGCAAGCTTGTCCCGGGACGAGGAGGATGCGCAACAGTCGTTCATGGCTTCACGCCTTCGTTGTGAATCTTGGTCTCGCTGCGGTCGGCTTTTGCACGGCGACGATGGATAGCCCACGCGACGAGAGCGAAGCACGCGACCATCAGGGGAAGCACAACCGGACCCGCACCTGCCAGCCATGCGCCGAGGCCGGCCAGTGGCAGGACTCCGGCGAGAAACGGCGTCGCGCAACAGATCGCAGCGAGGACGGCGCCAGCCGTGCCCGCACGGATCAGAGCGCGGTCATTCACCTCAACTGCCCTGCTTCACCGGATGGGCCGGATAGCCCGCGTTCATGCTGGCGGTCGCGATGGCGTCGGGGTTCGTCTTCGCGTCGTCGAAGCTCACGGTTGCGGTCTTGGCGCGGAACGAAACGGCGACCTTTGCGACGCCGACGACCCCCTCCATCGAACTCTTCACGATGTAGGGACACGAGGCACAGGTCATGTTGTCGACGGAGAAGGTGATCGTGCGCTCGCCGGCGAATGCAGTCGATGCCGTCATCATCGAGGCGATCAGGGCGAGTGCGCTCAAATATTTGTTCATCGGACGGGTCTCCTTTTGGTGTCAGGCGCGAAGCAGTAGCGGGGCGACGTAGTCGAAGGCGAAGGCGGCGATCACGAGCACAGTCGCGATCCAGAGCGCGAGCTGGACGAGACGGTTGGAAATGGGGCGCGCGCAAGCGGCACCCTCGGCGCAGGCTCGCCGCGGCTTCCAGTAGACGAGATAGAAGCCGCAACAGAGAAGGCCCGCGGTGCCGGCGACGAAGATCGGTTTGTAGGGTGCGAGCGCCGTCAGATTGCCAATCCAGGCGCCACCGATGCCGAGGCTGAACAGGATCAGCGGCACGATGCAGCAGGACGAGGCGGCGAGCGCGCCGAAAATGCCGCCAACGGCGATCAGACGCTGCCGTCCGACCTCACCGCGCTCTGACGCGGAAAGATCCGCCGCAGGGGGCGCCGTGCCTGCCGTTCCGGATCGCGATGCGACCATGTCCGTTCTCTCTTTCCTTGTCGAAATCCTATGCGTGCCGTACCATGGGGTCTGTAGTCGCTACAGGGTCAAGAGGGATTTTGCGATGCGCGATCACGCCGTGGTGAAGGGCCTGCAGCGAGCCGAGCTCGCCCAACGGACGGGGTGCAACCTGGAGACCGTGCGCTATTACGAGAAGGTCGGTCTTCTGCCCGAACCGCCGCGCACGGCTGGCGGCTATCGCAGCTACGACACGTCGCATGAGCGGCGCCTTCGCTTCGTGTTGCGGGCGCGCGAGCTTGGCTTCTCCCTTGATGAAATCCGTGAGCTGCTGCGTCTCGTCGACGAGCGCAACCAGCCCTGTGCCGAGGCGCGCGCCGTCGCCGCCGCACACCTTGAGGACGTGCAGGCGAAGATCGCCGATCTGAAGCGCATGGAGCGGGTGCTCAAGAAGGTTGTCGCACAATGTGCCGACGGGACGTTGCCGGAATGCCCGCTGATCGAGACGCTGTTCTGGGAGGGTGCGGTCAACTGATCGCACCCGGTGGAGCCCGTGAAACGGCCCACTGAGGGGGCGCCTACGCGGCGCCCCTGACTTCGTGCCGATGAGCATTGGCTTGCCGGGCGTTCATCCAGTCGGCGATCTCTTGTGCCTTGCTCGCAGCCGTGAAGATGGCGCGCTTGTCGGAGCGCAGCACTTCGAGCCAGGAGGCGATGTAGCGGGCGTGGTCGGGTCGTGGCTCAACACTGAGGTTGAGGTCGGCGCAAATCATGGCGCTGAGAAGCTCGACCGTGCATTCTTCCATGGCGTAGGCGGCCGAGCCGAACCGTCCGGACAGATCGCGGTCGAGGCGATGCTTGGCGCCGGAAGCGTGACCGCATTCGTGGAGCAGCACCGCGTAGTAGGCAACAGCGTCTCGGAAGCAAGCGAACTCGGGCATCTGCACGCAGTCCTTCGATGGGATGTAGCAGGCCTGCGATCCGCCGTGGCGAATGTCGATGCCCAGCGCCGCGCAGAAGCGTTCGGCGTGCGCGATGCGCTCGACCTCGGGAAGCACGGGCATCTCGGGCGGCGTGTAGCCGTCGACCTGGGCGCAGTTGAAGACGGTGTAGCCGCGGGCGAATAGACGTCGGGCGGCCGCGTCCTGATCTGCGTCGCCGTCCTGACGCTCCGCCTCGCCGTTGCGATCGCTGATCTTCCAGAATACGATCAGATGGCCGCGCTCGCCCTTGCGGACTTGGGCGCCGAGCTCCTGCCATTGGCGATAAGTGCCCCAGATGCCGGCGGCATAACCGGACGCCTGCGCCGCAGCCCAGAGCGAGAGGATGTTGACGCCGCGATAGGCCTTGCGCGAGGCGATGTTGACGGGCGTGGTGATGGCCGATCCGTCGTGATGCCAGGGCATCCGGTACTCGCCGGCGCCGACCTCGATGGCGGCGATGATCTGGTTGGTGACGCGCTCGTAGATGTCGTTGCCGGTCTGGGCCTGGCTGTTGGTATCGGTGGTCATGGGTGGCTCCTATGCTCGCCCTCTCCGTCGAGGGCGAAGCGGCAGGGGCAGACGCGGCGAGCCGGGCCGTCACACCCTGTTCACGGTTGCTGGTGCGGAACAGGGTTGACGGGCCGGCAGCGTCTGCCACAACCGAGCCCCTGCCTCGACGGGCGAGCACAGGAGACGTCGGCCATGACCGATGGCCGCAGGACCTGCCGGCGGTGAGGATATTGCGTGGCTCTCAGCCAGCGCCGTCTCGCGGCGAGCGCCGCAGCGGAACGACCTTAGCCTCATTCGATCGCGCCAGCTCATCCTGCAAGCCGGCAATCACCTCATCACGCTCGGCAACTTGCAACGTCAGCACCTGGATGTGCTGCGCGAGCGTGCGGGTCAGCGCGCGCAGTTCGGCCATCTCGGCACCGCGCACGGCCCGGAGCTCGGCTTCAAGGGAGCGGACGCGATCCTTTAGTGCTTGAGGAGATGATCGCCGGTGGCGGGCTTCGGCAGCACGAAACTCGGCGAGAAGATCGACCGCGCGGTTCGCCGTTGCCCGGCTGACGCCGGCCTCGCGCGCCAGATTGGAGACGGTGAGCGGGCCGTCGGTGCGCTCGGGCCGACCGTCGAGCAGTCGTGCCATTGCCGCCCTCAATGCCGCCTCGCTCTTCGGACCCGTTCGCGTGGTCATGTACCACCATCGATAAGGGGTGCAATCAGCCGGCGCTTGCGCTCGTTGTCCTGCGTAATGGCTGCGCGTTGCAGCAGCGTCAGGCGACCGTTGCTGAGCAAAGCTTCGCCCTCGGCGATCGAGGCCCGCCATGGTTGGAGGTGGCGCGCGGTCAGGCAAGCGTTGGGGCAACGGTCTGGGCTGCATCGCGACAGGGCTGGTGCAGTCCGTTCAGGATCCGGCGAGGCTGCTAGGCAGAGCGCGGTCGCGGCTTCGAACAGGCAATCGTTGAGAAAGCCGACGTGCAAGGTTCGACCGAGATGGGCGAGCATCGTGCGCAACCGCTTGCGGTCCACGATCCGGCCGGGCAGATCGCCAAGCTCATCCTGCACACGCGCGAACTCGCGTCGCAATCGCGTGGCACCGGGTCCCGCCGGACCGTCATGATGAAGAAACGCTTCGTAATGAGCAACGATGTCGTCGAGCTGACCGAGCGCGCGTTCACGCTCGACCGCCAAGCGAAAATCGCCATGGGCCGAGCCCGCATAGCCTTCGAACATGGCGACGGAAGCATGCTTGTATTGAATCTTGCCTGCGATCGTGCCGAACGGCCGGTTGGCGATGTACCATGCGATCGTGCGGCGAAGCTGCCGGGTCGTGAACTTCCAGGGCTCATCCGCGATCCGAGGAATGACCGGTTCGTTGCCAGAACGCGCATCGAGACCTTCGCGGAGAAGATTAAGCGTCGGCGTCGCACCAATGCCGAGATGATCCGCGCTCCAGGGCCAGTCCTTCAGCGCCACCCATAGGGACGATAGCCCCTTCTCACGACGATTGCGAGCCGAGAGGATCTCCATCACTGCAACGGCGCGGGCGACGGGTTCGATCGTGATCCAGTCGGCCGTCACGCCGCGCGCACCCTGCCGCTTGTAGACGGTGCTGCGCACCCGGTAGCGTTCGATCAAGCCGTCGGCGCTGCGCTCCGTCGACACGCAGCCTGGCTGCATGGCCTGCACCTCACTGTCGCGCATGCCGGTGAGATAGGCGCAGATAACGTAACAGGCGCCCTGCAGCATGCGTTCCTCACGGGCAAGGCTCAGGCCGTCGAAGCGTTCGCGCCACGGCAGGCCGGTGTCCGGGTCGACGGAGATCGGCGTATCGAGACCGCCGACCTCAGTCCCGAGCTCGGCCGCTGCCTGATCAATCATCTGTGCCGTCGGTTCGGACTGGCTGATACGGCCGCTCTCGGGAGCGCCGACGTGCAGGCGCATCAGGTGAAGATTGTAAGGAGGTGTCTCTGCGCCGGTTTGTGGGTCGATGCGGCGGGCGACATTGGGTGCGCGCTCCCAGATCGGCACGCGTCTGCCGGCCATCCGGCGCGCCTCGAGCCATTTGATCAGGCGGGCGCGGTAAGTCTCGGCAAGCGCTTGTCCGGCCCGGGCGTCCTGCGCCATCAGTTGCTCGCAACGAGCTTCGAGGGCATCAAGCTCCGCTCGCGCTGCGAGGATATCCGGCGCAAAGACCTCGACGTATTTGAGCGACCAGTGCAGCATGGCGCCGATGATTGGTTCGGGAATGCGCGGCGTAGCATTCTCGGCCGGTGCCGGCGGCCGCTTGGCAACATGGTGAGCCGCACGCCCACGCCACGGCAGAAAGCCAATGCCGCCTTCCGACAGCCATGGCGACAGATGATGCAGGTCGATGGGGACCTCGACGTACTTCACTGTCTCGTGTGGCGTTCGCCGGCCACCATCGCGGGCGTGTACCAGATAGGCGTCAAGGACGGGCTGGTCGATCCGGCGCAGATCGACGGCGCCAACGTGCGCGGTGAGGAACGCCGCAAAATGCTGGATGTAGCGCAGCAGCCGGATCGCCCAAGCGACACCACACGGCGCCCGGTATCCTGGCACATGGATGCGCAGGCGCGTGAGCACATACTCCTTGGCGAGCCGCCGGGTCACAGGATCGATGATACGGGCGAAATTGAGCCGGTAATTGCTGTAGCGGGCGTTCACCCGGAAGATGGCAGCTCCCAAATCCCAGTGGTCATCGCCAAAGCGCGGGAATTGCGCTCGGTCGGCATCCTCCCTGACCGGAATGCCGGCAAGCACGGGCTCGTCGTCGCCATAGACGGCCGATGGAAGCGATGTGGGCTCCAGCGAAGCGTTGTTAGCGGAGGGCATCATGGTGCTCCAGCTTCCGGTGGCAGGTAAGTGAGCGTCGGGTCCGATGCCGCGAGCTGGCCGGCCTGTTCGATCTCGGCCGCACTGAACCGCGGCAAAATCTGATCGGCGATCCGCCCATGAACGCGGCCGAACTTGGCGATCCAGTCGGCTTCACTGAGCGACTGTCGTTGCGCCCGGATGAAGCCGAGAAACGACAGAAGCGCTGGCAGCTTGCGTGCGGTGATCACTGCATTGCTGCATTCGAGGCACCCCCAGAATGGTGACGGACAAGCGTCCCCTTCGGCGCCAAACGGGCCCTTGTAGAAACCACCGCAACTGGCGAGCCAGACATCCTGCTCGCCGCTGAGCAGAGCGTTGACAGACGCGCCGCCGGAAACCGGCAAACCGACAGCCTTGTCCGGATCGGCTCGAATGGCTGCCTCCTGCTCGGATGACAGGACGTACGGATGCAGAGCCGCATCGAGCGCGTCCCCCATGGCGTCGGCGATGGTGGCTTCGTGGATATGGCGAAGCGCGGGGATATCGGCGTAGTGATTGGCCGCAACGGCCACGCTGTGGCCGACCGCAAAGCGGTCGAGTTGACCGCCGGTTTGCCGATACCATGCTGCTTTATGCGTCTTGCGCAGGCGTGTCAGGTTGAGCCGGAGAGGCTTCCCCTCTTCATCGCAAATACCATGTCGCTCGGTCCATGAAGCGACAAGTTCCCTCGTGGCGAGGACACGCGGGGTCAACCGCCCCCAGGCGAAGTGAGCCCAGAGCGTGACGGCGGCAAGCCGGCCTCGCGCCGGAGCGGTCCATTGCAGCACCTTACGGATCAGGCCGCCCGGTGTCGATGAAGCGCCATCACGCACGCGCAACCGCTTCCACTCGGCGCCGCGCGCCCGCCGCTTACAATACTCGATCTCGACATAGCCGCCTGCAGGGTTCTTCAGGCAATCCGCCCGCAACTCCTTGATCGCTTCGATCTCCAGCCCGGTATCGAGCGACAGCAGAATCATCAGCGGCACGAGATCGGCGGCGAGCAGATACCTGCGGCCATGCAGATCGTAGACCAAGCGATCGTTCGGCAAGCCACTCTCGCGGCGAAGCGTGTAGAGCTGCTTGAAGATAGGATGCCGGTGGCCAATGACGCCTTCGGCGTCGACTACAACCATCGCGCGTTCGTGCGCAACCTGCAAAGCGTTGGTCCGATCGGCATCCTTGAGCGTCGAAATGCGATCCGTCTCGGCAAAGCGACCCATCAGTGTGGTGAGATCGGCGCGAGCAGCATTCCGCAATGCTGTGGCGATGGGATCGCCATAAGCATCACGTGGCAGGGCACGGACGCCTGGTCGGTCGCTCGTGTACATCAGCCGCCGCGAGGCATCGGGCGGCAGACAACCCGGCTCGGCGGCCTCGGCGAGCCGGAACAGATTGAGCACCTTGCTCATGCGGTGAAGCCGATGATTGGGATGCAGACCACTCTCGTCCATCCATGCATCGAATCCGTCGAAGCAAGCTGCGCTTACATCTGAGATACGAGTGACGCGGGGCTTTGTGGAATCGAGATAGCGCCAGAAGAACTTGAGTGCGTTGGCATAAGCTGCCGCGGTCGAAACCGAGCCGGCCGGGCCGCCGACCTGACAAGCGCGCCAGAGCGCGCCCGCAAGCGGTTGGGCCAACACCTTGCGGCCAGACAGCGCGGTCAGATCGATCGTAATACTGCGATCCGCGAGGGTGACGGTGAATCGGAGCGATGCGATGGCGATGGCGGCTTCGCCCTCGGGATCAGGCAACGCCTCAGGAAACAATGCGCGGCGTCCCGGCCGGCGCACCGGCCCCGCTGTCAGATCGGTCATTGCGCGTCACCGGCCGCATCTTCGGCCCAGCGATCAGCGGCCGCGTCGACCAGTTCCTGCGCCTCGGCAAGACTGTCGAGATAGATGTAGGTGCTGGTCACGCTGGCGTGGCCTAACAGGTGCTGGAGCTTCTGCAGCGGATCCCCGAGAATCCGGCGGTAGGCTGCGCCATGCCGATCCTGCGGATCGAACACCACCCCGATTTGCTCACGGATCAGCATGGAAAGCATGTTGACGGCGAAGGTGTGCCGCAGCGTGTGTGGCGTCACGTTAACGTCGATGCCGAAACGGCGGCAGCGCGCGCAGGCGCGGCGGAAGGCCGCCTCCCAGGTTGCTGACGGGACGGGCTCGCCGTCTTCCGTTAGCCAAAGGAGGGCATGCTGCGCCTTGCCGGGCGCGCCGGTCAACGCACGGCCGCGCTCGCCCGGCGTCAGCCGGTCGACGCGGACCCGCTTGCCCATCGCGTCGACGACCTTCTCGCCATCCGGCGTCAACCAAAGCGGATTGGACACGATCGGTTCTGACCGGGCTGCCGAGATCGCGCGTTCAAGATCGATGTAGTCGTTGATGAGCCTCAAAACCCGGCGGGGAATGCGAATGCGGCGCGGTCGTCCGCCCTTGGCGACCGCGCCGGGAAGGTCAAACGGGAGCGAGCGCATGCCGGAGTCCGCCTTGCGCGGAAGATCGGCGAGTAACAGGCTGCCGCCCTCCGACAACCGCAGACCGGTCGTGACCAGGAGTTCGGCGAACAGCGCGTTGCGCTCGCCATTGCGGCCACGCCAGGTCGGGTCTTCGGCACCGTCAGGCAGCCTTCCCCGCAAGCCCACGTCGCGAAACAGCAGATAGCTGCCAAGATTGACGAAACGCATATCGTGCCGCCGCGCGGCACGTTCGCGCGAGCGGTTCGCCGTCACAGCCAGCAACGCGCGAGTCCCCGCCGTCCTGCGAAGGGTCACGCTGTAGCTGAAGGGCGAGGACGTCATGATCCCTTCTTCGACGGCCCACCGATAGAGCTTATCGAGCGCCGCAACGCTCCGATTCCAGCTCGCCGCCGAGATGCGATAGGGAGCCGCCGATAGCCGCCGGGCCCGATGGAACGCCAGAACGTCATGACGGTCGGCCTGCCAGACTGTCTTCCCGCCGCGCCGCTCGCAAAGAAAGCGGGCCCAGACCAGAATGTCCCGCGCGTAGGAGCGCCAGGTGTTCGGCGAGCGCGCGCCCATACCTGGGCAGGCGCGGAAGAACCGATTGAGATGGAGATCGTAGCTCCCGTCATCCATTAGAATGAACGGCATGCCGTCAATCAGCCCGGCGCGCTCGCCAACGTCGAGCGCGCCGGGCACGATCCTCACTGCAAGGCCATCAATGGAAAGCGGAAGCGGACGCGACAGCGCGTCAAGGTTCGTAAAATACAATTGCACGCACACACCCAAGCGGAGCGCCTTCGGCGCGACTCTTTTTGTTTAGCTTGCGAGGGGTTCCCCTCGCGCTCTCCCGCTCGCCGCGTGGCAGGGGTGCAGGACTTTGCCTGCACCCCTTGACAAGTTTGTGGAGTCGCCGCCGCGTCAAGCGTTGTCCTCGCTTACGCTGCGGGAACGCTTGACCCGGACGTCTGAAGAGCTTCACCGCAACACCGGTGACGCGGCTCCATGCCTGATTCTGAGACAGGATCACAGAGTCAAGATAACGCGACCAGCTCTTCGCGCGCGTAGGATTTCGAGCCGAACGATCCGGATTGATCGCGCTTGAGCCGACCGGCCGCGCCGGTCCAATGGCCGAGTTCATGGAAGGCGGTGCGGTGCCAATTGATCGGCTCGAAATACGCGCCCGGCGGCGGCACCTGCACGAAGTCACCCGTGACATGATAATAAGCGCGCGCACCGCCGACGCGGAAATCCGCCCCGGTCGTGGCGATCAGGGTCTCGGCCTGCGGCTCGATCTCGTCCGGCGGTGGCGGGACAGCCGACGCGGCGATCTCCTCGGGCAAGCCGTCGCATTGATCGGTGTTAAAGACAGTGAAGCGTTTGAGGAAAGGAATCGCGCCCGGCTCCTCCCCGGTCTCCGCTGCGCGCCGGCGTTCGTCCTCCGGCGTGAAACGATCAGCATAGACCACAGTGGTGCCGCGCTCGCCCTTTCTGACATGGCCGCCGAGGCCGAGCGCCTGGCGGAAGGTCAACCAGCTTTGGCCGGCAAAGCCCCGTTCGATAACGGCGCCCCACAGGATCAGCACGTTGATGCCGGAGTACCGGCGCTGCGTCGTGGCGTTACGCGGCATCGCCAGCGCCGCCTTCGCAGCCGCGGTGCCCCATGGCTGCACCCATGGCACACGCCCGGCTTCAAGCTCGGCGATGATCTTGTCGGTGATGTCGGTGTAAAGGCTCGCCCGGTCCTGGCCGGCGCGCGCCTGCGAGATCTGTCTGGACATCGCGATTCTCCGCGACGGGCGCCGGAAGCCTCTCTCCCGACTCTCAACCCGTCGCGGCGAATCTGGTCCGCACTCTCGCTCTCCATCGCGCCGGATTCACACGTGACGCAGGAGATCGCGGCCGCGTTTGCGGCAACGATCGTCACCCGAATGGGCGGAGACGCCGTGGCGGGCGGCTCCGGTCGCCGAGCCACGCTCGGCGACTAGAGCGTGGCCTCCCAAAGGGAGGAGCCGCTATGACACGAACGTCCGATTCTCGTCGGTGACCGGACATGCCGAAAATAGGAGCCGCGTCCTGCCACGGTCCAGTTGCGGACATTGGCCGCCGCGAGGATAGCGGACGTTACTAACCGCACTGACGTGCTCCCCTTAAATAAGCAAAGCCGAGCCTAATTTGTGACCCGCTGAAATCGGGGAAGCACGTCAACTACACGGAATTCAGATCCGCAGGATCGATCTAAATTTGTGGTATACTCTCGCGACCGCGGCCCGGACTCGGCTGCCCCAAGACTGCGCCTTCGCATCACGAACGGCATGCCGGGCGATTTGGCCGCGCATAACCGACACTGCCATAGCGTCCGAGAAAGCCGGTAGCCACTCGACCCGGCCGGCGCTGATGTAATAGTGCGACTTGCAGGGCGCGTCGCACACAGCGATGGACGGGCGAACCGTGGCCATGCCGCCTTCCGACGTAATCTGATGACTGTCCGGCACCAAGAGGCTGACGCGATGACCGCAGCCGCAGGCGCAGAGCAGCGCGCCGACCTCAAATTCTTCGCTGTGATAGACGACGCCGTTGCTGAGCGGCTTGGGTATGCGCTCGACAGCCTGATAGATGTATCTCACCCTGCCCGCCTTTCTCAATCGATCTCGAACGTCGCCGAGTCAAAAATATACGATGTCGCGGCGTCTTCCCGGTCGAACAAGCCGAAATGCTGTTTGAACCGGATCACGGCCATCGTCGCGTTCAGCGCGTTCAATTCAGTGATCTGGGCATGTTTGCGGTATTCGTCGTCTTTGGCGTTTTCGACCGGCAGACGCACCGTGCTGACATTTTCGTCAAACGCCTTGCGATCGACGCCGGTGATACGCACAAATCCGCTGAGGCCGACCGTTGAGCGATTGAGGCCCATGCCGCAATCGACGAACGGAAGGCCGTTGGCGCTCAGCCAATCCACGAGCAGAAGACGCGCAGGGCCGTCATCGACGGAAACGAAGACGAAATCGAACTCCTTCAGGCGCGCGACGTTCTCTGACGTGACGCGCTCCGCGACCGGCTCGATCCCTGCGTGCCATTGGTCGTAATGCCGCGCCAGCACCTCGACC
>JAFKES010000241.1 GCA_017308495.1 Afipia sp.
TTCGGCGCGGACATCCTGCGGCTGTGCGTCAAGCTCGGCGGCGTCCTTACCGGCGAGCACGGCGTCGGCGTCGAGAAGCGCGACCTGATGCCGGAGATGTTCAGCGACATCGACCTCGCCCAGCAGCAGCGGCTGAAATGCGCGTTCGACACCCAGGGCCTGCTCAATCCGGGCAAGGTGTTTCCGACGCTGCACCGCTGCGCCGAACTCGGCCGCATGCACGTCCATCGCGGCAAGCTGGCGTTCCCGGACATTCCGCGGTTCTAGATGATGAAGGTTCAAGCACAACTTGATGGTCATTGCCGGGCTTGACCCGGCAATCCATCGCTTCAAAACGTTTTTAGATGGATGCGCGGGTCAAGCCCGCGCATGACGATCAGCGAACGAGGCCATTCTTGGACACCCTGAAAATACGTGACGAAAAGGATGTGGAGCAGGCGGTGCGCGAGGCGATCGCCGCCGGCCAGCCGCTGGAGATCGTCGGCCATGGCAGCAAGCGCGCCATCGGCCTGCCGATGCCGACCAACGCCGTGCTGGACCTCTCGGCGCTGAACGCCATCACCTCCTACGAGCCCAGCGAACTCATCATCACGCTGCAGGCCGCCGCGCCGATGGCCGACGTGCTGTCGCTGATGGACTCGCGCAATCAGGAATTCGCGTTCGACCCGATGGACACCTCGGTGCTGCTGGGCACGCCGCGCGGGCAGGGCACCATCGGCGGCACCATCGCCGCCGGTCTCGCCGGGCCGCGCCGCATCAAGGCCGGCGGCGCGCGCGACCATCTGCTCGGCGCGCACGCGGTGTCGGGCTTCGGCGAGAGCTTCAAGACCGGCGGCAAGGTGGTGAAGAACGTCACCGGCTACGACCTTTGCAAGCTCCTTGCCGGGTCGTGGGGCACGCTGGCGGTAATGACGGAGGTCACGCTCAAGGTGCTTCCCAAGGCGGAGAGCGAACGCACGCTGGTGCTGCGCGGCCTCGACGAGGTCACCGCGAATCGCGCCATGACCACGGCGCTCGGTTCGTCGTTCGACGTCTCCGGCGCGGCGCATCTGCCGGCGTCGGTGCTGCGCGGTGCCGAGGCGCTGAGTGGCCTCGCCGCCGCCTCGCAGGCGGCGACGCTGGTGCGGCTGGAGGGCATCGGTGCGTCGGTGGCGGCGCGCGCCGGCTCGGTTAGCGCCCTGCTGGCGTCGTTCGCGACTGCGGACATGATCGAGGACGCGGCCTCGGCGGCGTTGTGGGAAGCGATCCGCGACGTGACGCCGTTCGCGGCGGCCGGCCCGCGCGGGGCGTGGCCGGTGTGGCGGATCGTGTGCCCGCCGGCATCGGGCGGCGCGTTCGGGCAGGCGCTGGCGCGGGAGACCGGTGGCGAACTGTTCTACGACTGGAGCGGCGGGCTGATCTGGGCGGCGCTGCCGCCGGCGCCCGACGCCCACGCGCAGATGCTGCGGCAGCGGCTCAATGCCATCGGCGGCCATGCCACGCTGATCCGCGGCGACGAGGCGACCCGCACGGCGATCGACGTTTTCCATCCGCAGCCGGAGGGCGTGGCGGCGCTCGGCAGGCGGGTCAAGGCCAGCTTCGATCCCGAGGGCATTTTCAATCGCGGGCGGATGGTGAGGGCGTGACCCGGACAGGCAGAGCCTGGTTCTCCGGCATCGTCAGGCCCAGACAAACGGACACAGCATGAAGACAGAATTTTCCCTGGCGCAGCTCGCCGATCCGGACATCCGTGAAGCCGACAAGATTCTGCGCAAATGCGTCCATTGCGGTTTCTGCACCGCGACCTGCCCGACCTACGTGCTGCTCGGCGACGAGCTCGACAGCCCGCGTGGCCGCATCTACCTGATCAAGGACATGCTGGAGAACGACCGCAAGCCGTCGCCGGAGGTGGTCAAGCATGTCGATCGCTGCCTGTCGTGCCTTGCCTGCATGACCACCTGTCCGTCCGGGGTGAACTACATGCACCTCGTCGATCAGGCGCGGGTGCGGATCGAGGAGAAGTATCCCCGTCCGCTGTCCGATCGATTCCTGCGCGCGATGCTGGCCTATGTGCTGCCGCGCCCCGGCCTGTTCCGGCTCAGCATGACGGCGGCGCGGCTCGCCCGGCCGCTCACGGCGCTACTGCCGTCCGAGCCGCTGGGGCGGACCATGCCGACCTTCCTCGGCCGCGTGCGGGCGATGCTGGCGCTGGCGCCGTCGTCGCTGCCGCCTGCGGGGCCGGCGAGGGGGAAGGTGTTTCCCGCCGTGGGCGAAAAGCGCGGCCGCGTGGCGCTGCTGCAGGGCTGCGCCCAGCAGGTTTTGTCCCCCGGCATCAATCAGGCGGCGATTCGCATGCTGACTCGCCACGGCATCGAGGTGGCGCTGGTGGCGGACGAGCAGTGCTGCGGTTCGCTGACCCATCATATGGGCCGCGATCACGATGCGCTGGCGCGGGCGCGCGCCAATACCGACGTCTGGACCCGGGAAGCGGATAGCCGCGGGCTCGACGCTATCCTGATCACCACCTCGGGCTGCGGCACCACCATCAAGGATTACGGCTACATGCTGCGCGAGGACGTGGCCTATGCGGCGAAAGCCGCGCGCGTCGCGGCGCTGGCGAAGGACGTCACCGAATACATCGGGGGCCTCGACGTCGCGTGGCCGCAGGACAAAAACGATATCGTCGTCGCGTATCACTCCGCATGCTCGTTGCAGCATGGACAGAAAATCACTGGGCTTCCGAAAGAATTGCTTTCCAAGAGTGGATTCGTGGTGAAAGATGTGCCGGAGAGTCATCTGTGTTGCGGCTCGGCGGGAACGTACAACATCCTCCAGCCCGACATTGCGAAGCGGTTGCGCGAGCGCAAGGTCGCCAACATCGCCTCGGTGAAGCCGGACGTCGTATCCGCCGGCAACATCGGTTGCATGATGCAGATCGGCTCGGTGGAGAGTACCGACGGAACGTCGGTCCCCGTGGTGCACACGATTGAGTTGCTCGACTGGGCGACAGGCGGTCCTCGGCCGGATTTATTGAAGAGATCGATGAAAGGCCCCCGCGTCGGGAGTGCCTGAGCGCCGTCAGCCTCGTGGCCGGCGGCTAGAGGAGGACCACGATGGCTAAAGGCAAGAAGAAGAAAGATAAGAAAGACAAAAAGGCGAAAAAGCTGATGCCGGCAAAGAAGGCCAGCGCCAAGAAGACGTCGAAGAAGACTTCTAAGAAGGCATCCAAGAAAACAGCCAAAAAAGCTGCCAAGAAGACCGCGAAGAAAGCTTCCAAGAAGTCCGCCAAGAAGGCCGTGAAAAAATCGGCCAAGAAAACGGCGAAGAAGGCCACCAAAAAATCGCCCCGCAAGGCTGCGAAGAAAGCTGCCCGCAAAGCGTCGCCGGCCAAGGCTTCTCCCGTAAAGGCTTCTCCCGCAAAGGTAGCGGCTCCTAAGAAGGCCGCCGTGAAGAAGGCCAGGAGGAAGAGTGCGCCGAAGCCGGCCCCCATGGCTGCGCCAGAGCCGGCGAACTGGTCGACCCCGCCTTCCGAGCCGGCGCCGGTCTCCAGCTGGTCGAGCGGTTTCGGGTCCAGCGATTCGGACAACGGCGGCAACGCCTGACACCCGGCGCGTCCGAACGGCGCATGTTCTGTCATGCGCCGATGGGCCAATGCGTCCGTGATTCATCTCCTCGGAAGGCCGCGGCGGTTTGCGCTGTGGCCTTTTTTCTTGTCCGCTAATCGTCCCCGAACCGGGCGTGCCGACACCCCGGCATCTTGCCCCCTGCGCGGCGCAGCGTGAAACGGCGCGCTGCTGATCGGGGAGGCGCCACGGACACGGAGCGCTGATGGCCGGTGTTCCTGCCTTGACGGTCCGCGATCGGCGACGCAGCGCTGCACGCCGTATCGCGCCCGGGACTCAGGGGTGAGGTCGCAGCGGGCTGCGTCAGGTTGCGTTGAGATGGAATCAACAACGCGCCATGCCCCGACCATGACGGTCGAAAGCGGCGTTTGGTGTGTGTTCATCAGGCCACACTGCGACGCGACCTGATCTCCGATGCCCGCGAATGCCCAAGGAGGCAGCACTTGCCCGGGTTTTCGTCTTTCCGTTGGGCGAACCTGACCGCAGATTGAGCGCATGGAATTTGCAGATGCGCAGTCGATTGATGTCGGTCAGCCGGACTTTCGGCAATCGCGCTGGGCTTTAACGATGATGGGGGTCGTCATGAAGAACGTACGTTTGTCGCTTGCGACGGTGGCTGCGATGGCGCTGGGGGCCGGCGCCGCTGTGGCGGCCGACCTGCCTGCCAAGGTCTATACCAAGGCGCCGCCGGCGCCGGTGGTGGCGTCGCCGTGGGATGTCGCCTTCGGGGCGTCGGTGACCAACAATTATGTGTTCCGCGGCATTTCGCAGTCGAACCGCAATCCTTCGGCCTCCGCTTATTTCGAGCCGCGCTACAACATCACCCCGGACCTGCAGCTCTATGCCGGCGTGGCCGGCAACAGCATCTCCTTCACCAAC
>JAFKES010000242.1 GCA_017308495.1 Afipia sp.
TGCCGTTCTGCACCACATCGACCCAGCCATAGACAGACAGGCTGACGGAATAGGAGCCCGCCGCGGGAATAGCGGCCAGCGTCGTGAAGCCGGAGAAGGTGCCGGGCTTCGGCGTGCGCTCCGGCGGCTTTGGCAGTTTCGCCTGTTCCGACGGCTGCAGCGCCAGCGTCGCCGCCGACGTCAGCGTGGCGGGAAAGTCCGCGCCCGGCGCGAGCCGCGGCAGGCTGGGCGCGGCGAGGGCGGCGCGTTCGCGCGCCACCGGCCATTTGAAATTGTCGCAGCCGACAGGGTCCGCCGCCCATGCGGGCGTTGCGGCCACGAGCGCCGCAGCCACAGCGAAAGAAAGTCTCATGATCAATCGACCGCGATCATGACGTCCGAGGCCTTGACCACGACGATCACCGCGCCGCCGGCTTTCAGCGCCAGTTCGTCGACGGCCTCGTTGGTGATCGCGGCGGTGACGATCTGGCCGCCGCCGATATCGACCCGCACGTGCGACGTGGTCGCGCCCTTGGTGACTTCGGTGATCTTGCCCTTGATCTGGTTTCTGGCACTGATGCGCATGACGGCCCTTTCATCGCCGCGCGCGTGTTGGCGCGCCGGGCGAGTTACAGACAATAATAATTTCGGAATGGACCATCGTCCGCGCGATCCGCCCGCGCTTGCGGCGCGGCGGCTGGGGTCAAGTCTATCAAGCCGGCGTGGCGTTTGAAAGAGCGCCGGTCGCGCCGCGGTTACGGCGCGCGCAGCACAGCGCGGCATTCGGCCGGAAGCTCGGCCAGTGTTAGCGGCGGTTTCGGCTTTGGCGGTTTCACCGGCGGCTTGGGATGCAGCACGGCGTCGCTGAACCAGTAGGCGAGGTCCCCGGCGCTGCAGCCTTCGTTGTCGCCCGGCGGCGGCTGCGCCTCGCAATGGGCGCTGCCGGGCGGACACTTGATGCGGATGTGGAAGTGGTAGTCGTGACCGTACATCGGTCGCACCTTGCTGAGCCAGTGCCGGTCGCCGGTGGCCTCGCGGCACAGCGCCTTCTTGATGGCGGCATTGACGAAGATGCGCTCGACCTGCGGTTCCCTGGCGGCGGCGCGAATGACGGAGAGGTGCGTCGGCGTCCACGTGCGGGGATCGATGTCGAGCCGGTCCTTGCGCACCATCATCACCGCCGATGTTTCCTCGCGTTCCTCGCGCGACAGCAGGCGGTTCGGCATCGGCGTCAACCACACATCGGCATCGAGGCCGACCTGATGGCTGGCATGGCCGGTCAACATCGGGCCGCCGCGCGGCTGCGACATGTCGCCGACCAGAAGGCCGGGCCAGCCCGCCGTCTTCTGCGCCTTCGCCGCCACCCGCTCCAGCAGTGCGATCAGATCGGGATGACCCCAGTTGCGGTTGCGCGACAGCCGCATCACCTGCCATGCCGGCCCGGTGATCGGCAGCGCCACGGCACCGGCGATGCACCCTCTCGCATAGAACCCGATCGGCTGCGCCGGCAGCGACGCAGGCGCGAGCTTGCGGCCGAACAGTTCCTTGGCGGCGAGGTGCGGATCGTTGGGATTGGCGAGCGCCGGCAGCGGCTTCGGGGTGACGGACCCTTTGTCCTGCGCCTGCGCCGCGCCGGTCATGATCGCGGCGGCCGGCAGCAGCGCGAAAGCGAGAATCAGGCGAATCCGCATCATGGCCCACCTATAGCGTGGCGGCGGTCCGGCGGCGAGACGATCCGGCCCTGCACACGCCACGGTGATCGCGGCGGCGGGCCTGCGGCGCCTTAACCCGGCGTTTACCGCGTCAGTTCAACGCGGCCCGCGGCTGGTATGGAAGTATATGGCGCACAGGCGCGCAGGGCGGCAAATGGCCGGATGCCAGGATTCTTGGGGGTTCGTGGATACCCTTTCTTCAGAGACTTGCACCAAGACTGCGCCCCGCAGGATGCAAGCGTGGCGGGACAGATGCCGATTGATCGGCCAAAACCGAAAACCGGGGCTGAAAAAGCACGGCTGGTGAAGCGGCGGAAACCGCTGCGCCGCGCCAAGGCCGCGCTGAGCCGGCCGATGCGCGGCCGCAAGGTGCCGGGCGCCATCGCCGCGACCGCCGCGCTGCAACAGCACGACGCCTCGTTCCGGCTTCTGTTCGACAGCAATCCCGTGCCGATGATCGTCTGCGCGCAGGACACCGAGCGCATCATCGCCATCAACGACGCGGCGGTCGCCCATTACGGTTATTCGCGCGGCGATTTCGAGAAGCTAAGAATCTCCGATATCCAGGCTTTCGAACAGTTGCCGCCGTGGCGCGGCGACCACAGCGCCGACGAGCATGCGGCGCGCACCTGGAAGCATGTCAGGGCCGACGGTTCACTGATTGATGTCGCGATCTATGCGCGCCTTCTGACTTTCGATGATCGGGCCGCGGTGCTGCTGGGGCTGATGGACATCACCGAGCGCAAACGCGCCGAAGCGCGGCTCGCCTTTCTCGCCCAGCACGATGCGTTGACCGGACTGCCGAACCGCCTGCTGCTGCATCAGCGGCTCGACGACCTCTTGGCTCAGACCCGCCGCAGCGGCGAAAAGGTCGCGGTGCTGCTGCTCGACCTCGACAATTTCAAGGCCATCAACGACACGCTCGGCCACGCCATCGGCGACAAACTGCTCAAGGGCGTGACGCGGCGCCTGCGCTCGTCGCTGCGCGAGGAGGACGCCGTCGCCCGCCTCGGTTCCGACGAATTCGCCGTGGTGCAGGCCGGCGTCGCGCGGCCCGAGGATGTCAGCCTGCTGGCGTGCCGGCTGATCGAGATCCTCGGTGAGCCCTATATGCTCGATGGCCATTCCATCGTCAGCGGGGCCAGCATCGGCATCGCGATGGCGCCGGGTGATGGCGACGACGCCGAGAAACTGCTCAAGAACGCCGACATGGCGCTGTCGCGCGCCAAGAGCGAAGCGCCCGGCACGTTCAGTTTTTTCGAGGCGGAAATGGATGCGCAGGCGCAGGCGCGCCGCCGCATCGAGGCCGACCTGCGCGCCGCGATCGAGCACGACGTGCTGCAGCCTTATTACCAGCCGCTGGTTGATCTGCGCAGCGGGCGCATCACCGGATTCGAAACGCTGGTGCGCTGGCCCGACCCCGCGCGCGGCATGATCCCGCCCGGCGAGTTCATTCCCGTTGCCGAGGAAACCGGCCTGATCCACGCGATCGGCAGCATGATCCTGCGCCGCGCCTGCATGGATGCGGCGCAGTGGCCGGACGGCGTCCGCGTCGCGGTCAACCTGTCGCCACTGCAGTTCCGGATCGGCAACCTGCTGGCGGTGGTGATGGACGCGCTCAAGACCTCCGGTCTGCCGCCGAAGCGGCTGGAGCTGGAGATCACCGAGACGTTGCTGCTCGACAGGAGCGATCACGTGCTGGCGACGCTGCATGCGCTGCGCGCGCTGGGCGTGCGGATTTCGATGGACGATTTCGGCACCGGCTATTCGTCGCTGAGCTACCTGCGCAGCTTTCCCTTCGACAAGATCAAGATCGACCAGTCCTTCGTGCGCGACCTCGGATCCAACCACGATGCCCAGGCCATCGTGCGCTCGATCATCAGTCTGGGCATCGGCCTCGGCATCACCATCACCGCCGAGGGCGTCGAGACCGAGGCCGAACTGAACTGCCTGCGCATCGAAGGTTGCCACGAAGGCCAGGGCTATCTGTTCAGTCGCGCGCGGCCCCAGGCCGAGATCATGAAATTGCTGCAGGCGCAGCGCGACGCGCGGATCGTGCGGGTTGCGTGATCGTCTCGCAACGCCATTCACCTGTCGTAAGCCTCGCGCATAAAAAACCCCGGCCAGGCCGGGGTTTTTCAATCGGCGGCGCGGAGCGATCCGGCCGCGAATTCTGCCACGCGGGCGCGTGTTACTTCTTGGCCTTCTTCGTCTTTTTCTTCTTCGCCTTCTTGGCCGGCTTCGGCGCGTCCTTCGCGGCCTTCACCTTCGACACGTCATCGACTTCGGCGGCGCCGACATGCTTGATGATCGACTTGATGGTGTTCTTGGCCGAGGCCTTGCTGGCATAGCCTTCGGAGGCGAACATCTTCTCGCCGTTCGGGGCGCGGAAGCGGAAACGGAATTCGCCGGACTTGTCCTTGTAGATTTCGAATTTGTAGGCGGCTGCCATCATTCTCTCCAATGTTCGAATCGCTTGATCGCCTGCACCGTCGGTGCAGGCGCACGAAGAGTCAAGTATCGCGCGGCCTTTTCCCGCGATACTGCATCGAACGGATTTGACTTGAACGGGCGATGAATGCGCGTCGATGATTGCGACGGCGGATCGTTGACGCGGCGGCGACGACCGCCGCCGGCCTGTCAGCTATCCACCTTCAGCGCGGCGATGAAGGCTTCCTGCGGGATGTCGACCTTGCCGAACTGCCGCATCTTCTTCTTGCCTTCCTTCTGCTTCTCCAGAAGCTTGCGCTTGCGG
>JAFKES010000092.1 GCA_017308495.1 Afipia sp.
GCGCGCTGTCGCAGCACCTTGGCAAGATGCGCGCGGGCGGCCTCGTGGAGACGCGGCGCGAGGCGCAGACGGTGTATTATCGGATCGGGTCAGACAATGTCCGCGCCGTGCTCAAGACGCTGTATGCCATCTATTGCGCGCCGACGGCGGCCAAGCGGCGGCGACCGGCATGAGCGGACCGATCGAAACACCAGCGCACCGTGCCGCCCTTGATGGCGACATTCGCGATGGCCGTCATCATATGCGGGTCCGCGTTTATTACGAGGACACGGATTTCTCTGACCCGCCATTGTTGTAGTATGCAGACTTGCCGATCTCTTTGCCTTTCCCGCCTTTTTCAGGGAAAAGTTGCTTCCCGAAGAGCGCGGCACTGTTCAGGTACGGCGTATATTCGTAGGGCATCCGCTTGCGGCCTGGATGCACTACAATACAGCCAATCAAGGTGCGGAAAGCGACTCGCGTTTCGGTCGCCTTCGGATTGGTCTTGAGCGCTGTGACGAGCTTCTTAACCTCCGAGCAGTAAAGCTCTCCGAACTTCGGATGGTCGAACGGGATCACGTTTCCGCTACCGTCGCCGAGCAACTGCAAGCGCGCATCAATATTTTCTCGCTCCAGGTCGCACTCATCGATCAGTTTCAGTAGCTCATCGGGCTTACGACGACTGTTCGCGATCGCGTAGGATAGGCGTTCGATCTCGGCAGTGAGTTTGCGGCGTCGACGTTCAAGCGTCTCGCGTTCGCTGCCTTTCTTTCGATCGTTCTTGCGCTCTTCTTGCCAGGCGCTCATCGCTTCCTCGATGGCCTTTGGAGAGAGCAGCTTCACATCGATGTTGCGGCAAACGTCTTTGAGTATGACGTCCATGTCAAAGCTACGGGTATGCTCGCAGGTCCCGCGTTGATGCGCGTTGGCGCATGCTGCGCGCGGGCCGCCATCGCGAGACGACTGCGCAATTCGCATGTGGCCATTGCAAACCCCACATCGAAGGGTCCCAGCAAGCGGATGTTCATTGTTGCGCGGAACTACCTCGCGACGCCGCGGCTTGCCGCTCGGTCCGAACATACGGACAGCGCGCTCGCTGCGTAGCTTTTGCGTCATATCCCATAGCTTTTGTGGAACAATCCGAAGCTCAGGCTTCATGACAATGAGGTGATGTTCCTCCGGATTGCGGCGCTTCTGCTTCTTCTGCGTCTCCGGATTGAGAATTGTTGAGCGAACGTTCCAGTGGATCACGCCGACATACAGCTCGTTGCCGAGGATGCCGCGGCCGTTACGACCACCCGTGATGCACTGATGATTCCAGATCGTGCGACCAACTTTGTTCTTGTGGCGAGTGGCGCCGGGCGTAGGCACGCCTTCGCGCGTGAGATCGGCGGCAATATTTCTGGTTGACCGACCGGCGGCGTACTCCTCGAAAATACGAAGTACGATCTTCGCCTCATTCTCGTCGATCGAACGCTCACCCGGCGCTCCAGGCGTCGGCCGATAGCCATAAGCATACGAGCCGGGAATCTTCCCGTTGACCACAGCGTTGTCGTGCCCGCGCCGAACCTTTTCGGCAAGCTGGGGCTTGTAGATCGTATTGTAGAGACTCGCGATGCTGATATCGGTAGCGGTCGCGTAAATCCCCTTCTGATCCATCAGCTCGACGCGATTAAACTCGAAAATCTGCTTTAGACGCTGGATCGTTGCCGGATCGCGCGACAGACGGTCAAAATGCTCGACGATAATCACATCAAAGTCGTGGCTCCGCACGCCGTCGAGCAGTCGCTGATAGCCGTCCCGCGCATCTTCGGTCAGACCGGACTTCGCCGCATCGACGAATTCACCGATGACATCGAGATTGTTGCGTTCGGCGACCTTACGGCAGAGCAATATTTGACCGTCAATCGAGGTCGCCTTTTGCATGTCGCTCGAATAACGGGCGTATATCACGGCTCTCTTTTTGGGTGACACCATCGTCATGTCGTTCCCCTATCGGCTGTCCCAAACCGTCTCTTCCATCCCTTGCAATTTGGCGTCCGATGGCGCGCGCCAACTCTAGCCAAATCTCCTCATTGTCGGGATTGTCCCAGCTACGAGGATGGGAAGGGTCAAGCGGTCGAATGATCGCCTTTTGCTCCCGAGACGATCGTATCCGGGCACGCATTAAAGCGCCCAACAGCTTAGTGGAAATTGCCGCGCAGCGCTATAGGCGGGCGGCAATGACGACTTGCACAGCGTGCTTCCGAAGTGCGGAAGTTAGATTGCGTCTGTTGTGACCTCCGTTTGACTCTTCGATTTTTTATCGCGCGATCATGCGATCGCTTTTTCAGCGCAAACTGTTTTATCGGCAGCGATCGCAACCCGGCAGGATGCGGGGCGCAAACAAACATAACGGTTACTTTGAAAGCGCCCACGAAACGCTCAATCCGCGCGGTTGTGACTCCAACTATGTTGGCCGCAGTGCCCATGAATGAGAATGCGAATTTCCAGGCAGTATAAAGCCCTGCGTCGAGCGTCTTCGTAGTTTCGCGAAATTGAGCGCAGGCGAACACGGCCTGGTGAAGCAACAGGACGCAAGATGCCTGCGCATGGCGGTGATGAGTAAGGAGAGTTTCGCTCGCTCTGTCGTGATCGGCTGCGGATGAAGCCTTGCCGATCCGTGGAGGGGAGAGATGGTCTCGGCCATCTCTCCCCCGCGACTACCGCCTGTGCGATGGCAGGGCCGCGCACGCGCAAGGCGGCGCATCGTTTTCACGCGCCCAATCCGTCCAATCCACCTCGCTTGTCGCGCAGCCCGGCCATGCTCGCCGATAGCCGCCCCCCTCTCTGCCGAGCGCTCACGCGCCCCCGGGAGGCATGGCGGGGGCCATGCCTCCGGCCTGCACAGAAAAAGGATTGGAACAATGGCAAGGACATCGAAGATGGCGAGGGCCGGCACGGTTGCGATGGTGGCGGAAGCAGCGGCAGACGCGGACGTTCGCAGCGTCGGAGAAACGGAAGCGGTTGCGGCGGTTGAGACCGGCGCGGAAACCGTGTCAGTCGCGGCAAACGGCGAGACGGTTCTCATCCCGCTCAACAAGCTGAAGAAGTCACCCCGCAATGCGCGCAAGACCCCGCACAGCGAGGCGGAGATCGAAGCCTATGCGGCCAGCATCGCCGCCAAGGGCATCCTGCAAAACCTCGTGGTGGAGCCTGAGCTTGACGCGGAGAAAAAGCCGACCGGCTTCTATCTCGTCACCATCGGGGAAGGCCGCAGGCTGGCGCAGTTGCTGCGCGTGAAGCGCAAGCAGATCAAGAAAACGGAGGGTATCCGCTGCGTCATCGACACGGCGAACGATCCGTTCGAAATCAGCCTTGACGAGAATGTCACGCGCACCGCCATGCACCCCGCCGACCAGTTCGAGGCCTTCCGCGAGCTTGCGGAACATCGCGGATGGGGCGCGGAGGAAATCGCGGCCCGCTTCGGCGTCACCGCGCATGTGGTGAAGCAGCGGCTTCGGCTCGGCGCGGTCAGCCCGAGGCTGATGCAAGTCTATCGTGACGGCGGCTTGACGCTCGACCAGTTGAGGGCCTTCGCCATCACCGAGGATCACGCCCGGCAGGAGCAGGTTTACGAGAACCTGTCCTATAACCGCGATCCGTCCTTCATCCGCCGCGACATCATGAAGACCCACATTCCGGCAACGGATCGGCGCGCGATCTTCATCGGTGCGGAAGTCTACACGGAAGCAGGCGGCAACATTGTCCGCGATCTGTTCACGGAGGATCGTGGCGGCTTCTATGAAGACGCCGCGCTATTGGAGCGGCTTGTCATCGAGAAACTGGAAGGCATCGCCGCGCAGGTTCAGGAGGCGGAAGGCTGGAAGTGGGTTTCGGTTCATATCGATTATCCCCACGCCCACGGCCTGCCGCGCACCTATCCGCATCCGGTGAAGCTTTCCGAGGAAGACGAAGCCGCCTGCGCTGTCGCACAGGAGGAATATGACCGCCTGTCGTCGGAGTATGAAGGCGCGGAGGAGCTTCCCGACGACGTGGACCAACGGTTCGGGGAGCTTGAAGCCGAGATCGAGCGCATCGACGCCAAGCGTCATGCTTACGATCCTGACGAGATCGCGCGCGGTGGCGTCTTTGTCGTGCTGTCGCCGGACGGAGAAGCCCGCATCGAGCGCGGTTTCATCCGTCCAGAGGACGAGAAGCCCGAAGCGGAGGAAGCCAGCGATGGCGAAACCGTCATCGATGGCGTGCGCGTCAACGGTGATGGCGAGATCATCGAGGACGGCGACGATGCAGCCGCACATAACGCCGACGACGAGGACGCAGGGGATGACGGCACGCCGCTGTCCGACCTTCTCGTCCGCGAGCTGACCACGCATCGCACCCTTGGCCTGCGGGTCGCCCTTGGCGAGCAGCCGGACATGGCCTTAATCGCCGTCACCCATGCGCTCGCCGCGCAGAGCTTCTATCGCGGCGGTGACGCCCATTGCCTCGACATCCGCACCGTCAGTCCACCCCTTGGCGGACACGCGGACGGCATCGAGGATACGGCGGCGGCAAAGGCGCTCGCGGATCGTCACGCCGGATGGGCGGCGGACATGCCGCGCGACGTGGCGGACCTGTGGGGCTTCATCACCGGGCTGGACCATGCAAGCGTCATGGCGCTGTTCGCGCATTGCGCCTCGCAGACCGTTAACGCGGTGAAAGTGCCTTGGGAGCGCAAGCCGCGCGCGCTTGAGACGGCTGACAAGCTGGCAAGCGCACTTGCGCTCGACATGACCGCGCACTGGACGCCGACGGTGCGAACCTATCTCGGCCGCGTGACGAAGGCGCTCATCCTCGATGCTGTACGAGAGGCCGTCAGCGGTGAGGCGGCGGATCGCATCGCCAGCATGAAGAAGCAGCCGATGGCAGAAGCCGCCGAGCAGCTTCTTGCCGGGACGGGATGGCTGCCGCCGCTGATGCGCACCGCGCCGGTTGCGGAAGCGTCGGGTGGGTCTGTCGAGGACATCGGCGCGACCGAGGCAAGCGAAGGCTTCCCCGAAGCCGCCGAGTGAGCCGCCGCGGCCGGGGTCGCATCGCGCGGCCCCGGCCAGCTTTCTGACATCGCTCGAGAATGTTCCGGCCGCGCCTGACCGGCGCGGCCGGAGACCTCGACCGCACGACAGCAGGACACGAGACCATGAAGACCGATGCAAAACAGCGGGCGACACTGACCCGCATGGAGACGGCGCACGCCGAGACCGCGCGCCACCTTGCCGTCATCGAGCGGCAGGTTGAAGCGCGCGCCGAACGCATGACGACGAGCAGCCGCGTCAAGGCTCGCCAGTTTGGCCGTGCCTCCGCCACCTGGAGCCGCGCCGACGAGCGCGACGTTCAGGCTAACGTCGCGGCGCTGCGCTTTGCGCGGCGCGGCGAGATCGATGCGCTGTCCCAAAAGCTGGCGCGGCAGGCCGGAGCCATCGCGGCACACTGCGTTCGCTGCCGGATCAACGAACCGGCAGGGGAGGGCGTGTCATGATGCCGCGCTTTCCCCGCACCGAAGCCCTGATCCCCGACGAACTGCTGGCCAAGCTGATCGAGAACGGCCGCACCAGCGAGGAGCGTGACGGCTTCGATCCGTTCCCGGTCGTGAAGCTGTTCACGCCTGATGGTGCCGCGACATGGCTCATCACGGAAGCCTGTCCCGAAGGCGAGGACGTTCGCCTGTTCGGCCTGTGTGACCTTGGCATGGGCAGTCCCGAACTCGGCTACCTGATGCTCAGCGAGATCGAGGACGTGCGCGGCAAGCTCGGCCTGCCGGCCGAGCGCGACCTCTATTTCAAGGCCGAACACCGGCTCAGCACCTACGTCAAGCTCGCGTGCCATGCCGGGATGATTGTCGCTTGAAATCGCGATCCGGCGCGTGGTCGTGACGCGCCGCATCGTCTCCATCATAACGGAGGCACCGACATGATCGCGCTAATCGCCGTCATCGTCATGCTGATCGGCATGATGTGTGTCCTCGCCTACACGCTGGCGATTTACGCGCTGCCCTTTATGCTCGCGCTCGCGGCGATGCGCTTCGCCTACGGCACCGGAGCTGGATGGATCGGCGCCGGTATCGTCGGCATTGTCGCTGGCGTTGCATCCTTCGGCATTCTGACCCTTCTGTTTGCCATGCTGCGCGCCCCGATCCTGCGGGTCGCATTGGCGCTCATATTCGCCACGCCTGCCGCCGTGGCGGGATATGCGCTCGTGCATGGCGTCACCGGCGAGGCCGTTCCACCGCTGGTGTGGCGGCAAATCGTCTGCCTCGCAGGGGGCGCATGTGTCGGCGTGGCCGCCGTGATACGGTTGGCAACATCCGCTAGTCCGCAATCCTGAGCCGGTTCGTTGAACGCGGAAGTTATCGGCGCACAAAATATTCCGTGCCGCCCCTGAGCGTGGGCGTCGCCCTGCGGGCCGGGCTCTATGCGCTGCTGCGGCGGCTTCCGAAGCCCCTTGCGGGTCTTCGCCTTCGGTCACGATCCTTGACGCGAAGAGAGGCGGCGGACATTCGCCGGTCGCCCCCGGCTCGCGTCAGCATCGCGTTTGGCGGTCCTAGCCAGCAGCGGAGCGGCAGACGTTCGTCAGATAGAGTTACACCCTGACCTTCGCGCTGGACCATGGTGTCGATCGAGGCCGGGAGCGAGTCGCAGCGGCTTGTGCTGGGAGGGCGCCATTACCTTTGTTGGCGTTTTCTTGCCGTGCCGAACACGATGGCGATGCGAGTGACGGGCGGATGGCCCGGACCTTTCGATTGTCGTCGATGACGGCGACATTCAGGACATCATCGTCTTGCCGTTGAGGTTCGGGTCCGTTCTTGATGGAGCCGAGATAGCCGTGTGCGGCGCGAAGCGAGAAAGTGTGCCTCCGATCGCCATCGCCAGATCGCGGTTTCCTCTGACTGTCCTTTTCAAGCCGCTCCCACGGGCGTCCTCGATTGGTTTGGTCTGACCGAAGACCGGCGACGAAAGCGTCGCCTCGATCTTGAACCTGCAACGTCCGCCGCCAGCTTTTTTCCGCCGCCTTCGGCTTTGCATCGCGAGCCAAAAAAGCTGTCGCCGGCCGCCCTCCACGTTGTTTCGGCCCCAAGGGTGCAGGCCGATCGTCCCCGGTCCGTCGACCATCATCGAGGTCGCGATGGGCGCGGCCCGACCAGCAGAAGGAAACCACGACATGGCTACGATCGGCACTTTCTCCCGCACCGAGAACGGCTACAGCGGCTCGGTCAAGACACTCACCCTCAACGTCAAGTCGGTGAAGTTCGTCGCCGCCGAAGGCGACAACGAGAAGGGTCCGGACTACCGCGTCATCGCCGCTGGAACGGAGTTCGGGGCGGCGTGGAAGAAGACGTCCGACAAGGGCAACGACTACCTCTCCGTCAAGCTCGACGACCCGTCGTTCCCGGCTCCAATCTATGCGAGCCTGGTGGAGAGCGAAAGCGAGGATCTGGCGCTCATCTGGTCGCGCCGTCGCGCCGCCGACTGAGACCGGCCACCAGCGAGGCCCCGCGCAAGCGGGGCTTCGTCATGCTCATATCCGCCACCGCAAGATAAGGAATACGGCGAGCTGCGCTCGCATTGTTCCGATCGGCTGCGGCTGAAGCCCTTGCCGATCGAGTGGGGAACCAAGGGGTCTTACCCCTTGCTCCCCGCAAATGCCGCCTGTTGCGGAGCAGGGCCGCGGCCTCGCAGAACGGCCGATCACCACGTCGGCATCACATCGTCATCCGCTCCGCTCGCCTCGCAGCCTGGCCCCCGCGCGCCGGCATGTGCCCCCTCCATCCCCGCGCGCTCACGCGCCCCCGGAAGGCATGTCGGGGGACATGCCTTCGGCATTAACGGGAAAGGACAGGACAATGAACTTCATCAGCAGCAGCCAGACCCCGCAGGCAGTGAATAGCGGTTTCCGCGTGGACATCTCGCGCGGGCAGCGGATCGGCCGTGTGTCGTCGGAATGGTTCTCTCGCCCGAACGATCAGCGTTATTTGTCGCTCACAGAGCTTTACGATGCCGTGAAGATGCGCGCGGATCGTGCGAAGACCCGCACCGTCGAAAGCCGCGCCGTTCGCGTTGAGGCGAGCAGGGACAACGCCGAGCGGCTTTCGCTGATCGTCCCCGGACAGGACCAGCCGATTTCCCCGACGCATTGGAGCTTTGGGCAGTTGTGCAGCCTTGTCGGCGCACCCGCAACCTATATGCGCCAGCTTGCCGCGCCGCTCGCAGGCATCAACTTACAGCATGGCTTGCTGTCGCATCGCGCCGAGCTTGTGAAGACGCTGGAAGCGGAAGACGGACGCATTGAACTGCGCGCCGTGACCGGACCGGACTACGGCCGCATCTGGGACCATGAGCTTGTCGCCGCCGTGATGAAGATCGCGGGCAACGGCACGGGCGATACCATGTGGAAAGTGCCGGGCGTTTTGGATTGGGCGACCATGACGCACAATCCGTTCGTGGATATCACCAAGGACACCACCACGCTTTACGCCAGCGACCGCGATGTTTTCCTTTTCCTTGTGGACGACACGCACCCCATCGAGGCCGGACGCCTGCCGAACGGCGAGCCGGATCTGTATTTCCGGGGCTTCTATTGCTGGAATAGCGAAGTCGGCAGCAAGACACTTGGTATTGCGTCTTTCTATCTCCGCGCCGTTTGCATGAACCGCAATTTGTGGGGCGTGGAAGGGTTCGAGGAAATCAGCATCCGGCACAGCAAGTTTGCCGCGCAACGCTTCGCCCAAGAGGCGGCACCGGCATTGACCAGCTTCGCCCATTCCTCGCCCGCGCCATTCGTCGACGGGATCAAGGCGGCGCGCGAACATATTGTTGCCCGCACCGATGAGGACCGCGAAACCTTCCTGCGCAAGCGCGGGTTCAGCAAGGCCGAAACCGGCAGGATCATAGAGACCGTGCTTTCGGAAGAAGGCCGCCCGCCCGAAAGCATCTTTGACTTTGTGCAGGGCATGACGGCGCATGCCCGCACCAAGGCGCATCAGGACACGCGCCTGGAACTGGAGGGGAAGGCAAAGACCCTGCTGGAGAAGGCGATATAATCAGCGAAGGCCGCGCCGGTTGCGCGGCTCTCCGCCTTTCAGGCTTTGCACCTTCGGAAAATTTCGCGCCGATCCAGCGTTGCAGATCGGCGGCGCGGCCGTGCGCAGAACACGGCCGCCGCTCGCCGGACTGCGCCCGGCTCGCGATTCACGCACCGACCGGCTAAGGGACGATGACGGCTCGTCGAATACCTAGTATATTGGGTGGAAGTATATTAGGTAGCCGGTGACTCCTCCCGCATGAACTTACGGGAGAGAGTCGCAAGGAACCTGCGTCGGCTGAGACAGGAGAAATCTGTCTCGCAGGAGGAGCTTGCCCATCTTGCCCAGGTCAACCGCAATTACGTCGGCATGTTGGAACGCGAAGAATATGCCGCCTCCATCGATATGCTGGAGAAACTCGCCCTCGCGCTCGACATCGACCCGATCGAGTTTCTGCGCGCCGATACCTGATAACGCGCAGACATCACCGCCCGCCTGCAAAAAAAGAAGATCGTCCTGGATACGGCAATGCCCGCCGCTGGCACGAAAGCGTCAAGTTGTCAGACTATTTATCGCATCTGCGGCATAACATTATTCCGCGTCTGGAGAAGGAATGTCGCCGAAAGTTCGATTGCGGGGGTAACCGGATAATCCAGTTTGAATCTAAAGCGCATAAGTCAGAGGCACGTCGATGACAAAGCCTAACTTCAAGGACAGTCCGCCGCTGACCGATCGGGTGAACGCATATGATGAGGCGCACCTTGCTACCTATCTGCGTCTGTTGGACGCCGCCGAGGAAGGTGCCGATTGGCGCGAGGTTGTCAAAATCGTATTCGGCTTTGACGTGACATCCGATCCCGAACGCGCCAAGCGGATTCATGACAGCCATTTGGCTCGAGCGCGCTGGATGACCGAGAACGGCTACCGTCACCTGCTTGAACCCCGCATGCAGTAAGTTCCGCGACGTCTCTCATCACGACAGCCAAAGTGAATTTGTTGTCCGGTCGAAGAACCCTCTGCATTCCGATTATCTGTCTTGCCGTTTTCCCGGTCTTCGCCATAGACGGAATCATCCCGAAGCCAACGACTGAGGGGGAGGTCGCGTCATGGAGCCGCTGCAAGACTGGCGCTCACCGCAATTCGAGGAACAGTTGAGCCGGCTCGACCGTGGCGGCATCACGTTCGAGTTCCTGCGCCGCAACAAGCAATATCGCAAAGACTATCATGCCGTGGCGGAAGCCGTCGTCTCGGGAAGGCTTGAGAAGCGTGAGGCGATAGCGCGCCTTTCACGCCGCTGGGGGCTGGCCTTTCGCGGCGGACCCCGCTGCATCGGCTTTGGTCGTGCAGCCGATATGGCTGCCGCAGCTCAACCCTGCCACGCTCATTGTCACGGCCGCGCCGGAAGGCTTTGCCGCGCGTTCCTTACCTGACCCCGCAACGCTATCCATTCGCGGAGAACCGAGCAGCGACGGATTGCATGGTGTCGTCGAAGACGTACAAGGCGATCTCGGCGTCTGGCTTCCGAGCGGTGATACGGTCGTACAGGCAGGCGTTTTTCTGCCGTTCGACGAGCATTTCCATTGGCGCAGGAAAAATGCGCTTCGACTCTACCGGCACATCAGTGGCGAGCGATCCGGACCTCCGCCGCGCGAGGAACGCCTGACCCGTTTCCAGCTTCACCGGGCCGCGCTGATGCTGCGCGTATGGGACGGCGTGGAATCCGGCGAGCCGCGTCGTTTGATTGCGAGTATCCTGATCAACGAGAAGGTCAGGACGTTGCGCGCGCTCGACTGGAAGAACGCGCCGGAGCGACGGCGGCTGGCCCGCATTCTTGCCGCCGCCCGTGAACGCATCGAAGGCGGATATCTGCGCTGGCTCGCTCCCCGGGCGAGACACCAGCGGCACAATGTTGATCGCAAGACCTGACACGTCATCCCGATCCTGATGCGCAGCGGCCCGGCCATCGGCACCCACGCATGTCGCGCCAGGCGGGAAGGGGGGACACTTCTGTTAACGGCTACGAATTTCGTCACTCCTCCGAGCCGCGAATTTTTCGCCATCGTCGCACCCGACTCGCCGCCGTGATGGCGGCTGCGACGGAGGTCCGCAATGCTGGAGAAGACCGATAAGAATTGGCCGCGTTTCGTGCGAACGCCCGAGGCTGCGCGCTTGCTCGATCTGTCTCCTCGCACGTTGGAGAAACACCGCTGCGACGGCACCGGGCCGGTCTATCACAAGCTCGGCGGCCGCGTGGTCTACGCCGTCGCCGATCTTGAGGCATGGGTTGACGGTTGCGCGCGGCAGTCTACTTCGGAATCCGCGGCTGGTCATGCGGCCGGCACTGCGCGCTGAGCATCGCTATGTCGGCGAGCCGCTCATACGACAGTCAGCAACTCGAACTCTTCCGGGCGCGCGCCGGTGACATCGCTGCCCGCGACGCGCAGGACTTGATGTCCTGGCCGTTCTTTTCCCTCGCCAAAGTGCGTCGTGTGACGCCGATCGACTTCCGCATGGGCGAGGTATCGATCCGCGTCGAAGCGACCGCGGAGCACGGCATGGCCACGATCTGGGACGCCGACGTGCTGATCTGGGCCGCCAGCCAGATCGTCGACGCGCGCGACCGCGGGCTGCGCACGTCGCGCCTGATGGCCGCCACACCGTATGAGATCCTCACCTTCGTCGGCCGCAGCGATTCCGGCCTGAGCTACGACCGCCTGAAGGCGGCGCTCGACCGGCTGCAATCCACCACCGTCGTCACCTCGATCCGCCAGCCGTCCGAGCGGCGGCGGCACCGCTTCTCGTGGATCAACGAATGGAAAGAACGTCTCGACGCGACCGGCCGACCGCTCGGGATCGAATTGATCCTGCCGGACTGGTTCTATGCCGGCGTTCTCGACGACGCGCTGATCCTCACCATTGACCGTGCCTATTTCCACCTGACCGGCGGGCTCGAGCGCTGGCTGTATCGCCTCGTGCGCAAGCATGGCGGCCGGCAGACGCACGGCTGGAGCTTCGATCTCCCGCACCTGCATCTGAAGTCCGGCAGCCTGTCGCCGCTGCGCCGTTTCCGGTTCGAGCTGCGCGCCATCGTCCAGCGCCAGCCGTTGCCCGGCTACCACCTGACACTGATCGACGATCCCGACGGCCGGCAGCGCCTGATCTTCCGGCCCGCGGGTTCCGACTGCACCGTTGCGCCGCTCCAGCGGCAGGGAGGCGTGCGATGAACATGGCACGCGCCGGTGCAAAAGGTGTGGATGGACCCGTACTATTGGGAACGCCGACACCCGTACTATCAGGAACGCGAGTCCCGTACTATTGGGAACGCGCGCGCCTCTTAACTGTCTGGCGCGACAAGGCGGATTTGTCCCCCTCTAACTTTCCTAACTCAAAGTCCTTCGGACTTTTGCTAACGCGGCACGCCACCTCGCGGAATTGTGGACGCGGGACTATCGCACGTCCGATCGGTTGCGACTGCCTTAACATCATCGTGTCGCGCTTCGTCCGAGGGTTGCGGCCATGACGGCAGACCTGCGCGCGAGCGGACCAACCGACCACACGCTGGTCGAACTGACGTGGCGCGAAAAGCGCATCGAGCACCGTATCCGCTTCGGGCACATCGTCGACGAACAGCGTCTCGACCGCCATCGACGCATCGTCAGTTTCGTGCCCGGAAGTATCTTCGCCTTCGTCCGTTGGGCGGCCAATGAATACGGCACGATCATCTCGCGGATCGACATCCTGCGCACCGTGACGACCGGCGAGCCGTATCAGACGCTGCCGTTCGTGCGCCCCGGCGGCGACATCCTGTTGCGGATCAGCGGATGGCCGAAGGTGCAGCGCGTGCTGGCCGCGATCGACGCGATCGAAGCGCTCGATATCGATCCCGCTGACGTTGCGCCAGAACACTGGCGGCATCTCAACCATCGCATCAGCGTCAACGAACCGTTCCGCATCTACAGCCCCGAGCAGCACCGCGCCTGGCTGTTGCGGCGCGAGGTTTCGCCATGATCTGGCGCCACATGACGTTGCTGTCGATGCTTGCTGGCGCAGCTTTGATCGTCGTGCCGGCCTGGAGCCGGCCGGACATCCGGTTCATCTGGAACGCATCCACGAGCGTGCCGATCGGGCTCTACCGCATCGTTCCCGGCGACCAGGTCGACGTCACCGATCTCGCCGTCGTCATGCCGCCCGCGGAGCTGGCGGCATTTCTCGACGAACGTCGCTATCTGCCGCGCGGCCTGCCTCTCATCAAGCGGGTCCTGGCGCTCGGCGGCACGACGATCTGCCGGCGCGGCAGCGCCATCATCGCCTATGACGGAATCTACGGACAGGCGCTCGCGCGCGACACGCGCGGCCGACCGCTGCCCGACTGGCAAGGCTGCCGCACGCTTCATGACGGCGAAGCCTTTTTCATGAATTGGGACAGCTCCGACAGCTTCGACAGCCGCTACTTCGGGCCGCTTCCCATCACCACCATCATCGGTCGCGCCATTCCCGTCTGGACCACCGGTGCCGCCGATCCGGCCGCGGAATTCCTCCGTGCGCCGGTCTCCGACGAGCCGTAATGGCTCGCTTCTCCAACCAGATGAGGATCATTGCAATGACTCAGATTGGAGCGTTCACCCGCAAGGAAGATGGCTTCTTCGGCCGCGTACGCACACTCGTTTTCGACGCCGAGGTGTCCATTCTTCCGATCGATGAATCCGACACCGAGAATGCGCCAAACCATCGCGTCTTCTGTAACGGCATGGAAGTTGGCGCGGCCTGGGATCGCACCGGCGACCGTGCCGGTGCGTACCTCTCCGTAACCATCGACGATCCGATCTTGAACCAACCCATCCGCGCTCGCCTGTTCGAGTCCGACACCAAGAAAGATGTGTGGAACCTGCTCTGGACGCGGCGGAAGAAACAGGAAGGCGAGGGGTGACGGCTATGCGGTGCCGGCGCTCGCGCGACCGTTCTCCTGCAATCCCCTTGATCGATCGAGCGCCCATCAATCCCCTCGACCCGATCGCTCACAGCGCGGCCGTCGCGCGCAGCGCAGGTCAGGGGCGTCGGTCAGTTTTCCGGGTGCGCGGCATGTCGTCGGACGATGCCCGTCCGGAAAACGCCAGCCGGCGGCGCAGCCTTGCCCTTGAGCGAAGCGAGCACGATGGCAAGCTGATGGCGGTTCGGGACGGCGGCTTTCGCGCCACGCTGTCGTCGATCATCGTCATGCTGTCCGCATGTTCCGTGATCGCGTGCTCGACAGCGGACGCGACTGCGGAGCCGCCGTTTGCGTCTCCTGCGACGCGCGTAAAGTCCGCTGCTCCATCGCGCGATCCGTGGGCCGCGCACATCGCCGAGGCGGCCAAACGCTTCGCCATTCCCGAGCGCTGGATACGCGCGGTCATGGCCGTCGAAAGCACGGGGAATAGGACCGCACGATCGCCCAAGGGCGCGATGGGCCTGATGCAGATCATGCCGAAGACATGGAACGAGCTGCGCAGGCGTTACGGTCTCGGCCACGACCCTTGGCAGCCGCGCGCCAACATTCTGGCCGGCGCGGCCTATCTCCGCGAAATGCACGATCGCTATGGCTCGATGGCCGCGATGCTCGCCGCTTATAACGCAGGTCCGAGGCGCTATGATGCGCACCTTGCGAGCGGCCGCGCACTGCCGGCCGAGACTGTCGCTTACGTCGCGAAGATCGCGGCGATGATCGACGGCAAGGTCCCTGTGATGCGCTTGGCCGGCGCCGCCTCGCGCAAATCCTGGTCGCTTGGGCCGATCTTCGTCGTGCGATCTAGTGTCCACCATGATGGCGAGTTCGGGGCGGTCGATCGTCCTTCCGGTCGACCATCGAGCGCGCCTTCGATCGTCGATCTGTCGGCGCTCATGCCACCGTCCGATGGCCTCTTCGTGCGAAGACTGCGCGCAGATGGAGAACAGCGATGAGCATCGAGTTTCCACGCTTCACGGCGTGCGCAATCGTAGAGATGGCGGAGGGCAGCGGGTCAGGCCAGGCAACAACTGTGGGAAGGCAAGATAAAAAGCCGCACATCGCGGCTTGGACGGTCGGTTGTTTTGCTTCTGCTTTTTCCGATTTTTTGCACATCGTGGATCGTCGTCACGATGTGCGCGTCTTTATTTTCGCGAATGATTTCAGTGAATATCGCACATCGCGAGTTCAGCTATGACACGCGATGACGATTTCCATGTTCGCCCAGGGCGCATCCGCTCATCGCGAGCGCAGCGCGCCTTGCCTTTTGTCGCTCAGGCGCTCGCCGCCGCGCAGAGGGCCGGCGGCCGCATCTCGCGCTCCGGCAAGATCACCGCGGGCCGCGGCCCGCATTTCGCGCGCGGCCGCGTCGCAAGCATCCGCGCCAATCGCTTCATCACCAGCCGCACGCGATTCTGCACCGTCAAGGCGCTCGTGGTCCGCAACAAGAGTCCGCGCGGTCCGCTCGCCCGTCATCTCAACTATCTCCGCCGTGATGGCGTCACCCGTGACGGCGAGCGCGCGAAGATGTTCGGCCCGGAGACCGACGACGCCAACGTCAAGGAGTTCACCGAGCGCTGCAAGGACGACCGGCACCACTTCCGCTTCATCGTCTCGCCCGAAGACGCGAGCGATATGGAGGATCTGAAGCGGTTCACCCGCGAACTGATGGCGCAGGCCGAAAAGGATCTCGGCACGAAACTCGAATGGGTTGCGGTCGATCACTGGAACACCGACAACCCCCACGTCCATGTCATCGTGCGCGGCCGCGCCGATGATGGTCGCGACCTCGTGATCGACCGCGACTACATCAAGAGCGGGATGCGCGATCGTGCGCAGGATCTCATCACCCAGGAACTTGGACCGCGCACCGATCTCGACATCAGCCGCGCGCTGAGCCGTCAGGTCGAGGCCGAGCGCTGGACCCAGCTTGACCGCCAGCTTGTCCGCGACGCCAACGAGCAGGGCGTCATCGACGTGGCGCCGTCACCGGACCGGCAGCCCGACGCATACCTGACGCAAAAGGTCGGACGCCTGCGCCACCTCGAACACCTCGGCCTTGCCGAGACCATCGGCTCCGGTCAGTGGATCATCGCCAAGGAGGCGGAATCGACGTTGCGCGACCTCGGCCAGCGCAACGACATCATCAAGCGGATGCACCGCGCCCTCGACGAGCAGGGCATCGCACGTGGCGCGGCCGACTATGTCCTGGCCGGCGAGGCGCATGGCGCCCCGATCATCGGCCGGCTGGTCGAACGCGGCCTCGACAACGAATTGGTTGGGACGGCCTATGCCGTGGTGGACGGCGTCGACGGCCGCACCCACCACATCAAGCTCCAGGACATCGAGTCGGCCGGCGACAGCGCGCCGGGCTCGATCGTGGAATTGCGATCCTTCGAGGACGCGAAAGGCGAGCGCCGTGTCGCACTGGCGGTCCGATCCGACCTCTCCATCGAGGCGCAGGCGACGGCGAACGGCGCGACCTGGCTCGACCGCCAGCTAGTCGCTCGCGACCCCGTTGATCTTGGCGGCGGCTTCGGTCTGGAGGTGAAGCAGACGATGGAGGCCCGCGCCGCACATCTGATTCAGGATGGCATGGCGCGGCGCGATGGCGAGCGCATCCTATTCAACCGGAACCTGATCGGTACGCTCCGGCAACGCGAGCTGGACGCGCTCGGCGACACGCTCGCGGCCGAGACCGGTATGCCATTCCAGAAATCTGCTGAAGGTGAATTTGTCGCCGGCACGTACAGCCGGCGCTTTGCACTCGCGTCTGGCCGCTTCGCCATGATCGACGACGGCCTCGGCTTCAAGCTGGTGCCATGGACCCCGTCGATCGAGAAACATATCGGGCGGCATATTTCCGGGGTGGCCCGCGCCGATGGCGGCGTCGATTGGTCGTTTGGTCGCAAACGGGGGCTCGGGCTGTGAAGGCTAGGGTGCGCGGACCCGTGGCGGATGGGCATGGTCGCTGCCCAGCGGTTTGATCTTGAAATCCAGACTGGCCTGGCCTATGTAGGTACTTGCCTACATGGAGGTGCGTCGTGACCATCACCACTCTTTCCAGCCGCGAGCTGAATCATGACGTCAGCAGCGCCAAGAAGGCCGCACAAGACGGCCCGGTCGTCATCACCGACCGGGGCAAGCCCTCCCATGTGCTGATGACTTATGACGAGTTCTGCCGCCTCAGCGGCAAGCGCTGCCGTTTGACCCAAGCCCTCGCCATGCCGGGCCTGTCGGACATCGACTTTGATCCGCCGCGTGTCGAGATCGCGCCGCGCGGGGTCGATCTGTCTTGAATTATCTGCTCGACACCAACGTGGTTTCTGAACTGCGCAAGATCGGCGACGGAAAGGCCGATGCCAGGGTCGCAGCATGGGTCGATACCGAGGACGCCGAGAGCTTCTTCATCTCGGCAATCACCATCCTTGAGTTGGAACGCGGCGTGCTCGGCATCCAGCGTCGCGACGCCGCGCAGGGCGCGCGCCTGCGCGCCTGGCTGGACAATCATGTCCGGCCGGAGTTCGCCGGACGCATCCTGCCCATTGATGACCAGATTGCGATGCGCTGCGCGCATCTGCATATTCCCGACCGGCGCAACGAGGTCGACGCGCTGATCGCCGCGACGGCGCTTGTCCACGGCTTGACCGTGGCGACGCGCAACGTCCGGGATTTCGAGGGCACGGGCGTTGTCGTAGTCAACCCTTGGCAGGATTGATCCGGTCTCACATGTCGATGATCCGGCCGGCATGTTAGCGGCCGCTGCTCAAGGGCTTCCTGCGAAAGTGAGAGTTGAGCGATGGACGTCTTCGACCGGCTGAAAGCAGCCACAGCAGACGACTGGCAGAGCTACGTCGACCACGACTTCGTCCGCCAGATGGGCGCTGGCACGCTGCCGCAGGCGGCGTTCCGAACCTATCTCGTGCAGGACTATCTGTTCCTGATCCAGTTCGCCCGCGCTTATGCGCTCGCGACCTACAAGAGCCGCACGCTGGCGGACATGAAAGCGGCGCAGGCGGGGGTGGCGGCCATCCTCGACGAAATGGATCTTCATGTACGGCTGTGCGGCCGCTGGGGGCTGTCACCGCAGGACATCGAAGCCGCGCCCGAGCATCAGGCGACGATCGCCTATACCCGTTTCGTGCTGGATTGCGGCGCGGCCGGCGACCTGCTCGACTTGCATGTCGCGCTCGCCCCGTGCGTCATTGGTTATGCGGAGATCGGCCGCCACCTGGTGCCAGAGGGAGTCGACGCGCTCGGCGACCATCCCTATCGCGAATGGATCGCCGAATATGCAGGCGATGCCTATCAGGCTGTTGCGGCCAAGGCGCGACGCCATCTCGATGACCTGGCCGCGCGGGCGATGACCGAACGGCGCTTCAATGAACTCGCAGCGCTGTTCGGCAAGGCGTCGCGACTCGAAGCCGACTTCTGGCAGATGGGATTTGATGGGGGTCGCTGATCGCTATGTCCAATGTTGACGATTTTCCGCACGCCGCAAGTCTTTTTTCGATCACCTACGCTGTTCTACGATAACTGACACAGGCGCAGTTGAAATCTCCGCACTCCTTGCTCTTCTACGGAATATTGCAACGTGCAGGGAGATTTGCTCGCTGTGTCAGCCAGTCGAGTCGTGTGGGGCCAGATCTGCGTCGTGTTCGCGATCGTGCTGCTCGCGGTCTGGGCCGCGACGCAGTGGGTTGCGTGGCGGCTCGGCTTTCAGCCACAGCTCGGCTCACCCTGGTTCGCGCTGGTCGGCTTGCCGATCTATCCGGCGCCGGCTTTCTTCTGGTGGTGGTTCTTTTTCGATGCTTACGCGCCACACGTCTTTCTGGAGGGCGCCGGTATTGCGGCTTCGGGTGGACTCGTCGCGATCGCTGTCGCCATCCTCATGTCGATTTACCGGGCGCGCGAAGCCAAGGACGTGCGTACCTTCGGCTCGGCTCGCTGGGCCGAGCCGGATGAGGTCCAGTCCGCGGGTCTTCTCGGCGACGATGGTGTCGTTCTCGGCCGGCTTGACCGAGCCTATCTGCGACACGACGGCGCCGAGCATGTCCTGTGCTTTGCGCCGACACGATCCGGCAAAGGCGTCGGTCTTGTCGTGCCGACGTTGCTGACCTGGCCGGGCTCGTCGATCGTGCATGACATCAAGGGAGAGAACTGGGAATTGACGGCGGGCCTGCGCGCCCGCTTCGGTCGTGTGTTGTTGTTCGATCCCACCAACGCCGACTCGGCCGCCTACAATCCGCTGCTCGAGGTGCGGAAAGGCGAGTGGGAGGTGCGGGACGTTCAGAACGTCGCCGATGTACTGGTCGATCCGGAAGGTTCGTTGGAGAAGCGCAATCATTGGGAGAAGACATCCCATTCGCTCCTGGTCGGCGCGATCCTCCATGTGCTCTACGCCGAGAATGACAAGACACTCGCCGGTGTCGCGGCCTTCCTGTCCGATCCGCGCCGGCCGATCGAGGCGACATTGTCCGCCATGATGACGACGCCGCATCTCGGCGAGAAGGGGCCGCATCCCGTCATCGCCAGCGCGGCGCGCGAGTTGCTCAACAAGTCCGATAACGAAAGGTCGGGCGTGCTCTCAACTGCCATGTCATTCCTCGGCCTGTATCGCGATCCCGTCGTCGCGGCCGTCACTGCCCGCTGCGATTGGCGGATCGCGGATCTCGTGTCTGGTGAGAAACCCACGACGCTCTATCTCGTGGTGCCACCTTCCGACATCAGCAGGACGAAGCCGCTTGTGCGTCTCGTGCTCAATCAGATCGGTCGCCGGCTGACCGAGGACTTGCACGCGAAGGGCCGGAGACATCGGCTGTTGCTGATGCTCGACGAGTTTCCGGCGCTCGGCCGACTCGACTTCTTCGAGAGCGCGCTTGCTTTCATGGCCGGCTATCAGATCAAGGCATTTCTCATTGCTCAGTCCTTGAACCAGATCGAGAAAGCCTACGGCCAGAACAATTCCATCCTGGACAATTGCCACGTCAGGGTCAGCTTTGCGACCAATGACGAGAGGACGGCGAAAAGAGTCAGCGATGCGCTCGGCACCGCGACCGAGATGCGCGCCATGCAGAACTATGCCGGCCACCGTCTCGCGCCCTGGCTTGGCCATCTGATGATCTCCCGCTCCGAGACGGCGCGGCCGCTGCTCACGGCCGGGGAAGTGATGCAACTTCCGCCCGACGACGAGATCGTCATGGTCGCGGGCGTTCCGCCGGTCCGCGCCAAGAAGGCACGGTATTATGATGATCGGAGGTTCAAGGATCGGCTGCTGCCTGTTCCAAAAGACCCAAAAGCGGGCTTCGCCCCGAAACGCAACGACTGGTCTGCGTTGAAGCCCGTCGCCGTGCCAACGAGCAAGAGCATCGTCACACCGGAAGCTGCGACCGTACCAAATGGCGCGGCCAAGCCGGACGACGATCCTGCAAATGCCGGTCTCCGCCGCGAACCTGGGCTCGAGCGGCATAAGGATATCGCACCGGAACCGATGGCGACCGCCACCAACGAGTTCGATCCCGATGCCGACGAGTCGGAGCGCGAGGTTGTCGCCAATCGTGCGCTGGCACGCGACATGCGGTTGATAGCGCGGCGGATTGCTCTGGACCCCGGCGACGGCATGGAGTTGTAAGTCATGACGCAGCAGTCCGACATCGCGCCACCGTCCGGGAGGAAGAAGCGGCTATCGATCTATCTCGATCCGAACCTCTCGCATCGCTTGGCCGACCACGCGGGTCGCCGCGAGCAGTCGCGCTCGATGATCGCCGAAGCTGCCATCGCCTCATTCCTGTCACCCGACGCTGATGAGCGCCGGGAGGCCGCCTTGGCCAAGCGTCTCGATCGGATTGATCGCAACATTCAGCGTCTGGAGCGCGACATTGGCATCGCCAACGAAGCCTTCGCCATTTTCATTCGCGCCTGGCTGACATCGACCGCGTCTTTGCCGGAAGTCGCGCAGGCGTCGGCGCGTGCCAAGGGCGGCGAGCGTTATGATAGATTCCTAGAGGCACTCGGCCGGCGGCTCGCAAACGGGCCACGGCTCAGGCAAGAAGTGCCAGAAGACTGCCGGTGAGTAACTTGTTTCTATGCCAACTGCGTAGGTTAGCCAGCGCATATGCGGTTAATGTGAGCTTCCTTCCTAACGCCGTGCTTTTCGAACGTGCGGTAGAAACTCGTCTGAACTAAGGGACGTGCTCCCCTGTGCGCCAGGAATGCAGTAAAGCATCTATGGCATGTTCCGCTATGACGAGCGTATCAATCCAATCCATCGTGCGCGTATGCTTTGGAAAGGTGACGATGCCGTGAATTGCAGCAATGATAGTGCCGACCGCTTGTTTCGCAGATACGCGCGGGTTATCGCGGGTCTCAAGCAGTTCGCGGACAATTCTGTTGTAAAGCGAATAAGAACGATAGGCGAGCGGCCGAAAGGCACGCCGTCGTCGCCTTGGGCGTCAACTCTGACAGCTTTCGTGGATCGCCTGAGCATCACGAGAACTTCGCGCTTGCAGCCATCGATCCAGGAGTTATAGCACTTTAGCTTTTCGATGAAGAGAGACGCTTATCGAGGAAGGCATCAATGCCTTCCCCTGCATCTTCCTCCATCATGTTCTGCGCCATGACCTCGCTCGCCAACGCATAGGCTGCGGCGCGAGTGCGCTCGTGCTGAGCATAGAACATCGCTTTTCCGTGACGAATCGCAGCGGGGCTTTTGGCGATGATCACCTTCGCCAGATCCTCTATCGCGGTGTCAAGTTCGGCAGCGGGAACCGCGCGATTGATCAAGCCCCATTCCTCGGCGGTCGCCGGATCAATGAATCGTGCAGTCACAAGCATCTCGAATGCCCGCTTGGTTGGCACGTTGCGCGAAAGGGCTACCGCCGGTGTGGAACAGAACAACCCGACATTGATTCCAGAGACAGCGAAGCGCGCCTCATCCGAGCTACGGCCAAATCGCAACTAGCTACAAGTTGGCAGCCGGCAGCGGTGGCTAAGCCATGGACACGGGCAATGACCGGAATTGGCAGTGCGATAATCGTCTGCATTGCGTCGGTGCAGCGCGCAAAAAGCTGCCTGTAGTAATCAAGACGCGGGTTGGCTCGCATTTGTCGCAGATCGTGCCCGGCGCAGAACGCCTTGCCGGCGGCTGACAGAACCACGCAGCGGACCGACGGATCGGCTGCGATCAGCGCAAGCTCCTCCTTCAGAGTAGCCAGCAATTCCTCCGATAAACCGTTGAACTGAGCGGGACGATTGAGGCAGAGATTTACTAGGCTTAGGTGGCGTCCGCACCTGATCTCCGGCACGGCTGTCCCAGTTAGACCTTCCTTATCAAACAATCAGAGCAGCACGGACGTCGTTGACAATTGCGGCTGACGTCCAAAAGGGTAATCAAATCCATAAAAGGAGCCCGGGACCCGTCATCGGACCTCGGGCAGTCTAGGGAGGGCGCACTTCGGCGCTTGCTGCCATTTACTGACGCCTTCGCGTCAGACCGCCGACGACGAGCGGGATCACGGGAAATCAAGTGATAGCCTGTGTGATGAAAGGCAAGGTTTCAGACTGTTCCTGCCATTGAGGAGAGAACATTGGGTCACTTCCCCGCAATCAACTCTGCAGCTTTCTCCGCCATAGCCATAATCGGCAGATTGGTGTTTCCGCTAATCACGGTCGGCATAAGTGAGCCATCGATAACGCGTAGATTGTCGACGCCTCGAACCCGCAGCTTGCCATCGACGACGGCGTCGCGATCTTCGCCCATACGGCAGGTTCCGACGGGGTGGTAGATCGTTTCTGCGCGTGCTCGTATCCACTTCTTGCGCGACTCCGGGCTCTTAAAGGCATCGGGATCGAGCTTCCGCTTAATGAGCTTTTGGAGCGCAGGCTGATCGATAATATCGCACATCTGTCTAACGCCCTCTTGCATGCTGACGAAATCGCTCTCGTCCGACAGAAAGCGTGGATCGATAGCGGGCATGTCCAACGGATTTGCCGAACGCAGTCGCAATGTTCCGCGGCTTTTCGGACGAAGCTGGCAAACGCGAATGCCAAAGCCGTGCGGTACACGCTCGCCCGGCGGCGGATTTCGAAGCGCGACGATGAGATGAGCCTGCCACTCGGGCCACTGCGAATGTTTATCGGGACCCCAGAACGCTCCAGCTTCAACGCCTTGGGAGGTGGCGGGACCCGTGCCGCGGAACATATATCGCGCGCCCGCTAAGCCACCTCGGATTAATCCGAGATACGGAGTCAGTGTGATGGGTTGGGATGCCTCCAGCCGGATTGCGCAATCGAGGTGATCCTGCAAGTTGCTGCCGACGCCTGCGGAATCGATCACGGGCTTGATGCCGAGCGATCGCAGATGTTCGGCGGGTCCAATTCCCGACAGCATCAACAATTGTGGTGAGCAGATCGCGCCGGACGTCAGCAATACCTCGCGCTCCGCGGGGATGATTACCTCACGTCCGCCTTTCTCAATCACGACGCCCCGAACGCGCGTACCCTCCAACGCCAGCCTCCGAACCTGGCAGTTGGCCATGATGGTCAGATTGCTCCGCCCCTTTCCTTGATCGAGAAACTTGAATGCTCCGGAGCGTTTGCCATCCGCGATGGTGAGTTCGTAGAAGCCCGCGCCGATCTGAGATGGGCCATTGAATCCGTTGTTCTCGGGCAGGCCGGCTGACTTGGCGCTTTCAATGAAGGCTTTCGAGATTGGATGTTGCAAGGTGCCGTAAGACAAGCGGATAGGACCAGAATAGCCTCTGTCTTGATTGTGCTGGGACGTAACTCCGCTGGCGTCCTCGATCTTCCTCAAATAGGGGCGAAGGCTTTCGTATCCCCATTCCGGCAGGCCCTGCGCCGCCCACGCATCGTAATCTGCGGGGTTTCCCCGGATCGCTATCATAGAGTTGATGGCAGATGATCCTCCCACAACCTTGCCGCGGGGAATGTAGATTTTGCGGTTATTTAGTCCGGATTGAGGTTCAGTCCAAAACTGCCAGTTGTGTTTTGGACTCGTATAGAGCACGCGAATGCCTGCGGGCATATGAACAAAGATTGAAGAAGCAGGAGATCCAGCCTCAAGCAGCAACACCTTCACGTTGGGATCTTCGCTCAATCGTGCGGCAAGCACGCACCCTGCCGATCCTGCGCCGACGATGACATAATCATATCCCGAGAGCTTCATTTCCATCCCCTATTTTTGTCAAAGCCGGCGAACGGCTTGTTCGTGCAACGACCAAAACCGCCAAGTCCAGATTGCGGTTTGAGACTTGCAAAAGGCACTTCCGAACCCTAGTCTATCCTACCAATCTGGTAGGACCATTTATAGTGACCAGAGATTGGCCGTCAATGGAGAGGTCATCTCATGTTTCCATCCTGGAGAATTGCAATCCTGCTTTTCAGCGCAGGATGCCTCGTTCTGCTGCTAGCTCCCGAATCCGCTGTCCAGCCAGAAAAGGCGATGGTCCAACGCGCGATATGGGCTCTGGGCCCCTAACCGCGCTCAGGAGGTTCCAATATCGATAATCTGCCGCTCATTTAGATTTTGAATTGCTGCCGAGTCGTACTTCAGTACGGATTTGAGAATGTACGCCGTATCTTCGCCTCGTCGTGGCGGGCTTTTTGTATATTCTATCTTCGTCCCGGAAAACTTGATCGGGTTTGCAACGAGAGGGGCTGTTGTGCCGGCAGAGTGGGGAAGCTTGATCTGCATCTCCCGATGGATCACTTGTGGGTGAGCAAACACCTCATCCAGTCGATTGATAGGCGCACAAGGGACCCCCACGGGCTCCAGAATAGAAATCCAATACTGGGTCGTCTCCCGTACCAGATGGTCATCCAGTAGGGGTATAAGTTGGTCACGATTTTTGAGCCGATCCGTGTTCGTGACGAAGCGACCATCGGTCGCCAATTCTGCCAGACCAGCAGCAGCACAGAATTTCCGGAACTGCTGGTCGTTGCCGACAGCGAGCACGAACGAGCCATCCCTTGTCTTGAAGACTTGATAGGGGACGATATTTGGATGCGCGTTGCCGTATCGCTTGGGAGGCACGCCGGTTGTGAGGAAGTTCAAGTTCTGGTTGGCAAGAACGGCGACCTGGACATCCAGCAGTGCCATGTCGATGTGCTGTCCTTCCCCGGTACGCTCGCGATGCAGTAACGCGGAGATGACACCCGTCGCGCTATACATACCTGTGAGAATATCGACGATCGGAACTCCGACCTTCTGAGGGCCTCCGCCGGGTCTGTCGTCACTCTCTCCGGTAATACTCATCAGGCCGCCTATAGCCTGAATAGCCATATCGTATCCTGCTACATCTTTCATCGGGCCGGTCTGGCCGTAGCCGGTGATCGAGCAGTAGATAATGTCAGGCTTCAGTTTTTTGAGTGACTCGTAGTCAAGGCCGTAACGCGCCATGTCGCCAACCTTGTAGTTCTCGATCACGAGATCAGCCTGCTGGGCAAGCGCGCGAACAATGGCGCTCCCCTCCTCAGTCGATATATCGACGCATATCGAATGCTTGCCGCGATTAGCACTCAGGAAATACGCGCTTTCGGTCGTGTCGACTCCGCCGTCTTTCCGCAGAAAGGGTGGGCCCCATTGCCGCGTATCGTCGCCCGTTCCTGGACGTTCGATCTTCCAGACCTCAGCTCCGAGATCGGACAGCAACTGTCCCAGCCAGGGCCCAGCGAGAATTCTTGAAAGATCGAGCACTCGGTAACCCACCAACGGTCCAGCCATCACACTTCCCTGACATTTGCGCGTCGAATAGCCACACGACCCGCGCGGCTTGCGTCAGTGTAATTGGACACACCAAAATGGTCAAACCACACTGGGACGATGAATGATGGAGGTGGTCGGTGCTTTGTCGCGCTGGAGACGCGGCGCTAGGAACGTTGTCTCAATGTGGCGAAGCTTGACATCTCACCATGAACAACTTACGGTCATACCAAATTGGTTTATCCAATTAAAAAATGAAACCGGGAAGAACGTGAAGCGGGGTCCTGCCGAATGGCTCGAGTAACTCTCCAGAATGTCGCGAAATCCTTTGGTGGAGATCGAGGGCCGTGGGCGGTCCAGGACTTTTCTCTGGACATCGCCGATGGCGAGTTGGTCGTTTTCGTCGGACCGTCAGGTTGCGGCAAGTCCACGACGCTGCGCATGCTGGCGGGGCTCGATGACGTTACCTCGGGCAAGATTCTGATCGGCGGAAAGGACGTCACCGCGCTTCCACCAAAAGATCGCAACATTGCGATGGTGTTTCAGAACTACGCTCTTGGCCTGACCCCATAGGGTGGTCCGGTTTCAATCTTAGTTCATGATCGGCCTTGGGGCTATTGCCTGGGCAGATGACGGTGCTGCTCCGCTTGCTGGCGCAGGCCAGATGATGGCCTCGGGTGCCGGTGGCTTGTATCCAAGCGACGAGTGTGGCCTCTCGGTGTTGTAGTACCGCCGCCAGGCTTCGATGATGATCTTGGCCTCGGCGAGGCTGTAGAAGATCTCACCGTCGAGCAGTTCGTCGCGGAGCTTCGAGTTGAAGCTCTCGCAGTAGCCGTTCTCCCAAGGGCTTCCAGGTTCGATGAACGCTGTCTTTGCGCCGACGGCTACGATCCACTCCCGTACAGCCTTGGCGATGAACTCCGGGCCGTTGTCGGAACGGACATGGCCGGGCACACCACGCAGGATGAACAGGTCCGACAGGGCGTCGATGACGTCGGTCGAGTTGAGCTTGCGATCGATGCGGATTGCAAGGCATTCCCTGGTGAACTCGTCGATGATGTTGAGCATGCGGAATCTCCTGCCATCGTGGGTCCGACCCTCGACGAAGTCATAGGACCAGACATGGTTTGGATGCTCGGGTCGAAGCCGGATGCACGATCCGTCATTCAACCAGAGCCGCCCCTTCTTCGGTTGCTTCTGGGGAACCTTCAGCCCCTCCCGCCGCCAGATCCGTTCGACACGCTTGGCGTTCACCGTCCAGCCTTCAGACCGCAGCATCGCCGTGATCCTGCGATAGCCATAACGGCCATAGCGGGAAGCGAGCCGGATGATGTCGGAGGTCAACGCCTCTTCATCGGGCCGGCCTTGCGGCTTTTTGCGCTGGGTCGAACGATGCTGGCCGAGAACCTTGCAGGCAAACCGCTCCGAGACAGAGAACTTCGCCATGACACGATCGACGCAACGGCGACGGCGAGCGGGGCTCAGAAGTTTCCCGAAGCAGCCTCTTTCAGGATCAGCTTCTCGAGTGTCAGGTCCGAGACCGCCTTGCGCAGCCGGTCATTCTCTTTCTCGAGCTCCTTCAGCCGCTTCACCTGGTCACCCTTCAGGCCACCGAACTCCTTGCGCCACCGGTAATACGTAAACTGCGTCACGCCGATCAAACGGACCGCTTCTCCGACAGAACGACCTTGCGACAACAGAACATCGACTTGGCGCAGCTTCGCCACGATCTCTTCGGGTTTGTGCTTCTTCTGGGGCATTCCAACGTCCTCCTACGGCTCAATAGCCTACTTCAGGGAGGACCACTTTTCAGGGGGCAAACCACAGGTCGAAGCCATGACGCTGGGCGATCGGATTGTGATCATGCGGGACGGATTTATCCAGCAAGCCGGAAGGCCCCTCGATCTCTATGACCGGCCCGCGAACGCCTTCGTGGCGGCCTTTATTGGATCGCCGGAGATGAATTTGATTGATGGTGAATTGGCGCGCGAGGGAGATGTACTCGCAATGCGTTCCGGTAACTTGAACGTTGAGTTGCCTGCCCAGGCATTCTTGGAGACGGAAAAAGATGTCACGCTTGGCATCAGGCCCGAGCACATCGAGCGTGGCGAAACACCCGCGTCAGTTGAAATGGTGGTCGGATTGGTCGAGCAGATTGGCGCGCAGACCTATGTGCTGGGCACGATCCACGGCAACAAGTTCCGTGCGGTTTTTGCGCGCGACGACGCACTGAAAGCGGACGACCGGATCTCGGTGACTTTTCCTCAACAGACGTTGCACCTCTTCTCGCGCAAGAGCGGCAAAACATTGAAGCAGACGTCAGCAACCACCGAAAATGGCAATGGGAGAGAACTTCATGGACAGGCTCAGCTTAAGCGTGTCGGGCTCCGAGGGTAATGGGAGCGGTATTGACCGACGGCGCTTTCTCAAAACGACGGCCGGCGCAGCGGCCGGTATCGCTGGCTCACTTTCCGCGCCCTATGTCAATGCACAGTCCGGCATAACGCTTCGCTTTCTAAACGCTGAAACGACCGCTGCGAGCCAAACGGTTCTGCGCAATGCGTGCAATGAATACCAGAGCAAGTTCGGCGTAAAAATCGTCGTCGACTCTACGCCGATTAGTAGCGGTTTTGCAAAGTCGATGGCGGCCATCAATGCTGGCACTCCGTACGATATTGCGACGGCCGGATATATTGCTCACATTTTGCAATACGCGATGGCCGACCAAATTGTGCCGTTGACGGATCTCGTCAAAAAATACTCGTGGGGCAAGCAGGGGACTTGGTCATACAAGGGAGAGAACTGGTTCTATCCCTATGACTACAATTTGGTGACGGTTTTCTACCGAAAGGATCTGTATCAGGAAAAAGGCTTGAAGGTTCCCAAGACATGGGCCGAGTTCCTTGAGAATTGCCGAGCGCTGACTGTCACGAAAGATGGCAACATCGAGCGGGGCGGCTGCGTCATTCCACTGGCGAGCGACAGTGCCACCAATTGGGCGAGCTTTGGCAACCTGTTTGCAGAAGCGCCGAAATTCTATGACGACAAGTGGAACGTGGTTCTCGATGCACCGGAGAATGCCGGTCCGACCGGCCGCTTTCTCGATCTATATGCCGACCTTTATAAAACGATGCCGGCTGGCATGAATACGGTCAGTTATGCTGAGCTGATGAGCCTTTTTGCGACGGGGAAGGTTGCACATACCGTTTATTCGGGCCGGGTGGTCGAGGCGCTCGAAGCTCGCAATCCAGACCTTGCGAACAAATATGGTATCTTCGCTTCCCCGGACAGCACAGGTAAGCAGGATGCACTGTCCTTCGCCTTCGATGGCTTCATTCTTTACAAGACTAAGCAAACCGAGGCGGCCTATAAGTTTCTAAAATGGTTTATTGACGAGCACTATATCGATTGGCTGCACTCCGCCTGGATGAACTTCCAACCGGCGCGGTTGGACATTTACGACGATCCTCGGTGGAAAAATCATCCGATGATTCAAAAGCATTGGGCGACGATGGAGCAGATGAAGTCATTCATTGATGAAGGCAGCAAAACGGTTCTTAACTCAGTGGATATGACGGGTCCGTCGATCGATCTGCGGCCGTGCAAGCTTTTCGATGCGAACATTATGCCGGAGATGCTGCAAAATCGGGTTCTCAGGAATATGTCGTCGAGTGATTGCGTAAAGGCCGCTGCCGATCGAATCCGAAAAATCAGCTGAGCATCGGAACTGGCGACAGGAGAGGCCACGTCATGCGACAGGACTGGCGAATTATCGGTTTGTTCATAGGAAGTGTATTGGTGCTCGGTGCTATTGTTGGCGGGCCTCTCCTCTATTCGATTAAGCTCTCGTTCTACACGGCGTCATCATTCATCGACCAGCCGCGATGGGTAGGACTCGGCAACTATCTGAAAGTGCTTAGCGAGCCGCTGTTCTGGGGCTCTCTGTTGAACGGGATCACGATCGCCATTTCGGCGATCGTGCTACAAGTCGTCCTCGGTATAAGCATTGCGCTTGTTCTCAACAGGCAGTTCGTGGGGCAGACTGTTGTGCGAGCATTGTCGATCGTACCGTACTTCCTTCCGACGGTCGTCGCCTGCCTCATCACGCAATGGATTCTCGACCCAAACTACGGCCTTCTCAAAAGCATCTTTGCGTCGTTTGGATATGGAATGTTCGACTGGGGAGGTGATGCAACAAATGCGAAGGCGACTATTGTCCTGGTCAGCGTGTGGATCTGGACGCCGTTCGTTGTGACCTGTGTTCTTGCCGGCCTTCAATCGATTCCGTCCCAGCTATACGAAGCAGCTCGCGTTGATGGTGCCGGCGTTTTGAAACAGTTCTGGCATATCACGCTGCCGGGATTGAGGTCCGTGTTGATCGTTGTCATCCTCCTGAGAGGGATCTGGATGTTTAACAAATTCGACGTGATCTGGCTGCTGACGAAGGGTGGACCGTTGAATGAAACCGAGACGCTTCCGACGTTGGCTTACCGGAAAGCATTTCTCGAGTTCGACTTGGGAGGTGGGGCCGCCGTCGCTACCGTCTCGTTCTTGATGTTGGCGTGCATTATCCTGATTTATCTCCGATTCTTTCCGATTGACGAAGCGAAACAGGGGCGATGACGATGCCGGTTCAAAATCAAAGCCGCGCTGCTGCTGCTGTCGTCGTTGGTTCACCGGCGGAGCGGACGTCACGTGGCGTAAGTGGCGCAGGGAAAGCTATTCCAAGTGTCTCGTCGTTGGCCTCAAGCAATCAGAGAAAGAAGGATCAAGGTAAGTCAATGAAGGAAATCGCCGCGCGCGTGGGCTTGTATGTCGCGGTTATCCTGATCTGCATCTATTCGTTCTTCCCGATCTATTGGATGATCCTCTCTAGTCTGCGGCCGCCCGAGAAACTGTTCCTTGACACGTCACTGGTGTTTTGGCCGCCGGACCTGAGTTCATACAAATCGCTCTTGCAGCTTACGAACTATCCGGCGAATTTTCTCAACAGTGTCCTGATGGCTATGGCCACGATCGTCGTGGCGACGACGCTGTCGTCATTTATTGCCTATGGCGCGACGAGGCTGCGTTTTCGCGGAAAGACGACGCTGGTTGCGTCGATGCTATTCGCTTACATGTTTCCGCCGTTGATGCTGGTCATTCCGATGTCAGCCCTATTCCGTATAGCTGGTTTAGCCGACAGCTTGTGGGGCCTGCTAATCGCTCACCTGGCGATTTCGCTGCCGCTGGCGGTGTGGCTGCTATGGGGCTTTTTCAAATCGATGCCGTTCGACCTGGAGGAGGCAGCAATGGTGGACGGCTGTTCCCAGTTCGGCGCCTTCATCAAGGTGGTCCTTCCGCTTTCAGCCCCCGGCTTGATTACGGTCGGCATCTTCTCGTTTCTGCTGTCCTGGGCAGACTACGTATTCGCGCTCATCCTCATCATGAGTGATGATCGCAAGACATTGCCCGTGGGGTTGGCATCAATGCTTGGCGCGCAAGATCTGCGTTGGGGTG
>JAFKES010000243.1 GCA_017308495.1 Afipia sp.
GATGTTCATGAGCGTCGACTTGCCGGCACCGTTGTCCCCCAGAAGCGCGACGATCTCGCCGGCAAACATCTGGATGTTGACGCCCGTCAGGGCGGTGATCTGCCCGTACTGCTTGGCGACGTTTCTGATCTCCAGGACCGGATCGGCATGAGACATGGTTCCTCCGCTGCCCATGGTTGCGGAGGGGGCAGGCACCGCCCCCTCCCGACTGACGTCATTCGCAGTTCGGAGAATAGATATAACCCTTGCTATCGTCGTCCTCGATATTGTCGCGCGTCAGGAATTTCACGGGCGTGAACACCTGGTAGGGCAGATTGGCCGCCTCGCGGCCCTCCTCCAGAACCTTCACCATGGATTCCACCATGATCTTGCCGAGCTGCCTGGGGCTCTGGGCCACCAAGGCGTCCAGGTCGCCCGCCTTCAGCAGCTCGACCTGCCTTTCCGTAGCGTCGTAGCCGACGACCTTGACTTCTCCACGCTTGCCTGCCGAGCGGAGCGCGTTGGCGGCGCCTTCGGCTCCCGCATCCTGGGTGGCATAGATCGCCGCCAGGTCCGGATTGGCCGTCAGCACCGACGCCGTGACGGAAGCGGCCTTGCTGGCATTCGATTCGATGTACTGGACATCCAGCAGGTGCACGTCCGGATATTCCTTGTCGAGCACCTCCTTGAAGCCTGCCCAGCGCTCGTTCTGGACGGCGTTGCCCGGGGACGCGGTCAGGATGAGCACGGAGCCCTTCGCGCCGATCATCTTGGCGAGATCGTGCGCCGCCTGCTTGCCGGCCTCCAGGTTCGACGTCCTGATGTTTTGGATGTCGACGGGCTCCGTCAGGCTGCCGTCGACGGTGATGACGGGGGTGCCGGCGTCAATCAGTTCCTTCGTCGGCGCGATGAATGCTGTCGAGTCCCAAGGAACGAGCAGGATTCCGTCCGGCGACTGCGATGCGACGGCCTGCAGCACCTGAAGCTCGTCACGAGGCGAGATCGACTGCGAGCCCTGCCAGATCAGGTTGACCCCGTGATCCTTCGCCGTCGCCTCGGCGGCGCATTTCATGGCCTGATAGAAAGTCAGACCGACGGAAGCGGTCACGAAGCCGACATTGTATCCGCCGTCGGGCCGCGGTTTCTTGGCCTGGGCATGGGCTGGCATCGCAGCGCACAAGGCGACCACGGCTGCGCCGGCAATCAAACGACAAAGCCTCATTGTATTCTACTCCTGACAAATCGACTTGTTTTGATGATCAGCCGGGGCCTTCGCCCCGGTTGACCGGCCGCCATCCATTGCTGGCAACCGGTTCGCTTCTCCTCCGCCGTGCCACGATCTGCCAACGTGATCGGCAATTGAACTGCCGGCTCGGTTTCGCGCTCCGCCGGCCAGGCCGCGACGCTCGGGCGTCGCCATCCCGATCTGATCGCCGCCGCGACCCAGACCGCGGAAGCGAGGCGGCGGCTGGATCAGGCCATTCGCGACATGATCCAGTCCAACACCATCGAACTGGAGCGCGCACGCGCCGTGGTTGCCGGTCTCAAGAGCCGCCTCGAAGCCTCCAAGAAGGATCTCGGCGGATCGAACGAAGCCGCCATCCGCCTTCGGGAGCTTGAACGCGAGGTGGAAGCCAGTCGCTCCATCTACCAGGCGTTTCTGGTCCGCTCGCGCGAACTGGGCGAGCAGCAGCGCTTCGACAATTCCAACACCCGCATCGTCAGCCGCGCGACCCGTCCGCTCGAACCCGCAGGCGCGCCGGCGATCCTGGTTCTGCTCGCGAGCCTGCTGTTCGGCTTCGGCGCGGGCGTGAGCCTCGCCTGGCTGCTCGACCAACTCGACGACACCAAAAAGAAAGCCGCCCTGCGATGAGCCGCACGGTCGCCGCGTCGTCTTCGACGAAATGGGATCTTGCAGCAGAGAACATCGCGCAGGCGATCGTCATCGCGGCGCTGACGTTCAATCTGGTGCTCAGCTTTGCAACACCAGCGTCACGCTGGTGACCCGCGACCCACGTCATCGCCGTTGAACTGGTGCTGCTTGGCCTTGCCACGGTGATGGTGGGTAGCCGCGACGAGAGCTTCTCCTCCGTCGCCATGCTGATCGGCGCGTGGCCAAGGGCGTCGTCGATCCCAGCGCGGGCGGCGACGGGCCGGGTCTATTCGTCAGCGAGCTGCGCTTTGAAGGGCGACGCTGCTGCCGTTGCTCGCTGACAATGGCAATTTCTCCGCTATGTGGCATGTTGCCGGCTCAATTCTCGAATCGGGACACACCCGACGCTCGCACAGGGGAGGATCATCCATGACGGACAGACCAGCTGCCGCAGACATCGAGGCCATGGCCCGTGTGGCCGGAGTGCCGGCTTCCGATGAGGTTGCGACGCGCATCGCCCAGTCGATCGGGCCGGCGCTGGAGACCTTTGCCGCGATCGGCGGCACGCTTCCATTCGATCTCGAGCCGGCGACGTTTCTGGTGGTTCAAACAGGGCGGGATCGCGCATGAGCACGATCGATCCTGCATTGCTGTCCTTGACGGCGGTCGCGAAGGCCATCGCCGACAGGCAGGTTTCATCGCGTGAGGTGACGCAGGCGTGCCTCGACCGGATCGCGCAGTGGCAGCCGAAGCTGAGCGCGTTCATGGCCCTCGAGGCCGACGAGGCGCTCGCCGCCGCCGCCGAGGCCGACGCGGCCCGTGCCAGAGGCGAGGTTCGCGGCGCCCTGCATGGCGTGCCGTTGGCGCACAAGGATATGTATTACGATGCCGGACGGGTCGTCACCTGCGGATCGCGCATTCGCCGCGACTGGGTTGCGACAACGACGGCGACGGTGTTGCAGCGTCTTCGCCGCGCCGGGGCGGTGCGTCTCGGCGCCTTGCAGATGGCGGAATTCGCCTACGGACCCACCGGACACAACGCGCATTACGGCGCGGTCAACAATCCCTGGGGGCTCGATCGCATCACCGGTGGCTCGTCATCGGGTTCCGGCGCCGCCGTCGCCGCGTGCCTCACCTTTGCTGCGCTCGGCTCGGATACCGGCGGATCGATCCGCATGCCGGCGCATTTCTGTGGCGTCACCGGATTGAAGACCACCGTCGGCCGGGTCAGCCGCGCCGGCGCGATGCCGCTGTCGCAGTCGCTCGATACGGTGGGGCCTCTTGCGCGCACCGCCGAGGATTGCGCGCTGTTGCTCGGCCTGATGGCCGGCGCGGACCCGGCCGATCTCACCACGGTGGGCGGCGAGGTGCCGGACTACATGGCCGCCACGCGCAGACCGCTCGATGGCGTCACCATCGGCATTCCGAAAACCTTCTATGTCGATGATCTCGATCCGGACGTGGCGCATGTTCTGGAGGAGACCGCCGCGACGCTGCGCCGCGAAGGAGCCCGCATCGTGCAGGTCGATCTGCCGGACCAGCGCCGCCTGTCGGCGGCATGTCAGATCGTTCTTGCGGTTGAGGCCGCGGCTTTTCATAAGGCCTGGATGATCGAACGGCCGCAGGACTACAGCCCGCAGGTGCTGATGCGCCTGCAGAACGGCCTCGCCATTCCGGCGGTGACCTATCTCGAAGCAATGCGCTGGCGCGGGCCGGCGCTGGCGGAGCATCTCGCCGCCACGTCCGATGTGGATGCGGTGCTGGCGCCGGTCGCGCCGGTGGCTGCGCCGACGATCGTGGAAAGCGACGTTGGCAACAGGCCCGGTGCTGAAGCGGTGATTCAGAATCTGACGCGTTTCACCCGCCCGATCAACTATCTCGGCCTGCCGTCACTGGCCGTTCCGGCGGGCTTCACCCGCGCGGGGCTTCCGGTGGGGCTGCAATTGATCGGCCGGCCGTTCGATGAAAGCGGGTTGCTCGGCATCGGCGCCGCGTTCCAGCGCGTGACGGACTTCCATCAGCGGGTGCCGCAACTGATATGACGGCCGCATTGCAGCGCAATCAGATCCGATGCTCAGGATCGCTGCGCATCGTTACCGGCTGGTGGCGCGAATGGGGAAACGGACAGCCGATTTCGCGAGCTTTCTGCTGCGTCGACAGCCGCGATCGTTTCAACGCGACCGATGATCGCATCAGCGATACGCCGGCCGCGACGAAATGCCGGAGGCGCTCGATATCTTCCGGCGTCCAGCTACGTTTGGTGACACGAGGCATCGTCGGGATCTCATCACGGGTTGCGGTGAATGATGGGCTTCGGAAAATAAACAAGACTGGCCGTAACTTGTTCCATCGGAAAACGGGCCGCGCTGTCCCGCCGGGTCGATGATCAGGGCTCTGCTGCGGGCAGGCCGCCGGTTTGGCAACCGAAATTCGGTTTGGCAGCGGCCGGTCCGGCAGATATGTTCCCGGAAGTGGGACGTACATTTTCCGGACGGGTGATATCGGTGAATAACGATCCTTTTCGGCGGATATTGTCATGCTACCGTCAACGTCGGGCGTCGA
>JAFKES010000244.1 GCA_017308495.1 Afipia sp.
TCCGAGGTGCCCGTCTCTCCCTCGCGTATTCTGGATGCTCTCGAACGTGTCGGAATCGCGCCGGGCATCCCCGAAAGGGCGACGTCATGAAGGCGATCTCCTTCGAATTTCACCGTCCGGATAGTCTCGCCGAAGCCTCGGATATCCTCGTACGGTACGACGGCGATGCTCGCGTTCTTGCGGGCGGTCAATCTTTGATGCCGATGCTAAATCTGCGTCTGGTGCGTCCGGCGGCGATCATAGATCTTTCCGGGCTTGCGGAGCTGAAGACGATAGAGGTCTCAGCGACGGAAGTCTCAGTCGGTGCGCTGGTGACGCATTCGGCTCTGGAGTTTTCCCGCGAAAGCGGTGTGACATTCGATCTTCTGCGATATGTTGCGGCAGGCATCGCTTATCGCGGCGTTCGTAATCGCGGCACCATGGGCGGGAGCCTCGCTCATGCCGATCCGGCGGCCGATTGGCCGTCCTGCTTGCTGACTCTCGACGCGAGGGTCACCATTTCCGGTCCTGACGGAACACGTCAGATGCCGATTTCCGATTTTATTGTCGGAAACTTCACGGTGGCGTTGCGGCCGGGGGAAATCCTGACCCGGATTCACATCCCGCTTCTCAATTCTGAAGCGAAATGGGGATACTACAAGCACGCGCGCAAGGTCGGCGAATTTGCCGAGGCTATCGGCTGCGTGATCGACGACGACGCGCGCGGCATTTTCCGCGTCGTGGCAGGTGCGATGTCCGCGCCCTCAGTGGTGTTGCCCGGCCTCACCAAGGACAGGCAACAGATCATCACGCTCGCTGATGTTCGCCATGCTCTCGAAGAAGCTGCACCGTCGGTGGAAGGGCGCCATATCCACTTCCATGCCGTGGCTGTGATGCGCGCGTTGCAGTTGGGAGTGCGGCCATGATCCAGATTTCCCTGATTATCAACGGCGAAGCGGTGACTGCGAGCGTCGATCCCCGTACGACACTGGTGGATTTTTTGCGCGAAAAACTTAACCTCACCGGCACACATATCGGCTGCGAACATGGCGTTTGCGGCGCGTGTACGGTTCATCTGGACGGGGTTTCGGCCCGATCTTGCATCACGCTGGCCGCAGCCTGCGACGGTCACGACATCAGGACTATCGAAGGCTTCGATGAAGACGAGAAAATGAATGCTATTCGGGCGGAATTCTCGGCTGAGCATGCGTTGCAATGCGGCTATTGCACCCCCGGCATGCTGATGACGGCTTACGACGTCACCACACGGTTTGATCAACTGGAAGAGGCTGCGATTCGTCGCGAGATGTCAGGTAACCTTTGCCGTTGCACGGGCTATCAGGGGATCGTTCACGCCATCCAGAATGTTTTCGCCGGGAAAGCCAAGGAGTAGAAACTTTGCAGTTGGATCAGGCCTTTGATGTCAATTACTCTCTTCCGGTAGTGTGGCGCGCGTTGGAGGATTTGCGTGCTACCGCGTCCTGTATTCCCGGAGCCGAGATCACCAACGTTGAAGACAATCAGAAGGCGAGCGGCATTTTCCGCGTTCAACTGGGGCCGATCAAGGCTGCTTTCGCGGGAGACGCGGAGGTCACGCGCGACGATGCCACGCATGCTGGAACGATCAAGGGCGCGGGCCGCGACGGCAAAAATGCTTCGCGAGTGAATGCCTCTGTCGAGTACCAGCTGTCGTCCGTCAATGACAATACCACGCGTATTACCTTGAAGGTCGACTACAGCATGACCGGTACGCTGGCCCAGTTTAGTCGAGGTGGCCTTGTCAAGGAAATCGCGGCGAGCATTACCAAGATATTCGCCGGGAATCTTGAGAAGATGCTGGCGGCGAATGTGGCGCCGGCGCCGGTGCCCGGTTCGGGAGAAAACACTACCGCACACGCGGTGCCCCCGATTCTACATAACGAGCCGCAGAGCCTCAACGTTTTCACTTTGATTTTTTCGGCGTTCGGGCGCTGGATTGCCGGATTCTTCAAACCCAGACAGAATTGACATCTGTTGCGGCGAAGACGCGCGTTGCGCGGTTGTGAGCTGAGTCATTGGAAACGCTAAGGAAGGACCATGGCGTTTTGGCCAGGAGCATAATCTGCACAGCTCTTCCTGTTGTCCCGCTGGTGCAGCCGGACGATGATCTCGTTCAGATTGTCGCAAATGGTGTGGCACGCGCCGGGATCGAAGTCGTCGCGGACATGCCAGTTTCCAGAATTTGGACGCGGATCTTGGGCGACGTTATTGTGGTGAACGCCGGCGTTGTCATGAATGACAGCTTTGGTCGCCGTGCGGTGCAGGGGCTCCTTCGGCGGTGATTGCCAACCTTTCTCGTTTCAATCAGATCCATATGTTCGCGTAAGCCATCAAGCAGCATGGTTCGGACGTTCAGCCCCAGCGTCTGCCTTTCCTGTTTTTCCTTTGGCGATAGTGAAGCAAGGTCGTGCGAGTTCGGAGCAACGGGCTGAGCTGGCGCGGTGTCGTATCCCGCAGTCAGAAATGACGTCGGGACGCGTGGAAAACTGACTGAGATCCTAAGCCGTTTGATGTTTCCGATCGGAAGAGACGGAACGAAAATTGGATACGCTCATTGTCAAGTTCGGAGGCGGGAATCGGTCCGCCGCCGGTCCCGTCATCTGCAGTTCATGCCTGTCATTGTCACACAGGGGCCAATAGCATCGGCAATCCCGCGGCATGTGCCGAATTGTATCTCATGGAGATAAAGCGATGCGCATTGCCCAGATTTCGCCGTTGACGGAAGCTGTTCCACCAAAGCTCTATGGCGGCACTGAGCGCGTTATATCGTGGTTGACCGACGAACTGGTGGCTCTCGGACATGAAGTGACGCTGTTCGCAAGTGGCGATTCCATCACGGCGGCAACGCTGGAGCCGATGTGGCCACGAGCGTTGAGGCTGGACGGATCAGTACGCGACGCAAACGCGCTTCATATGATGATGATCGAGAAAGTTTGCAGGCGCGCGAGCGACTTCGATATTCTGCATTTTCATCTGGACTACTATCCATTTTCCCTGATGTCCCGGCAACCGGTGCCATTCATCACGACGCTTCATGGCAGACTTGATCTTCAGGAACATCAGCCGATCTTCAACACATTTTCATCGATCCCGCTGGTCTCCATATCCACTTCCCAGAGAAGGCCTGTTCACAGCGCGAACTGGATCAGCACGGTCTATCACGGCCTTCCGGAAAGGCTGCTGCTTCCAAAGCCGAAGACGCCGTCGTATCTGGCCTTTCTTGGCAGAATTTCGCCGGAGAAACGGGTCGACCGTGCGATCAATATTGCCGAACGATGTGGGCTTCCGCTCAAAATAGCGGCGAAGGTGGATGCGGCTGATCGTGACTACTACGATTCGGAGATACGTCATCTCATTGCAAAGCCGCATGTCGATTTTATTGGCGAGATAGCAGATTCCGAGAAATCGGACTTCCTCAGTGGAGCGGTCGCGCTGATTGTGCCGATCGATTGGCCTGAGCCTTTCGGCCTCGTCATGATCGAAGCCATGGCGTGCGGAACGCCTGTGATCGCCTACAACCGCGGAGCGGCGCCGGAAATCGTCGAGGATGGCATAACCGGCTTTATTGTCGAGGATGAAACAAGTGCTGTAAGCGCGATCCGCAATGTTTTCTCGCTTTCACGCAAGACGGTTCGTGAGCGCTTCGAAGAGCGATTCACCTCCAATCGCATGGCGCTGGACTATCTCGATGCGTATCGCAAAGTTAATCCGCGCGCTGGACAAAGCGGAAAAATGGTGCCGCGCCTCGTTGCGGGTTAGCTGGATCGCATTCTTGAGTACGATCAAAAGGTTTCTAGAGGTCGCGTTTTAACATTAGGACAAACGGCGAGATGTCCAGTGGCTGTCACGGTGGCAGCGCCGCCAAGAGCCTAGTTTGATAAGATACGAGGAACCTGCTGCCACGATTTGCGTTGTTTACGACTATGTAAGAATTCGAGCTTCAAAGGTGCAGTCTTGAATCCATTGTCTTCTGCAGCTCGCACCGCTGCATCTCCGCAGGAAACGCCGTTTTACATTCCTGCGACCGCGTCTGCTGCTCGGCCGCGCCGGACCCTGAAGGCCGATGACACTTTTGTGGTGGTGGACAGCCACGGCGACATCGGTGCGTCGCTGGGCGATCCGGATGGCATCTTCAACAACGACACGCGCTATCTCTCGCGGCTCGAACTGCGCATCAACGAGCTTGAGCCACTGCTGCTCGGCTCCAATGTCCGTGATGACAATACCGTTCTGGCGGTCGATCTCACCAATCCCGATATCTATGTTCAGGATCGGCTGGTCCTGCCGAAAGATACCGTACATATCGTCCGGACAAGCTTTGTCTGGGGCGATAGTTTTTATACGCGCATTCATATCCGCAATCATGGCGCGCAGCCTGTCTCGCTGAATCT
>JAFKES010000093.1 GCA_017308495.1 Afipia sp.
ACGAAGGTCAGGTAACCGTCGTCGTCGAGGAACACGACGTCGCCGGTCCGGTAGACATCGCCGTCGGCACCCTGCGGCACGCCGTCGTCGCCCTGATAGCCGAGCATCAACCCCGCCGGGCGATCCGCGCCGAGCACGAGACGCACCTCGCCCTCCTTCGCAAGATTGCCGTCGGCATCGGCGATGCGCACCTTGTAGCCCGGCATCGGCCGCCCCATCGAACCGACCTTGACCGGCTGGCCCGGCGAATTTCCCGCCAGCGCCGTGGTCTCGGTCTGGCCGTAGCCGTCGCGAATGGTCAGGCCCCACGCGGCCTTGACCTGATCGATCACTTCCGGATTGAGCGGCTCACCCGCGCCGCAGACCTCGCGCAGCGCCACCTTGTAGCCGGCGAGCTGTTCCTGAATGAACAGCCGCCACACCGTCGGCGGCGCGCACAGCGTGGTCACTCCGCAACGCGCAACAGTGGCGAGCAGACTTTTCGCATCGAAGCGCGGCTGATTGGCGATGAAGATGGTCGCTCCCGCGTTCCACGGCGAGAAGAAGCAGCTCCACGCATGCTTGGCCCAGCCCGGCGAGGAAATGTTGAGATGGACGTCGCCGGGCTGCAGCCCGAGCCAGTACATCGTCGACAGCGAGCCCACCGGATAGCTGCGATGGCTGTGCAGCACCAGCTTCGGCTTGGCCGTGGTGCCCGAGGTGAAATAGAGCAGCATCGGATCGTCGGCGCTGGTCACGCCATCGGTCGCGAAGGTCTCGGGATAATTCGCGGCGTCCTCGAATTTGCGCCAGCCGCGGTGATCGGCGGTCGCAGCGACGACGATTTTGGTGAAACCCTCGCCGCCGAGACCCTCGAATTTTGCCACCTGATCCTGGGTGGCGATCACGGCTTTCGCCCGACCGCGCTCGAGGCGATCGCGCAGCTCATCCGTCGTGAGCAGCGTGGTCGCCGGAATGACGATGACGCCGAGCTTCATGGCAGCCAGCATGGTCTCCCACAGCGGCACGACATTGCCGAGCAGCAGCAGCAGGTGGTCGCCACGCTTCAGGCCGAGATCGCGCAGGAAGTTCGCGACCCGGTTGGAGCGGCGCGACATCTCCGCGAACGACAACCGCGTTTCGGTACCGGCGGCGGTGTCGACAATCCACAGCGCGGTGCGGTCGCGGCTGTCGGGACTGCGCGCCAGATCGGCGTCAAACCAGTCCAGCGCCCAGTTGAACTGCCTCTGGTCCGGCCAGCGAAACTCGGCCACTGCGGTGTCGTAATCCGTGCGATGCCTGAGCAGGAATGCGCGCGCGTCCTGAAACGTGGTCATCGCGCTATCCTATTTCGCCAGACCGCGAACGTGCCTGATGATGCCGGAGAAATCGACGTCGCCATGGCCCGCCTTCTCGAAGGCGTCGTAGATGCTTTCCGCATGCGCGCCGAGCGGCGTCGCAGCCCCCGCGGCCTTGGCCGCCTCCTGCGACAGACGCAGATCCTTCAGCATCAGCGCGGCCGCGAAGCCCGGCTTGTAGTCGTTGTTGGCCGGCGAGGCCGGGACCGGTCCCGGCACCGGGCAATAGGACGTCAGCGACCAGCACTGCCCCGACGAGGTGGAGGACACGTCAAACAGCGCCTGATGCGACAGGCCGAGCTTTTCACCGAGCGCGAAAGCCTCGGACACGGCGATCATCGAAATGCCGAGGATCATGTTGTTGCATATCTTGGCCGCCTGTCCGGCGCCGCCCTTGCCGCAATGAACGATCTTCTTGCCCATGTTTTCCAGCACGGGCCTCGCCTGGGCGAAAGCGAAGTCCTCGCCGCCGCACATGAAGGTCAGCGTCCCGGCCTTGGCGCCGCCGGTCCCGCCGGACACCGGCGCGTCGATGGACGGCAGGTTGTGTTCAGCGGCGCGGGCATGGGCGTGGCGCGCGCTCTCCACGTCCACGGTGGAGCAGTCGATCATCAGCGTATTCTTGGCGACGGCTGGAATGACCTCTTTCCACACGCTCAGCACGTGCTTGCCCGCCGGCAGCATGGTGATGACGATCTCCGCGCCCTTCACCGCCTCCGTGGCGCTGGCGGCGATGGACACGCCGTCCGCTTTCGCCGCGTCCTTCGACACCTGTACGAGGTCGAAGCCGTGCACCTTGTGCCCGGCCTTGACGAGATTGGCCGCCATCGGCCCGCCCATGTTGCCAAGACCGATGAATGCGATGTTTGCCATGTCGTATCCTCGTAACCGTTGGTTCGGAATCGTCAGCTGGGGAAAACCAGCTGGTATTCTGGGTTCGGCGCGAAATATTCGGCGACGATATCCGGCGTGACGTCTTCCAGACGCGCCGGCGACCATTTCGGATTGCGGTCCTTGTCGATGATTGCGGCGCGCACGCCTTCGGCGAATTCCGCGCTGGTGAACACCGTCAGCGCCGAATTGTATTCGCGGACCAGACACTCCCTGAGTGACTTCGAAGTTCGAGCGCGGCGAATAAGCTCCAGCGTCACTTTCAGCCCGCGCGGCGATTTCTCCGCCAGCGTTGCGAGCGTCGCGCGCGCGAATTCGGAGCCGTCCCGCTCCAGCGCCGCGACGATCTCCTCCACCGTATCAAAGGCGAACGCCCGGTCGATCAGATCGCGATGGCGCGCTATCGGCGCGACCGCATCGCCCGCGGCAAACGTCTTGATGATGCCGTTGACATCGGCGCGGCTGGCCCGCAGCGGTGCGTTCGCCAGCGCATCGCGCAGCGACGGCCAGTCGGCGGACGCGATCAACGCGTCGGCAACGCCGGTATAGATGGCGTCGGCCCCGGTCATGGCCAGTCCGGTGAGGCCGTAATAGGTGCCAAGTTCACCCGGCATCCGCGACAGCAGCCACGTTCCGCCGACATCGGGAAAAAAGCCGAGACCGGCCTCGGGCATGCCGAGCGTGGTCTTTTCCGTGACGATGCGATGGCCGCCATGCGCGGCAATGCCGACGCCGCCGCCCATGACGAGCCCATTCATATAGGCGACATAGGGCTTGGGAAAATCCGGGATGCGCGCGTTGAGAATGTACTCCTCGCGCCAGAACACCGGGCCGAGATCGCCTCCCGCTCGCGCGCTCTCATAGAGGCCGCGAATGTCGCCGCCGGCGCACAGCCCGCGCTCGCCCGCGCCCTCCAGCAACACCAGCGACACGCCGGGGTCCGCCTCGAATTCGTCGAGCGCGGCCATCATCGCGCGCACCATTCCCACTGTCAGCGCATTGATCGCCTTGGGACGGTTGAGGCGCACGATCCCCGCGGATCCCTCGCGGCGCGCGATCACTTCGCCCTGTGCGACATCCGCCACGCCGGGAGCATTCATCGTGCGCCCTCGATCAGCTTGCGCGCCACGATCAGACGCATGATTTCGTTGGTCCCTTCAAGGATCTGATGCACGCGCAGGTCTCTCACGATTTTCTCGATACCGTATTCCGACAGATAGCCGTAGCCGCCGTGCAGTTGAAGCGCCTGATTGGCGACCTCGAACCCGACGTCGGTGCCGAATCGCTTGGCCATCGCGCACAGCGTCGTGGCATCGGGGTCCTTGCGGTCCAGCGCCGCGGCCGCCCGCCACAGGAAGGTGCGCGCCGCCTCAAGTTCGATCGCCATGTCGGCGAGACGAAACTGCAGCGCCTGGAATTCGTCAAGGCGCTTGCCGAACGCCTTGCGCTCGCGGGTGTAGGCCAGCGCCTTGTCGAGCGCCGATTGCGCCCCGCCGAGCGAACAGGCCGCGATATTGAGCCGACCTCCGTCGAGCCCGGCCATGGCGATCTTGAAGCCGATGCCCTCGTCCCCGAGGCGATTGGCCACCGGCACGCGCGCGTTCTCGAAAATCACGGCGCGGGTCGGCTGGGCATTCCAGCCCATCTTGCGTTCGTTGGCGCCGAACGACACGCCGGGCGTATCGCCCTCGATCACCAGCGTGGAGATTCCCGACGGACCATTGCCGCCGGTGCGCACCATCGCGACATAGACATCGCTGCGCCCCGCGCCGGAGATGAACTGCTTCTGGCCGTTGAGGACGTAGTGATCGCCGTCGCGCGCGGCGCGGGTGCCGAGAGCGGCGGCGTCCGAACCGGAACCGGGTTCGGTCAGCGCGTAGCTGGCGATCAGCTCCATGGTGCACAGGCGCGGCAACCATTTGCGGCGCTGTTCATCGGAGCCATAGGCGTCGATCATCCACGCCGACATATTGTGGATCGAGAGGAACGACGACACTGTCGGGCACCCGCCCGCCAGCGCCTCGAAGATCAGCGCCGCGTCGAAGCGCGTCAGCGCCGATCCGCCGACATCGTCGCGGATGTAGATGCCGCCGATGCCGAGCGCCGCCGCCTCGCGCATCACGTCGACGGGGAAGAATCTCTCCTCGTCCCACTTGAGCGCGAAGGGCGCGATCTTCTCGGCGGCGAATTCGCGCGCCATGTCGCGAACCGCGATCTGATCGTCATTGAGCGCGAACTGCATGACGGGTCGCCCCGCCTACTTGCTGTGGAACGCGAACTGCGCGCCCTCCTTGACACCCGACGGCCAGCGCGACGTCACCGTCTTGGTCTTGGTGTAGAAGCGCACCGAATCCGGACCGTACTGATTGAGATCGCCGAAGCCCGAACGCTTCCAGCCGCCGAAGGTGTAATAGGCCACCGGCACCGGGATCGGCACGTTGATGCCGACCATGCCGACATTAACGCGCGAGGTGAACTCGCGCGCGGCATCGCCGTCACGCGTGAAGATCGCGACACCATTGCCGTATTCGTGGTCGGACGGCAGCGCCACCGCTTCCTCGAAATCGTTGGCGCGCACCACCGACAGCACCGGCCCGAAAATCTCTTCCTTGTAGATGCGCATGTCCTTGGTGACGTTGTCGAACAGGCATCCGCCCATGTAGAAGCCGTTCTCGTAGCCCTGCATCTTGAAGCCACGGCCGTCGACGGCGAGCGTCGCGCCTTCCTTCACGCCGATCTCGACATAGTTCCGGACGCGCTCCAGCGCGGCCTTGGTGACCAGCGGGCCGAAATCCGCACTCGCATCGGTCGACGGGCCGATCTTGAGGCTTTCGACGCGCGGAATGAGCTTTTCCATCAACCGGTCGGCGGTGGTCTTGCCGACCGGGACGGCCACCGAAATCGCCATGCAGCGTTCGCCGGCGGCGCCGTAGCCCGCACCGACCAGCGCATCGACCGACTGATCGAGATCGGCATCGGGCATGATGATCATGTGGTTCTTGGCGCCGCCGAAGCACTGGGCGCGCTTTCCGGTGGCGGCCGCGCGCGAGTAAATATATTGCGCGATGTCGGACGAGCCGACGAAGCCGACGGCGGCAATGTCGTGATCATCGAGAATGGCGTCCACGGCCTCCTTGTCGCCATTGACGACGTTGAGGATGCCCGGCGGCAGACCGGCCTCGAGCATGATTTCCGCAAGCCGCATCGGTACGCCGGGGTCGCGCTCCGAGGGCTTGAGGATGAAGGCGTTGCCGCAAGCGATGGCCGGCGCGAATTTCCACATCGGGATCATCGCCGGGAAGTTGAACGGCGTGATGCCGGCGACGACGCCGAGCGGCTGGCGCATCGAATAGCTGTCGATGCCCGGTCCCGCGCCCTCGGTGTAGCCGCCCTTCATCAGTTCGGGGATGCCGATCGCGTATTCCACGACCTCGACGCCGCGGAAGATATCGCCCTTGGCATCCGGGATCGTCTTGCCGTGCTCGCGCGCCAGCAACTCGGCCAGCGAATCGTTTTCCTTGGCCAGCAGTTCCAGAAACTTCATCAGCACGCGGACACGCCGCTGCGGATTGGTCGCGCCCCATGCCGGCTGCGCCGCCTTGGCGTTCTCGATCGCGGCGCGCATCTCCGCTTGGCTTGCCAGCGCCACCTGGGCCTGAACCGTACCGGTCATCGGTTCATAAACGTCGGCGAACCGCCCTGACGTGCCCTTGACCTCACGGCCGCCGATGAAATGCCCGATCGTACGCATGCGTATCCTCCAAAAACGAATGTTTGTAGAAGGATAGCATTGTCCGGATGGGGATTGGAACGGGGTTCTGCGCACAGCCCGCTGGCGCGTCATGCAAAGACGCCGCCCGGCGGCCGCTGCCAGTCGCTCACGCCGGGGTTTTCGCGCAGCCTGTGGTCCCGGCGGGCGCGGGCTTGCGTTTGGCTTTGAGCCTGACCTTGGGCTGGGGCTTGACCTTGGGCTGGGGCCTGGGTCCGGCTGCGGCGGCCTTCTTCGCTGGCAATTGCGCGGCCTCGCCCCGCAGGGCGGCAGCACGGCCGGCGGACAAAATCTCGTCGGAGAATTCGGTCTGGCCCGCGGTCCGCGCCAGGATCAGGGCCCCCATCATGGTAGCCAGCGCGCCGATGGCGTCGCGCCGGGCCGCCTCCGGCGACTGCCCAGGTATCTGCTCCACCATCATGTCGACCATCTGTTCGAGCCTGCTGGCGAAGGTCTTGCGCGTTTTCGGATCGCCGCGCAGCACGTCCACCCCGAGCGACGGCAGGGCACAGCCGTGGCCGACATCATCGCGATGCTCGGCGGTGAGATATCCGTCGACGATCACGGCCAGACGCTGACCTTCCGGCGCGCTCTCGGCCTGCTTGCGCCAGCGCCGCGTGGTCTGTTCTATGGCATGGGCGAAGGCCTCGCCGATCAGGGCGTCGCGCGAGGCGAAATGGGCATAGAAGCCGCCATGAGTGAGACCGACGTCCTTCATCAGTTCGGCGACGCCGAGACCGGCAGCGCCGTGCTCCCGCAGCAACACGGACGCATTCTTCACGATCCGTTGGCGCGTTTCGGCCTTGTGGTCCTTGGAATAGCGCATCGTCGCCTCATGACATGCTCACCATCATATATTAGCACGACTTCCCGACAGAAGCCGCGCGCAGCAGAAAAATAGCTGCCATGCGCCGGATTTGACGCACGGCAGCGGATCGCGCAGCATCCGCGTCCCTCCCCCAACGCCAGGCCGCTCCGCCATGCCCATGCTCAACGACCATTGCGACGTCACGCACGGCCACGATGGCGTCGCGCAACTGACCATCTGTAACGCGGGGGCGCTCAACATCCTCAATTCGCGCGCCATGGCGGACCTGCGCAGCGGGATCGAGACGCTGGCCGCTGATGACGGCATCCGCGCGCTCATCATCGCCGGGTCCGGCGAGAAAAGCATGATCGGCGGCGCCGACATCAAGGAGATGGCGACTCTCGATCAAACATCCGCCGAGACTTTCATCACCGGCCTGCGCGACCTGTGCGAGGCCGTGCGCCATTTCCCCGCGCCGGTGATCGCCCGGCTGCGCGGATGGTGCCTCGGCGGCGGGCTGGAATTCGCCGCCGCCTGCGATCTGCGGATCGCGGCGCAGGATGCGCAATTCGCGATGCCGGAGGTGAAGGTGGGAATCCCCTCGGTGATCCACGCCGCCCTGCTGCCCCGGCTGATCGGCTGGGGCCGCGCGCGCTGGCTGATCCTCACCGCCGCCACCATCGATGCAGCCACCGCGCTGAACTGGGGTCTGGTCGATCAGGTCGTGCCCGTCGACGATCTCGATGGCGCTGTCGCGGAGGTCGCCGCCGCCATCGCCGCATGCGGCCCGCAGGCGATGCGCAGCCAGAAAGCGCTGCTGCGGCAATGGGAGGAACTGCCGCTGACCGAATCCGTCGATCTCAGCATCAAGGTCTTCGGACAATCGTTCCTCAGCGGCGAGCCGCAGCGCCACATGCAGGCGTTCCTCGACAGACGAAAATAACTCATCCGTGACACGAAAATAAATCATGCACGCGCCGGCACCCCGCGGGACGTTTCAAACACGCCACGCTTGCCCGCCTGCGCATCGCCCCATTATTCTTCGGTCAACGATTGCAATTTTCACGTCGTTTCATATGATGTCCATCATCTTAATTGGCAAAGCCCACGCGCGCCGGCCACAGGAGAACTGAATGTCCACGTCCGATCCCGTCGTTATCGTCTCCGCCGTCCGCACCCCGCTCGGCCGCTTTCAGGGCGAACTGGCATCGTTCAGCGCTCACAATCTCGGATCGCATGCCATCGGCGCGGCGCTGGAGCGGGCGAAGCTGTCGCCCGAACGCGTCGATGAGGTTCTGATGGGATGCGTCCTTCCCGCCGGTCAGGGACAGGCCCCCGCCCGCCAGGCGGCGCGCGGAGCAAAGCTGCCCGATTCCGCGGGCGCGACTACCATCAACAAGGTCTGCGGCTCCGGCATGAAGGCCACCATGCTGGCGCACGACCTCATCAACGCCGGCTCGGCGGACATCGTGGTGTCGGGCGGCATGGAGAGCATGACCAACGCGCCCTACCTGCTCGCCAAGGCTCGCGGCGGCTATCGCATCGGCCATGACCGCATCATCGACCACATGCTGATGGACGGCCTTGAGGATGCCTACGAGACCGGCCGCTCGATGGGCGATTTCGGTGAAACCTGCGCCGAGACCTACCAGTTCACCCGAAAGGATCAGGACGACTACGCGATCGAAACGCTGACGCGCGCGCGCAACGCCGTGCAGAGCGGCGCGTTCAAGAAGGAGATCGCGCCGATCTCCGTGAAGGAAAAGGCGGGCGTGCGCGTTGTCGAGAACGACGAACATCCGCTGAAGGTGGACCCGGCCAAGATCCCGAACCTCAAGCCCGCGTTTCGTCCCAACGGCACCATCACGCCTGCCGCCTCATCGGCGAACGCCGACGGCGCGGCCGCGCTGGTGCTGACGCGGCGCTCCATCGCCGAGCGCGAGGGCCTGCCGATCCTCGCCGAGATCAAGGGCCATTCCACCCACGCCCAGGCGCCGGACTGGTTCACCACCGCGCCGATCCCCGCCATTCGCAAGCTGCTCGACAAGCTCGGCTGGAGCGTCGGCGACGTCGATCTGTTCGAGATCAACGAAGCCTTCGCCGTGGTGCCGATGGCCGCCGCCCGCGACCTCGCCATTCCGCGCGACAGGCTCAACGTCAACGGCGGCGCATGCGCGCTCGGCCATCCGATCGGCGCCACCGGCGCGCGGCTGATCGTGACGCTGCTGCATGCGATGGAAAACGCCAATGCGCGGCGCGGCATCGCCTCGCTGTGCATCGGCGGCGGCGAGGCCACCGCGATCGCCATCGAGCGCCAGCCGAACTGAGCGTCGCCGCACCGGCGCGCAAACAACCCGTGGTGGGACCGTGAAACGCAATAGCTCGATACGGCGCATCGTCGTCACCGGCATGGGCGCGGTCTCCCCGCTCGGCGTTGGCGTGGCGGCCAACTGGTCGCGGCTGCTCGCCGGACAATCCGGCATCCGCGCCCTGTCGGACAATGTCGCCGCCGACCTGCCGGTAAAGGTGTGCGGCACCGTGCCGGACTTCGTGGACGATCCCGCATCGGGCTTCGATCCCGACCACGCGATTCCAAGGAAAGACCAGAAGAAAATGGACCGCTTCATCCAGTTCGCCATCATGGCGGCGGATGAGGCGATCGCGCAGGCCGGATGGGCGCCGCAGGACGCACGCGAACGCGAGCGCACCGCCACCATTATCGGCTCGGGCGTCGGCGGATTTCCGATCATCGTCGATACCGTGCGCACTGTCGACGCGCGCGGCGTGCGCCGGCTGTCGCCGTTCACCGTGCCGTCGTTCCTGGTCAATCTGGCCGCCGGGCAAGTGTCGATCAAACACGGCTTCAAGGGTCCGCTCGGCGCGCCAGTGACCGCCTGCGCCGCCGGCGTCCAGGCCATCGGCGATGCCGCCCGCCTGCTGCTCACCGGCGAGGCCGACGTGGCCGTTGCCGGCGGCGCCGAAGCCTGCATCGACCGCGTAAGCCTCGGCGGCTTCGCGGCGGCCCGCGCGCTGTCGACCGGCTTCAACGACGAACCGCAGCGCGCCTCGCGCCCGTTCGACCGCGATCGCGACGGCTTCGTAATGGGCGAAGGCGCAGGCATTGTGGTGATCGAAACGCTCGATCACGCGCTCGGACGCGGCGCCACACCGATTGCCGAACTGATCGGCTACGGCACCACCTCCGATGCCTATCACATGACCGCCGGGCCGGAAGACGGCGACGGCGCACGCCGCGCCATGGAAATCGCGCTGCGCCAGGCGGGCATCTCGCCCATCGAGGTGCAGCATCTCAACGCGCACGCGACATCGACGCCGGTGGGCGACAATGGCGAGCTTGCCGCGATCAAATCCGTGTTCGGGACCGAAGGCCGGGTGGCGGTGACGTCGACGAAGTCTGCCACCGGTCACCTGCTCGGAGCGGCCGGAGGACTCGAAGCGATATTCTCGGTGCTGGCGCTGCGCGACCAGATCGCGCCAGCGACTCTCAACCTCGATCATCCCGACGAGGCCGCCGGCGGCGTCGATCTCGTGCGCGGCGCAGCGCGGCCGATGGCCATCGAGCACGTCATGTCGAACGGATTCGGATTCGGCGGCGTCAACGCCAGCGTGGTGTTTCGCCGCTGGTGACGGCCTTGCGAGGCCGTAGCGCGGACGATCAGCGATGCGGCTCCGACGGCGAATGCGAGATCATGTCGCGGACCCGCTGCGACAGCTTCTCGACGTCGAACGGCTTGGTCATCATGTCCATGCCGGGCTTGAGGAAGCCGTCCGCCGTCGCGGTGTTCTGCGCATAGCCGGTGATGAACAGGATCTTCAGGTCGGGCCGCAGCTCACGGGCATAGTCGGCCAGTTCCCGGCCATTCATGCCGGGCAGCCCGATATCCGTGATGAGCAGATCGATCTGTTCGTCCTGATGCAGGATCAGGAGGCCGGACGCGCCATCCACGGCTTCCCTGACGCGGTAACCCTGATCAACCAGCATCTCGACGATGACGCCGCGCACCACTGTCTCGTCCTCGACGACGAGCACGGTCTCACCCTGCCCGCGATGATCGTCGCTGTCCGGACCCGGCGCCATACTGGGCATGATCCCGCCGATGTCACGCGGCAGATAGATCTTTACCGAAGCGCCCTGCCCCGGCCGGCTGTTGATCAGCACGTGCCCGTTGGACTGGCGGGCGAAGCCGTAGACCATCGAAAGACCGAGCCCGGTGCCCTGCCCGATCGGCTTGGTGGTGAAGAACGGGTCGAAGGCGCGCGCCGCCACTTCCACGCTCATGCCCGCCCCGGTATCGGTCACGTCGATGCAGACATAATCTCCCGGCGTCAGAGCCGGATTTTCCGCCAGCGGACCGGTGAGCCGGGCGTTGCTGGTCTCGATGGTGAGCCGGCCGCCGTCGGGCATTGCGTCGCGTGCATTGATCGCCAGATTGAGCAATCCGCTTTCGAGCTGATTGGGATCGCACAGCGTTGACCACAGTTTGGGCGACGGCCGGATTTGGAGATCGATGGTCTCGCCGATGCTCCGGCGCAAGAGATCTTCGAGCGACGCGATCAACTGGTTGGCATCGACCGATTTCGGGCTGAGCGGCTGCCGCCGCGCAAACGCCAGCAGGCGGTGTGTCAACGCCGCCGCGCGATGGGCCGACGTCATCGCCGCGCCGATATAGCGGTCGGCATGCTCGGTCCGGCCCTGTCCTAGCCGCCGCTGCAGCAGTTCCAGCGATCCGACGATGCCGGTGAGCAGATTGTTGAAATCGTGAGCGATGCCACCGGTGAGCTGGCCGACCGCCTCCATCTTCTGGGATTGCCGGAGCGCTTCCTCAGTCGACTTGAGGAGGTCGGCCGCCGCCTTTTCGGCGGTGATGTCGCGCGCCACGGCGTAGATCTTGCCGTCCTGCGGAACCGCCGTCCACGACAGCCAGCGGTAGGAGCCGTCCTTGTGGCGAAAGCGGTTCTCGAAGCGGGTGGTCTGGAGTCCGTGGGCAAGATTGCCGAGTTCGTCCTGCACGATCACGCGCTCGTCGGGATGTTCGATCCACCCGGTCTTGTGGTTGAGCAATTCCTGCTCGCTCCAGCCGAGCGTCCTGCTCCACGCCGGATTGACGCTGCGCAGCGTTCCGTCGAGGTCGGCGACGACCAGCAGATCCTGGGACACGTTCCAGATCCGGTCGCGCTCCCGCGTCCGCTCCAGAACGCGCTGCACCAGGGTTTCGTTCAATGCGCCAAGCTCGGCGGTGACCAGCTTCTGGTCGTGCACGTCGGTGCCGGTGCCGATCCAGCGCACCACCTCACCGTCCTCATTGCGTACCGCCAGCGCCCGCAACAGGAACCAGCGATAGACCCCGTCCCTCCTGCGAATGCGCAGTTCGATCTCGTAGGGCGCGCGGGTCTCGATGGCCCGCGACCAATGCTGCATGGCGAGCTCCAGGTCATCCGGATGAACCATGGACGCCAGAATCCTGCCGCTCGGCTCGGCCGCCGGCAATCCGGTGTATTCATAGAGCCGCTGATTGAACCACTTGATCCTGCCGTCGGCCCCCGCCGTCCAGACTTGAAGGGGCCCGGCATTGGCCAGCGTGCGAAATTCCTCCTCGCTTTCGCGAAGCGCCTTCTCGGCCATCATCTGCTCGGTCACATCGGTGTGCACGCCGACCAGGCGCACCGGCGCGCCGGCGGAATCTCGCTCGATGACGGACTTCATCGAAATCCATCGCACCTGCTGGTCATTCGGCCGGACGATCCGATAGATCGCGCTGTAGTTCCCCTCGCGACTATTCAAGGCCGCGAAAAATCTCTGCTCGGTCACGACGCGGTCTTCCGGATGAATGCGATCCACCCAGTCCTGATGGGATTCACTGGCGGCCTCCGGCGGCAGGCCGTGAATTTCCAGATATTCCGACGAACGGCGACCACGCAAACCGCCGCGCAGATCGACCTCGAATCCACCGATCTGGCCGACCTGCCACGCCCGCGCGAGGTCGCGCTCGCGTTCACGCAGGGCGGCGGCCGTGAGGCGATCCTGGGTCACGTCGCGGCAGATCGCCAGAACGCCGCCAACCGCACCGCAATCGTCGATCGGGCTGAAACCGTAGGTCCAGTAGACGGGATCGAACTTGCCGTCACGGGTGAGCGGAATGAACTGGTCCTCGTGCCAGGTCGATCCGCCGCCGCTCATCACCTGTTCGACCTGCGGTCCAATGATCGACCACATCTCGCGCCAGCAAGCGGGGCCGTCCTGCCCAAGCGCCGACGGATGTCGTTCCGGTCCCATGATGCGGCTGAAGGCGTCGTTGTAAAACTGGATCAGGCCGGAGCCCCACCAGATCAGCATCGGGTGATTGGTGCTGAGCACAATCCGGATTGCGGTCTTCAAACCCTGTGGCCAGTCCTGCGGCCGTCCGAGCGGCGTGACCGACCAGTCATGGGCACGCATCAGCGCGCCCATTTCACCCCCTCCCCCGAGGAAATCGGGTGCCGTCGGTCGATGAGCGTCCAGCATCCACAACCATCTCGCGGGTGAGCGAGCCAAATGGCCGAACGGCCCGGGATTCTCCTCCCCCGATCAGAGCCAAACCTCCCGAAGGAACAATTGGTTCCACGAAACTTTCCAGCCGCCGGATTTTTGGCGAAATCGCCGCCGGGGTGTCCTAGACAGAAGGGGCCAACCGAGGGAGAGGCATCATGACCACGCCCGCCATCGACAGCCGAAACGCCGACCAGGTCGCCTACTGGAACGGCGCCGCCGGCCACTGCTGGACCGATCTGCAACAGGTTCAGGACGTGGTCCTGGCCCCGGTCTCCGCCGCCCTGATCGAGAAGGCCGCGCCGAAAGCCGGGGAAACCGTCATCGATATCGGCTGCGGCTGCGGAGCGACCTCGTTCGCTCTCGTCCGGGCGATCGGTGCGAACGGGCGCGTGCTCGGGGTGGATATTTCCGAGCCCATGCTGAGCCGGGCGCGGAACCTGGCTGAGCCCGGCGTGCCGGTGGACTTCATGCTGGCGGACGCCACCGTCCATCCCTTCGCACCGGCCGGCGCCGACCTGCTGTTCTCCCGCTTCGGCGTGATGTTTTTCGCCGAGCCCGCGAAATCCTTCGCCAACATGCGCCGGGCGCTGCGCCGCGGCGGACGCCTCGCCTTCGCGTGCTGGCGCACCCCGCGCGAGAACCCATGGATGATGCTCGGCCTCAAGGAAGCCTACAAATACGTGCCGAAGCTGCAGCCGATGGACCCGGAGGATCCCGGCCCGTTCTCCTTCGCCAGCGAGGAGCGGGTCAACCGCATTCTGGTCGAGGCCGGCTTTGCCGATATCCGCATGGAGCCGGTCGACCTGCTCCTCGAAGTGGCTGCCGGCCGCGGCCTCGAGGCGGCCGTCCAGGCCACCATCTCCATCGGCCCGACCAACCGCGCGCTGGAAAACCAGCCGGCGGACAAGGTCGGCGCCGCCACGCGATCGATTCGGGACATGCTGGCCTCGCACCTCAAGGGCGACACCGTCCCGCTCGGCGGTTCGATCTGGCTGGTCACCGCCATCAACCACAACTGACTGCGCGCCCGCGCTCGACAACCTCCGGACGGGCTCCTACTCTCCCGGCGGGAGCGGCGGTGGGACGCGGACGATGACACGCAGAATCTATGGCGCGGCAGCGCTGGCGGCTGCCGTGATGGCAGCCGTGGCGTGGGCGCCGGCGGCGGCCGTCGCGCAGACCGACAGCAGCGTCGAGATCACGTTCTGGAATTCGGTGAAGGACTCGCGCAACCCGGCCGAGATCGCGGCCTATCTCGACAAATATCCCAGCGGCACCTTCGCCCCGCTCGCCCGCATCCGCCTCGAAGCGCTCAAGCCAAAAGCCGCACCACAGCCCGCAGCTGGCGGACAATGGGCGGCGATCGCGTTCGCGGCGCGCGGCGCGTGGGGCGCGGTGTGGCAGAAGGCCACTCGCGACGAAGCCGAATCCCGCGCCCTCGCTTTGTGCGCCAGCAACGGGGGCCGCGACTGCAAGGTCGCCTCGACGACCAAATGCGGCGCGATGTCGTTCTACACCACGCGCATCAGGCGGACGCGCTACTGGGGCGCCTACACCGCCGAGGGCGCAACCCTCGGCCAGGCTATCGATGCGGCGTCGCAGCGCTGCAAGGCGGAGGGCCGCAGCCCGCCCGACTGCAACATCCGGGCGTCGTTCTGCGCCGACGGCAGCCACAAGAGCTAAACCGGCTCACGGCATCAGGCGAATGGCATCGTTGAAGAAATCCGGACCTCCGAAATTGCCCGACTTCAGCGCCAGCACGGCATCGCCGCCGCGCCAACCGACGGCGCGGAGCACCGGAACGCCCGGAGCGATTTCCGGACCGACCAGAAACGCCGGGATGCGGAGGCGATCGACCACCGCGCCCGAGGTTTCGCCGCCGGCGATCACCAGACGGTGTACCCCGGCCGCGACAAGCCCTTCACTGATGGCGGCCATCGCCTGCTCGATGGCGTGGCCTGCCGCGTCACGGCCATGCCTTGTCTGCAGCGCGGCCACCTGATCCGGCGTCGAACTGCTGGCGATCAACAGCGGCCCGGTGCCGAGACGCTCGCGGGCCCAGCCGAGCGCACGCGCCACCTCCGCACCGCCCGCGACGATCTTTTCCGGATCGAGACGCAGCACCGGCATCGAAGTTTCCGCCTGCGCGATCTGCGCCAACGTCGCCTGCGAGCAGCTTCCGGCGAGACAGGCCACCGGGCCGCCGACCGGCTCTGGCATCGCGTCGGCCGTCGCCGCCGCAACCCTGCTAGATGCGACCAGCCCGCGCGCCAGCCCCAGCCCCATGCCGGACGCGCCCACCGACAGCCGGTGGCCCAGCGCAACGCGGCCGATGACTTCAAGCTCAGGATCGAACACTGAGTCGATGATCGCCGCACCCACGCCCTGCGCCGCCAGCTCGGTGAGCCGCGCGCGGATCGCATCATCGCCCTTCGCCACCGTGGCAAGATCGACCAGGCCGATCCGCGACGCGCTCTGGCGCCCCAACACCCGCACCAGACTGGAATCTCGCATCGGATTGAGGGGATGATCCTTCAGCGGGCTTTCGTTGAGCGGCACCGCGCCGACGAACAGATGGCCCTGATAGACGGTGCGCCCCGTTCCCGGAAACGCCGGCGTCACCAGCACGATGGCGTCGCCGCTATCGGCGCGCAGCGCGTCCATCACCGGGCCGATGTTGCCGGCGTCGGTGGAATCGAAGGTCGAGCAAATCTTGAACAGGACATGCGCCGCCCCACGCCCGCGCAGCCAGCGGTCGGCCTCGCGCGCGCGCGCCACTGCATCGGCCGCGGCGATGGAGCGGCTTTTCAGCGACACCACCACGGCGTCGACCTCGGGCAGCGCCAGCGCATCGTCGGGGACGCCGATGGTCTGCACCGTGCGCAGGCCGCAGCGGGTCAGCATGTTGGCGAGATCGGACGCGCCGGTGTAGTCGTCCGCGATGCAGCCGAGCGCCAGGGTCACGCGCGCGCTCCCTCTCTCGCGGCATAGGGCGCGAACCAGCCGAGCCCTTCCGCCGTATCGCCTTTCGGCCGGTACTCGCAGCCGACGAAGCCGTCATAGCCGAGCCGGTCCAGTTCATCGAACAGGAAGGGATAGTTCAGTTCCTCGCCCGCCGGCTCGTTGCGCGACGGCACGCTGGCGATCTGGATATGACCGATCATCGGCATCATTTTTCGCAGCGCCATGGTGACGTCGCCATGGACGATCTGGCGGTGATAGATGTCGAACTGCAATTGCAGGTTGGGCAGGTTCAGGTCCTGGATCACGCCGGCGGCGAAATCGAAATCGTTGAGGAAATATCCCGGCACATCGCGCGGATTGATCGGCTCCAGCATGACGTCGATGCCTTCCTGCCCCAGCGTCTGCGCGGTCCACACCACCGAGCGACAGAACGCATCGACCGCCTGAGGATCGCTGCGCTTTGCAATGCCGGCCATCAGGTGCAGCCGCTTCACGCCCGTCGCCTTCGCATAAGGCAGCGCCTGCTTCACGCTGGCCTGCACATCGGCGAAGCGATCCGGCAACGCGGCGAAGCCGCGCTCGCCCTTGCTCCAGTCGCCGGGATAGAGGTTGAACAGCGCCTGCGTCAGACCGTTGCGATGCAGCCGCTCGCCGATCTCCTCCGCCGCGTGCTCATAGGGAAACAGGAATTCGACCGCCGAGAATCCCGCTTTCGCCGCCGCATCGAAGCGGTCGAGGAACGGCACTTCGTTGAACATCATGCTGAGATTGGCGGCAAAGCGTGGCATTGGTAACTTCCTGTTGTTGCGATGGTCGAGCGGCTCACGCGCCCGGCAGACTGGTGCCGGTCACGCGCGCATACATCCGCGCCACCGAGGCGTCGTCGTCGCGGCCCATGCCGGCGGCCGATGTCATCAGGAACATCTGCAGCGCGGCGGCTGACACCGGCACCGGGAATTTCGCATTGCGCGCCATGTCCTGGATGATGCCGAGATCCTTGACGAAGATATCGACGGCGCTGCGCGGCGTGTAGTCGCCGTCGAGCACATGCGGCATGCGGTTCTCGAACATCCATGAATTGCCGGCGGACGCGGTGATGACCTCGTACACCTTACGCAGATCGAGCCCCTGCCGGGCCGCAAAGGCCATCGCTTCGCTGGCGGCAGCGATATGCACCCCCGCCAGCAACTGGTTGATCATCTTGAACGCCGCGCCCTGCCCGGCCTCATCGCCGAGTTCATAGAGCTTGGCGGACATCGCATCGAGCGCCGGCCGGGCCTTGGCGAAAGCGGCGGCGCTGCCCGAGGCGAGGATGGTCAGTTCGCCCTGCGCCGCGCGCTGCGCGCCGCCGCTGATCGGCGCATCGAGATAGTGCCGACCGGTGGCTTCCAGCTGCTTTGCAAGTTTACGGGCGATATCAGGGTCCATGGTGGCGGAGGAGATGAACACCGCGCCTTCCGGCAGAGCCTCGGCGACACCGTCCTTGCCGAACAGGATGGCTTCGGTCTGCGCCGCATTGACCACGACGCTGACCACCGCCGCCGCATCGCGCGCCGCCTCCGCCGGGGCCGCAGTTCCGCGCCCGCCTTCGGCGACCCATCGGGCCACGGCGTCCTGTGTCACGTCGCATCCCGCCACGTCGAACCCGGCGCGCTTGAGCGACTGCGCCATGCCGAATCCCATCGAGCCGAGGCCGACAACTCCCATGCGTGCTGCAGGCATCTCATTCCCCTTGTTGTCACCGACCCGCGCATTGGGCGGCGGATCGTTACCGGCTTGGTAGCATGGCTTGCGACGCCGCCAAAATGGCGTTTGAGCCCGGCATGAAACCATGAGAAAAACAGCCGCGAAGGATGGCGACATGACCGAAACCCGGCTCCGCGAGCAGATCTGCCGTTATGCCCGTTCCCTGTTCGAGCGCGGGCTGACGCCGGGCTCATCGGGCAATATCAGCGTCCGGCTCGACGATGGCGGCTGGCTGGTGACGCCGACCAATGCTTCGCTGGGTTTTCTCGATCCGGCGCGCCTGTCGCGCCTCGATCCGACGGAGCGTCTGGTGTCCGGCGACGAGCCGACCAAGGAAATCCCGCTCCATGCAGCGCTGTACGATACGCGGCGCGGCGCGCGCGCCATCGTCCACCTGCACTGCGCCCATTGCGTCGCGCTGTCGCTTCTGCCGGAAATCGACCCGCGCGCGGCGCTGCCGCCGCTGACGCCGTATTACGTCATGCGCTGCGGTGCGACGGCGCTGCTGCCCTATTATCGCCCCGGCGACGTGGCGGTGGCCGACGCCATTCGCGGGCTCGCCGGACGATATGCCTGCGTGCTGTTGTCCAATCACGGGCCGGTGGTGGCGGGCGACACGTTGGAAGGCGCGGTATTCGCCATGGAGGAACTGGAAGAAACCGCGAAGCTCTATCTCATGACGCGGGGCATGTCGCCGCGCGCCCTGAACGCGCCGCAGATCGACGACCTCGTCGCGACATTCGGACTGACCCTACCGGACCGCTCCCCATGACCGTTACGATCTATCACAACCCCGCCTGCGGCACCTCGCGCAACACCCTGGCGATGATCCGCCAGAGCGGCGAAGCCCCCGTGATCATCGACTATCTGAAAACGCCGCCAACCCGCGAGCGGCTGCGCGAACTTGCCCGCGCCATGAACGCGCCGGTGCGCACGCTGCTGCGTGAGAAAGAGGCGCTGTGCCGGGAGCTTGGTCTCACTGAGCCGGCCGTGAGCGACGACCAACTGCTCGACGCGATGACGGCCCATCCGGTGCTGATCAACCGGCCGATCGTCGAAACGCCGAAGGGCGTCCGCCTGTGCCGGCCCTCGGAGCTGGTGCTGGAGCTGCTGCCCGATCCGGTGGCGACCTTCGTGAAGGAAGACGGCGAGACCGTCCACGGCGCCAAACCCTGACCGCCACGACCCGCCGGCCGGCGTCAGGCGGTCGCCCCGCCCTTTTCCACCACGAACACGATGCGCTCGCGACTGTGCTCGGAAATCTCGACGCGATCCCCGGTCTCGCGAATGAGATTGGGAATGTCGATGACCGACAGCGGATCGGTGCAGTGAACCTCCAGCCGCTGGCCGGGCTGCATCCGGCTCAGCGCCTTCCGGGTCCTGATCACCGGCAGCGGGCATTTGAGACCGATCAGATCGAGTTTTTCCATCGCCGCCGCCGGTTCACCATGTCCGTCCCATCCGGGACGAAGCCCATGATGCCGGCTGTCCAATATCATATAGAATGGCCAATATCACATAGAACGAGGCGACCGAATTGTTCGCCGGCAATGCCACGCGGCTTGAGGACCACACCCATGACCGACCGGCCCGCCACCCTCGGCGTCGTGCTCGCAGGCGGGCTCGCCCGGCGCATGGGCGGCGGCGACAAGGCCCTGCGCACCCTCGGCGGCCAGACGCTGCTGGAACGGGTGATCGCGCGCATGGCCCCGCAATGCGACGGGCTGGTGCTCAGCGCCAACGGCGATCCGGCCCGCCTCGCGGCGTTCGGTCCCCCGGTGATCGCCGACAGCGTCAGTGATTTCCCCGGCCCGCTCGCGGGTATCCTGTCGGCGCTCGACTGGGCAGCGGCGCACCGCCCGGATGTCCGGTGGCTGGTCAGCGTGGCCGCCGATTGCCCCTTCCTGCCGCATGATCTGGTGACGCGCCTGCATCAGGCCCGCGCCGCGAACGATGCCGAGATCGCCACGGCCGTCTCGGGCGGACAGGTCCATCACGTCATCAGTCTATGGAGCATCGACTTGCGCGACGCGATGCGGCACGCCCTTGTCGCCGAGAACATGCGCAGCGTCCATCGCTGGACCGCGCGCTATACAGTGGCGATTGCGGAGTGGCCGGTCGCGCCGCACGATCCGTTTTTCAACGTCAATACCACTGAGGACCTCGAGGCAGCGGAACGCCTGATCGCGGCGCAGCCTTGAGACCGGAGGTCGGCGGCCTCACTCGGCCTTGGCGAAACGGTCGTCCAGCGCATAGCCTGCGCCGCGCACGGTCCGGATCGGGTCGGGCTCGCGGTCGAGATTGAGCAACTTGCGCAGCCGACCGATATGCACATCGACGGTCCGCTCGTCGATATAGATATCGCGGCCCCACACGCCATCCAGCAGTTGCTCGCGGCTGAACACCCGGCCCGGATGCTCCAGGAAGAACTCCAGCAGGCGATATTCGGTCGGTCCGAGGTCGATGGGGCGACCCGAGCGGGCGACGCGGCGGCGGTCACGGTCCAGTTCGATGTCGCCATAGGCCAGAACAGTCGCCAGTCGCTCCGGACTGGCGCGGCGCAGCAGGCCCTTCACCCGTGCCAGAAGTTCGGGAACCGAGAACGGTTTGACGATGTAGTCGTCCGCGCCGGTGGCAAGGCCCCGCACCCGCTCGCTCTCCTCGCCGCGCGCCGTCAGCATGATGATCGGCACATTCTTGGTCTCGGAACGGGCGCGCAGACGGCGGCACAGCTCGATGCCGGACAGGCCCGGCAGCATCCAGTCCAGCACGATCAGGTCCGGCACGCGTTCCTTGAGGCGCGTATCGGCCTCGTCGCCGCGCGCAACCGTTTCGACATCGTAGCCTTCGGCGTCGAGATTATAGCGAAGCAGCGTCGTGAGGGCTTCTTCGTCCTCGACCACAAGAATGCGGGCGCTCATATGCAGTCCTTCAACTCCCTGTTCGTCCAGCCTAATTGCCCGAGACCGCCGTCGCAAAGGTCGTCATGTCGCCCTTGGGACGCGGATCCAGCATCGGCTGGCCTTCGATCATGTAGAACACCGTTTCCGCGATATTGGTTGCATGATCGCCGATCCGCTCGATGTTCTTGGCGCAGAACATCAGGTGGATGCAAAGGCCGATATTGCGCGGGTCTTCCATCATGTAGGTGAGCAGTTCGCGGAACAGCGAAGTGCAGATCGCGTCGACCTCCTCGTCGCCCTTCCACACCGCCATCGCCGCCGGCAGATCGTGCGCCGCATAGGCGTCGAGCACCGACTTGACCTGCGACTGAACGAGGTCGGTCATATGTTCGAGACCGCGGATCAGCTTCAGCGGATGGAAATCGGAATCAAGCGCGGTCACGCGCTTGGCGATGTTCTTGGCGAGGTCGCCGATCCGTTCGAGATCGATCGCCACGCGCATGGCGCCGACGATCTCGCGCAGATCGACCGCCATCGGCTGGCGTCGCGCGATGGTGAGAACCGCGCGTTCCTCGATCAGGCGCTGCAGCTTGTCGATTTCGAGATCAAAGGCGACGACGCGCTTGCCGAGCGTCGCATCGCGTCGGACCAGGGCATCGACGGAGTCCACGATCTGCCGTTCGGCGAGACCGCCCATCTCGGCGACCAGCCGGTTGAGTTCCTGAAGATCCTCGTCGAACGCCTTGGCGGTGTGTTCTGAAGCCATGATATGTCTCTCTCGCGAATTGCGCGTCAGCCGAAGCGGCCGGTGATGTAGTCCTGCGTGCGACGGTCGGTCGGCGAGGTGAAGATCTTGTTGGTGTCGTCGAACTCGATCAGCTCGCCAAGATACATGAACGCGGTCTTGTCGGACACGCGCGCGGCCTGCTGCATGTTATGGGTCACGATGGCAATGGTGTAGTCTTCCTTCAGTTGCTGGATCAGTTCCTCGATCTTGGCGGTGGAGATCGGATCGAGCGCCGAGCAAGGCTCGTCGAACAGGATAACCTCGGGGCGCACCGCCACGGTCCGCGCGATGCACAGGCGCTGCTGCTGGCCGCCCGACAGGCTGAGACCCGAGGCGTTGAGCTTGTCCTTGACCTCGTTCCACAGCGCGCCGCCGCGCAGCGCGGCCTCGACCCGGCCGTCCATCTCCGATTTCGAAATCTTCTCGTAGAGCCGGATGCCGAAGGCGATGTTCTCATAGATCGTCATCGGGAACGGCGTCGGCTTCTGGAACACCATGCCAATGCGTGCGCGCAGCAGGTTAAGGTCCAGCTTCGGATCGAGAATGTTGGTGGAATCCAGCATGACCTCGCCAACCGCGCGCTGCCCGGGATAGAGGTCGTACATGCGGTTGAAAATCCGCAGCAAGGTGGATTTGCCGCAACCCGACGGGCCGATGAAGGCGGTGACGCGGTTGGCGCCAAGCGTCAGATTGATGTGTTTCAGCGCGTGGTGCTCGCCATAGTAGAAATTGAGGTCGCGCACGGTCACCCTGGCGCGGGCCTCGGGCTGCAACGGCATGCCGGGCACCGGGCCGCGGGAAACGGAAGCGCCGACGGAGAGCTGTTCGTTCATTTCGAGGTCCTCTCGGCGCCGATGATGCGCGCGCCAATGTTCAGGGCAAGTACGGTGAGAGTGATCAGCAACGCGCCGCTCCAGGCGAGCTGCTTCCAGAACGCATAGGGGCTCTGGACGAAGTTGTTGATGGTCACCGGCAGGTTCGCCATCGTCCTGGTGAGATCGAGGCTGAAGAACTGGTTGCTGAGCGCGGTGAACAACAGCGGCGCGGTCTCGCCCGCGACGCGGGCGGTGGCGAGCATCACGCCCGTGATCAGGCCCGAGCGCGCAGCGCGATAGGCGATGCGCTTGATCACCAGCGAGCGCGGAAGGCCGAGCGCCGACGCCGCCTCGCGCAGCGGGTTAGGCACCAGCCCTAGCATGTCCTCGGTGGTGCGCAGCACCACGGGGATGACGATGACGGCGAGTGCCAGCGCGCCGGCCGCGGCCGAGAAGCCGCCCATCGGCACCACCACCGCGCCATAGATGAACAGGCCGATGATGATCGAGGGCGCGCTCAGCAGAATGTCGTTGATGAAGCGGATCACCGGGGCGAGCTTGTCGTGCTTGCCGTATTCGGCGAGATAGGTTCCGGCGAACAGGCCAATGGGCGCGCCGATGCCGACGCCCAGCACCGTCATGATGATCGAGCCGACGATGGCGTTCTTCAGGCCGCCCTCGGTCGAGCCGGGCGGCGGCGTGTTCTCGGTGAAGAGCTGAAGGGTAATCCCGGAAAGGCCGTTATAGAACAGCGTGAACAGGATCAGCCCAAGCCACGTCACGCCGAACAACGCCGCTCCGAGGCAGAGGAATCGGACGATGGTGTCGGTCCGGCGACGGGAGGCGTAAAGCGACATCTTCTTCATGACTCAGCTCCCCGCCTTCTTCTCAAGGCGCATCAGCATCAGCCGCGCGGCGGCCAGCACGAAGAACGTCAGCACGAACAGCAGCAGGCCGAGCAGCATCAGCCCGGACTGGTGAAGCCCGTCGCTTTCGGCAAACTCGCTGGCGATGGCGGCGGAGATCGTGGTACCGGGCGCGAAGATCGAGGACGAGATCCGGAACGAGTTGCCGATGATGAAAGTCACCGCCATGGTCTCGCCAAGGGCGCGGCCGAGCGCCAGCATGACGCCGCCGATCACGCCGACCCGCGTATAGGGGATGACGACGTTGCGAACGACTTCCCAGGTGGTGCAGCCGACGCCATAGGCCGCTTCCTTCAGCACCGAAGGCACGGTCTTGAACACGTCCACCGAGATTGCGGTGATGAACGGCAGCACCATGATCGCCAGGATCAGAGACGCATTGAACAGGCTGAGATAGGACGGCGGACCGGCGAAGATCGCGCCGAGAACGGGAACGCCGTCGAACAGCCGGATCATGAACGGCTGGAATGTGTTGGCCAGGAACGGCCCGAGCACGAAGAACCCCCACATGCCGTAGATGATCGAGGGCACGCCCGCGAGCAGTTCGATCGCCATGCCGATCGGGCGGCGCAGCCATTGCGGGCACAGCTCGGTCAGGAAGATCGCGATGCCGATGCCGACCGGGATGGCGATGAGCATCGCGATGAAGGAGGTGATCAGCGTGCCGTAGACCGGCCCCAGCGCGCCAAGAACCGGCGGATCCGCGGACGGCGCCCAGCGCTGCGTCCACAGGAAGGGCAATCCGTATTCCCGCATGGCGGGCCACGCCCCCGCGATCAGGGACAGGATGATGCCGCCGAGAATGAGCAATACAGCAATCGCGCAGGCCCGCGTCGTCCAGTAGAAAACCCTGTCGCCAAGCTTGAAAGCACTGAGCGCCTTGGCGCGATCGAAAGGCCCGGCGGCCTCCATCGACGTGCTTTGAACGGCCATCTCTGCCACTCTGGTCCCCTGTTCCATTCTACCTTATGTGATGCCCCAACGCCGCGACAGCCCGTGCGATCCATGACGCGGCGACAAAGATGCGGAGGAGAGGCACACCCCTCCCCCGCGAGATCGCTCAGCTCTTGATGTCGGCGGACCAGGTCTTCTCGATCAGCTTGACCACGGACTCCGGCATCGGGATGTAGTCGAGCTCCTCGGCCAGCTTGCCGCCCTTCTCGAACGCCCACTTGAAGAACTTAAGGGCTTCCGCGGCGGCGGCCTTGTCGGTCGGCGTCTTGTGCATCAGGATGAAGGTCGCAGCGGTGATCGGCCACGACGCATCGCCGGGCTGGTCGGTGAGGATCACGTAGTAGCCCGGCTCTTTCGACCAGTCGGCGTTGGACGCGGCGGCCTGGAACGCGGCCATCGTCGGCTGCACGGTCTTGCCGGCCTTGTTGATGAGCCCTGCGTAAGTCAGCTTGTTCTGCTTGGCATAGGCATATTCGACATAGCCGATGGCGTTCTTAGTCTGGCCGACATTGCCGGCGACGCCCTCATTGCCCTTGGCGCCGACGCCGGTGGGCCATTCGACGGCGGTGCCGCTGCCGACCTTGGCCTTCCACTCGGGATTGGCCTTCGACAGATAGTCGGTGAAGTTGAAGGTCGTGCCCGAACCGTCCGAGCGGCGCACCACGGTGATGGCGTCGGCTGGCAGCGTCAGCTTCGGATTAAGCTTGGCGATCGCGGGATCGTTCCACTTGTTGATCTTGCCGAGATAGATGTCGCCGAGCACTTCGCCCGACAGAATCAGTTCGCCCGGCTTGACGCCTTCGAGGTTCACCACTGGCACGATGGCGCCCATCACCATCGGCCACTGCACCAGCCCGTCCTTTTCAAGCTGCGCGGCCTTGAGCGGCGCGTCGGTCGCGCCGAAGGTGACGGTCTTGGCCAGAATCTGCTTGATGCCGGCGCCCGAGCCGATCGACTGATAGTTCAGGCCATTGCCGGTCTCTTTCTTGTAGGCGTCCGCCCATTTCGAATAGACGGGGAACGGGAAGGTCGCGCCCGCGCCAGTGATGTCCGCGGCGAAAGCCGACGTCGATGCGGCGACAAGGCCGGCAGCGACGATTGTTTTGATGAAATTCACGGGTCTCTCCATATGTGAGCGGGATGCGCAGCTATCCGAAGCTGCGTCCCAGGCCGCCTCTTAGAGGGCCGGCATCAAGCTTTTATGGAGGTTGGATGACAGGTGTGTGACACCCCCGCCGAGAGCTCATAAACTATCTTAAGACATTGAAATAACTTATAAAAATAATCAGAAGAAAGGCGTGGCGCCATCGTTGCAGCGGGTTGCCAAGGACCGCGAAGACCCATGTAAACGCCCCGCTGCGAGCCGTTCTAGGTGCCGGCCTTCTTGAGAGTCTGCACAGCCGCCTGCACATCGGGATCGAGCCCGGCGCCGCCGCGGTCGAGATGCGCCACGATCTCAGCGCGCATGCGGGGATCCCAGAATTTCCGAATATGGTCGGCGATGCCCGGCACCGCCTTGCCCACGCCCTGGCTCTTGAAGAACTGGCCGATCTGATTGGCCATATAGACCAGCCGGTCAGGCGACGACATCTGCGACCCCTCCAGGGAGAATCCGGTCGGCGTGGGTGAAGACTTCGAAGCCATCGGCGCGTGCGACGGCCGCGAGCGTGATGTTGGCGGCCTCGGCCATCCGCACCGCCAGCGCCGTCGGCGCGGACACCGACACCATCACCGATGCGCCGAGCGCGGCGGTCTTCTGCACCATCTCCACCGAGACGCGGCTGGTGAGCAGCACCATGCCCTCGGCGGCCTCGATCCCCTGACGCGCGAGCGCCCCCGCGAGCTTGTCGAGCGCGTTGTGCCGCCCGACGTCCTCGCGTAGCGCGACGACGCCCCGCCCCGGCATCCAGAACGCCGCCGCATGCACGGCACGCGTTTCGATGTTGAGCTTCTGCAGCGCATGAATGCTCTGCATGGCGTCCATCACCTGCGCCGGCGTGAACGCGCGGCCGCGTCCGATCACGGTGGCAGGGCGCGTCGCTTCCACGATGGAGTCGATGCCGCAAAGGCCGCAGCCGGTCGGCCCCGCAATATGGCGGCGACGCTGGCTGATGCGTTCAGCGAGCGACGGATCGAGCCACATCCGCAGTTCGATTCCGTCCTCGAACGACAGCACGTCGAGCGAGAGGATGTCCGACACCGAGGTGACGATCCGCTCGCTCAGGCTGAAGCCGACGGCGAAATCCTCGAGGTCCTGAGGGCTTGCCATCATCACCGCCTGGGTGCCGCCGTTGTAGGTCAGCGCGATCGCCGCCTCTTCCGGGATCGAGCGCTCTGCTTCGCTCAACCCGCTCTCGCGCCAGACGAAACGGCGGACATTCGTGACCGGAGGCTTCACTGACTACTCCGCGGCTTCGAGCGGCGAAATTCGCCGCGACTGACGCGCCTGCGCCTCATAGTCCTGCTGCCATTCGGTCGGGCCGTTCGACGGCGATATCTGCACCGCAGTCACCTTGTATTCGGGGCAGTTGGTCGCCCAATCGGAGAAGTCCGTGGTGATGACATTGGCCTGCGTGTCGGGATGGTGGAACGTGGTGTAGACGACGCCGGGCGCGACGCGCTCGGTGATCAGCGCGCGCAGGGTCGTTTCGCCGGCGCGGCTCGCCAGCCGCACCCAATCGCCATCGCGGACGCCGCGCTGCTCGGCATCGTGCGGGTGAATCTCCAGCCGGTCCTCCGGATGCCAGACCACGTTCTCCGTCCGGCGGGTCTGCGCGCCGACATTGTACTGGCTGAGAATGCGCCCCGTGGTCAGCAGCAGCGGGAAGCGCGGGCCGACCCGCTCGTCGCTGGCAATATACTCAGTGATGATGAACCGGCCCTTGCCGCGCACGAACTGGTCGATGTGCATGACCGGCGTTCCTTCCGGCGCCTTCTCGTTGCACGGCCACTGCACCGAACCCAATTCGTCGAGCCTGGCATAGGACACGCCGGCGAAGGTCGGCGTCAGTGCCGCAATCTCGTCCATGATCTGGGACGGGTGATCGTAAGGCGTGTGGAAACCGAACGCATCGCCGAATTTCAGCGTGATCTCCCAGTCGGCATAGCCGTTGCGTGGCGACATCACCTTGCGCACGCGCTGGATACGGCGTTCGGCGTTGGTGAAGGTGCCATCCTTCTCCAGAAAGGTCGATCCGGGGAAGAAGATATGAGCGTAATTCGCGGTCTCGTTCAGGAACAGATCCTGCACGATGACGCATTCCATCGCCGACAGCGCCTGCACCACATGCGTGGTGTTGGGATCGGATTGCAGAATGTCTTCGCCCTGCACGTAAAGGCCCTTGAAGGTGCCCTCGACCGCCGCGTCGAACATGTTGGGAATGCGCAGGCCCGGCTCCTTGTCGAGCTTGGCGCCCCAAATCGATTCGAAGGTCTCACGCACCGAGTCGATGCCGATGTGACGATATCCCGGCAATTCGTGCGGGAACGAGCCCATGTCGCACGAGCCCTGCACGTTGTTCTGGCCGCGCAGCGGGTTCACGCCGACGCCGGGCCGTCCGATATTGCCCGTGACCATGGCGAGGTTGGCGATCGCCATTACCGCAGTGGAGCCCTGACTGTGTTCGGTGACGCCGAGGCCATAATAGATCGCGCCGTTGCCGCCGGTGGCATAGAGGCGCGCCGCCGCCCGCAACTCCTTCGGATCGACGCCGCTCGCGGCCGCCGTCACCTCGGGACTGTTCTGTGGCAGCGCCACGAACGCAGCCCACTCCTGGAAGTCGGTCATGTCGCAGCGCTCGCGGACGAACGCCTCGTCGACCAGACCTTCGGTGACGATGACATGGGCCAGCGCGGTGAGCACGGCGACGTTGGTGCCGGGCAACAGCGCAAGATGATGCGCCGCTTCGACATGGGGCGAACGCACGATATCGGTGCGGCGCGGATCGATCACGATCAGCCTGGCGCCCTGCCGCAGCCGCTTCTTGAGGCGTGAGCCGAACACCGGGTGACCGTCGGTCGGGTTGGCGCCGATGATGATCACCACGTCCGTGTGTTCGACGGAATCGAAATCCTGGGTACCAGCGGAGGTGCCGAACGTCTGCGACAGGCCATAGCCGGTCGGCGAATGGCAGACGCGCGCGCAGGTATCGACATTGTTGTTGCCGAAACCGGCGCGGATCAGCTTCTGGACCAGATAGGTCTCTTCATTCGTGCAGCGCGACGAGGTGATGCCGCCGATGGAGTCGCGTCCGTATTTGGCCTGGATGCGCTTGAACTCGGAAGCGGCGTAGCTGAACGCCTCTTCCCACGACACCTCGCGCCACGGTTCGGTGACCTTGCCGCGGATCATCGGCTTGAGGATGCGATCCTGGTGGATGGTGTAGCCCCACGCGAAGCGGCCCTTGACGCAGGAATGGCCGCGATTGGCCTTGCCGTCCTTGTACGGCATCATGCGGACCACTTCCTCGCCGCGCATCTCCGCCTTGAAGGCGCAGCCGACGCCGCAATAGGCGCAGGTGGTCACCACCGAATGCTCCGGCTGGCCGATCTCGATGACCGACTTCTCGATCAGCGTCGCGGTCGGGCAGGCCTGCACGCAGGCGCCGCAGGAGACGCATTCGGAGCCGATGAAACTCTCGCCCATGCTCGGCGCAACGCGGCTATCGAAGCCGCGCCCGGCGATCGTCAGTGCGAACGTGCCCTGCACCTCCTCGCAGGCCCGCACGCAGCGATTGCAGACGATGCATTTCGACGGGTCGTAGGTGAAATAGGGATTGGACTCGTCCTTCGGCAGCCAGTTGGCGTTGGCCGTCCCATCGGCCTTGGCGAACACGTGGTTCTCGCCTTCATAGCCATAGCGGACGTCGCGCAGGCCCACCGCGCCCGCCATATCCTGCAACTCACAATCGCCGTTCGCGGCACAGGTCAGGCAGTCCAGCGGATGGTCGGAGATATAAAGCTCCATCACGCCCTTGCGCAGCGTCTTCAGCCGCTCGGTCTGGGTATGGACGACAAGGCCGTTGGCCACCGGCGTGGTGCAGGACGCCGGCGTGCCCGCCCGCCCCTCGACCTCGACCAGACACAGGCGGCAGGAGCCGAAGGCGTCCAGCATGTCGGTGGCGCACAGCTTGGGGATCTGCGTGCCGATCTCCATCGCCGCGCGCATGATGGAGGTGCCTTCCGGCACCGTCACGGACTGACCGTCGATGGTCAGGGTCACGGTCTTCTCGGCCTTCGAGAGCGGCGTGCCGTAATCGATCTCATGAATGAGCGACATGGTCACCCTCCGTTATTCCGCGGCCTGCAGGCGCGGAGCCGCGCCGAAATCCTCGGGGAAATATTTGAGCGCGCTCATCACCGGATAAGACGTGAAGCCGCCCAGCGCGCATAGTGAACCGAACTTCATGGTGTGGCAAAGGTCTTCCAGCACGGCGATGTTGGCGTCCGCATGGTCCTTCGCCCTGATCTTGTCGATGGTTTCAACACCGCGCGTCGAACCGATCCGGCACGGCGTGCATTTGCCGCAGGATTCGATGGCGCAGAACTCCATGGCGAAACGCGCCTGCTTCGCCATGTCGACGGTGGCATCGAATACCACGATGCCGCCATGGCCGATCAGGCCGTCCCGAGCGGCGAACGCCTCGTAGTCGAACGGCGTATCGAACAGCGCGCGCGGGAAATACGCGCCGAGCGGCCCGCCGACCTGCACCGCGCGCACCGGGCGGCCGCTCGCAGTGCCGCCGCCGATATCATCCACTAGTTCCTCGAGGGTGATTCCGAACGCGGTTTCGAACAGCCCGCCATGCCTGATGTTGCCCGCGAGTTGGATCGGCATGGTGCCGCGCGACCGGCCCATGCCGACATCGGCATAGGCCTGCGCGCCGTTGTCGAGAATAAAGGGGACCGCCGCGAACGACAGCACGTTGTTGATGACGGTCGGCTTGCCGAACAGACCGTGATGCGCCGGCAGCGGCGGCTTGGCCCGGACGATGCCGCGGCGGCCTTCGAGACTTTCCAGCAGCGCGGTCTCCTCGCCGCAGACATAGGCACCCGCGCCGACGCGAACCTCGATGTCGAACACATGTTGCGAGCCGCATATCCCGGAGCCAAGATAGCCGGCGCGACGCGCGGCCACGATCGCCTCGTTCATCGCAGTGACGGCATGGGGATATTCGGAGCGCGTGTAGATATAGCCCTTGGTCGCTCCCACAGCGATTCCGGCGATGGTCATGCCCTCGATCAGAACGAACGGGTCGCCTTCCATCAGCATGCGGTCGGCGAAGGTGCCGCTGTCGCCCTCGTCCGCGTTGCCGACGATGTATTTCTTATCAGCCACAACCTCAGCGACCGTCTTCCATTTGAGACCGGTGGGAAAACCCGCGCCGCCACGGCCACGCAGGCCGGATGCGGTGACATCCGCGACGATGGCCTGCGGCGTCATGGTCAGCGCGCGGGCGATGCCCTTGAAGCCGCCATGCGCCTTATAGTCCTCGACCGAGCGCGGATCGACCACGCCGCAACGCACGAAGGTGAATCGCGTCTGCTTCTTCAGCCACGGAATCTCGTCCGCCACGCCGAGCCGCAGCGGATGCGCGCCGTGCGACAACG
>JAFKES010000094.1:0-30524 GCA_017308495.1 Afipia sp.
CGCATAGACGAGCCGGGCGCGATTCTGAGCTCGCAGGGTGACGCCGGCCGGCTTTCAGCCAAGCCCTTGAGGATAATTTTAAAAAAACTTCAATACTTTCAACATGGTGAGCGCGGAGGGACTCGAACCCTCGACCCCATGATTAAAAGTCACGTGCTCTACCACCTGAGCTACGCGCTCACACGTCGCGGTGTGTAGGGGGCGCCTCTGCGCGGGTCAAGTGCGGCCTCCCGGAAAGGCCGCCTGTGGACATGTCGTTCTCCTCCGATGTCTGCCTTGCCGTCCGCGACCCAACGAAATCCGGCGACCACGGGAACGGCGGCCGGCGGGACAGGCTGTCACGGATAGTGCAAGCCGAAGACAACGACCCGGACTAAGGCCGGCGGTCTTCTTCGTCTTTGAGATCGTCTTCGCTGACGTCTTCCCTGGGCAACACGAAATCCCCGTCCACATCGGGATCGACCCTGAACGGCGCGTCCCGAGTCGGGTCCGGGCGCTCCCGCTCCCGCCTGATCTCCTTGCCCGCGTCCCGCTTCTTCCTGTCCGGCATCGAATGTCACGGCCTCCTGGCGACGCCGGCCTGACCGGCGGTCTGTTCTCAATATGGCCCGCCCGGCGAGCAACTGCTACGCCTTGGCACCGGATTTTGAACCGTGCCGGTATGACGGATTCGTCCCCATTCCCGTCGGACACTGCGATGTCCAGAAGGGAGCGGCGCGCGCCAACCGCGTGGGTTGAATGCGCTCTGCCTGGCACATTTCATATTTTGACGGACACAGACTGATCCGTCTAGTATTCGGCGATCTTGAAACAGGCGCGCTTCGCCTGCTGATTTACCATGAACCATCTTGTGAACTCAGACCGTTGAAAGGCCGTTCTCGCGAGACTACTGTGAGCCCTTGCAGGCGCCTTGCTATCCGAATCTGGAAAGATACGGACACGCAGCCGCAGGTCTTGTGAGACCGTCTTTCGCTATTTCTGACCTATGATGACCGTCAACGCCGCTCGTCAAACTTTGTTTGCTGCGATCAATCTCACAGAGCAAACAATCGCGAGCGGGTCGTTCATCATCTTACGTTTCTGAAAAACGTTCACCCGAATTGCAGGCCATGATCCCCCGCCTTATTCATCAGACTTGGAAAAGCGAGCAACTTCCTCCCAAGGTTGCTCCCTTTGCAAATAGCTGGCAACGACACAATCCGTCCTGGGAGAGAATTCTCTGGACCGATCGGATGCTGCTGACATTTGTCAGCGAACACTACCCGCATCTCTTCGAGCTCTATTGCTCCTATAGCAATCCCGTCTCGCGCGCCGATGCCGCCCGTTACATGCTGCTGCACAAATTCGGCGGTTTCTACGCGGATATCGACGTGGAATGTCTCGCGCCGCTGGATCCGATCGCGAACGAAACGCGCGCCGTTCTATGCCACGAGCCACCGTCGCATTGGCCGATGCATGCTCCCTACCGATCCCATCCTTTCTTGATCTTCAATGGAGTGATGGCTGGCCCAGCCGATCATCCGTTGTGGACGCGCCTGCTGGAACGGTTACCGCTAAGCAGGTATGGAGATGACGTTCTGGACCAAACCGGACCATGCTTTTTAACCGGCATCTATCTGGACTTCGAGGACAAGGCATCGATCGCGCTCCACAACAGTCAGCTTTTTACGCCCACGGATTCCCAGAATCGGCAATCCCCGCCCTATGGATCGGAAGCGCCCGAACCTTTGACCCGTCATGACTGGCAATGTTCGTGGTGGACACCGGATCGATCGGTGAAATCATTCCGCAACAAACTCAAGACAGGCATTCGGCAGACGATCCACCGGTGGCACGCAGGCAAAATCTTGAGTTTGGAAGATGCATTGAAAAAATTCGACACAAGCGTCATCGGCCGGCCCCCGCCCGCTGGAGAACGGGTCGCCGTTCTCGTACCCGCACGCAATGCAATCGGAGATATTGACGGCTTTATCGATGCCATTTCAAAAATCGACCTGAACAAGTCGAAAACAAAGATTGTTTTCTGCGAAGGCGACAGCACGGACGGAACATTCGATTTGCTGAACAAGCGAGCGGACGGTCTTCGTGAACAATATCGGGAGGTCGTCGTACTGAAGAAGGACGTCGGCACGCGGGTGGCGCGAGATCAGCGCTGGAACAAAAAACTGCAGAGAACGCGCCGAGCCGGCATTGCCGTGGTGCGCAACTATCTGATCGATCACGGTCTGGACGACACCGACGATTGGGCATTATGGATCGATGTCGATATGTGGAAATTGCCGCCGGACCTTTTTCAAAAGCTCAGGCAATCCGCCGGCCGGATCGTTGCGCCCAATTGCGTGAAATTTTCAGGCGGCCCTACCTTTGACCTGAATACATTTGTCTCGAATTGGCAATACGAGCCGGATTTTTACTACAAGCATGTCAAAGGCGGCCTGTTCCAACCTCCTGCCAGGGCTCGGGGGCGATTGCATCTGGACCAGCTTCGGCATACCGCCCGCGTCGAACTTGATGCCGTGGGCGGAACGACGCTTCTCGTCGACGCAAGCTTGCATCGTGCGGGACTGAGATTTCCCGAAGTGCCATATAGAGATTTGATCGAGACCGAAGCCTTCGGCTTGCTGGCCAAAGATGTGGGCGTGCGGCCGATCGGCTTGCCGCAGCTGGAGGTCTTTCACGTACCGTAAAATTCAGGGAACAGGCACCGCCGACTGTCGGGTAAGCAGGACGGTGCATGCGAACCTGGCTCTTATCTCAATCAAAGTCGCCGCCTCGGATCTACCCGCTCTTTCCAGCCGCCTTGCGCAGGGCGGCGTTGATGCGGTCCTGCCAGCCCGAGCCGTCCTTCTGGAAATGTTCCAGCACGTCCTGATCGATCCGCAACGACACCAGTTCCCTGACGCTGGGGAGCGCCGCCTTGGCCGGCACCGCCTCCGGCTTCTTGGTGGTGAGGGATTTGAACGCCGCCTCGGCTTCGGTCTTGGCGTCGCTCAGGGTGCGCGGCCGCCGCGGGGGTGATGTCATGGCTCAGATCCCCTCGAACAGCGCAGTGGACAAATAACGCTCGGCGAAAGACGGCACGATGGCGACAATGGTCTTGCCGGCGTTTTCCGGCCGCTTGCCAAGTTCCAGCGCCGCCGCGATCGCAGCCCCGGAGGAAATGCCGCCCGGAATGCCCTCCATCCGCGCCAGTGCCCGCGAGGTGTCGAGGGCCGTCGCGCTGTCGATCTTGACGATCTCGTCGATCACCGAGCGATCGAGGACATCGGGCACGAAGCCCGCGCCGATGCCCTGGATCTTGTGTGGCGAATGCTGACCGCCGGATAGCACCGGGCTTTCCGCCGGCTCCACCGCGACCACGCGCAGCGACGGCTTGCGCGGCTTGAGCACCTGCCCGACGCCGGTGATGGTGCCGCCGGTGCCGACGCCCGCGACGAAAATGTCGATATTGCCGCCGGTATCGTTCCAGATCTCCTCCGCCGTAGTGCGGCGGTGAATCTCCGGATTGGCGAGATTCTTGAATTGCTGCGGCATCACCGAATTCGGCGTGTTCATGATCAGCTCTTCCGCCGTGGCGATGGCCCCTTTCATGCCCTGCGCCGCCGGCGTCAGCACGATCTCGGCGCCGAGAAAGGCCAGCATCTTGCGCCGCTCGATCGACATCGAGTCCGGCATCACCAGCTTCAGCCGATAGCCGCGCGCGGCCGCAACGAACGCCAGCGCGATTCCGGTATTGCCCGAGGTCGGCTCGATCAGCACGGTGTCCGCGTTGATGATTCCGGCCTTCTCCATCGCCACGATCATGCCGACGCCGATACGGTCTTTGACGCTGGCGGCGGGGTTGAAATACTCAAGCTTGGCCAGAATGGTCGCCTTGGCGCCGCGCTGCTGCGGCAGCCGGTTCAGGCGCACGAGAGGCGTGTCGCCGAATGCATCAACGATGCTGTCGTAAATGTGTCCGCGCCCGCGCCGCTGCGACACATTGTCGTTCGATGTGGTCTGCATCCCGTCCTCCAAAAAGCATTGTCGCGAGGCCTTAAAGGAAAGCATCGCTCAACAAAAGGTTTCCGCCATTAATGAGAGGGTTGCTGACCCACGCAAGTGATAATCGCACCCCACATGCGCTGCATCGCAATATCCGTTTTTCGCAAAAGAAACGCATTTGTGTTGCGACATTTTCAAACTCCCGTGGGACTAATGGGCGTACGTTAGCGTACGTCACAAGGGAGGTCACCACGATGACAGCGCTCGCTGAAATCCAGTCGACCAAACCATCCCGCCTGCCGCCGCGCATGGTCGATCGGCCGGTCTGCACGATCTGCCTCGATACGATGATCGCCGCGGAAGCGTCGGCGTATCTGGCCGACGACGCGATCAGCTATCTGTGGACGTGCGATACCTGCGGGTACGGATTCGTCACCCGGCATTCCACGAAGCCTATGGTCTGTAACTAAATCGTCCGCAATGACATCAGCGCGGCGGGAGATCGCCGCGCGTCCACTCTTCGCGCGTCGCGGCGCGGAAGTCATCGAACGTGCCGGCCGCGATGGCCGCGCGGGCGCCGCGCATCAGGCTCTGGTAATAGGCGATATTGATTTCCGACAGCAGCATCGCCCCGAGCGCCTCGTCCGAGCGGATCAGGTGATGCAGGTAGGCGCGCGAATAATTGCGCGCCGACGGCCAGTCGCTTTCCTCGTCGATCGGACGCGGATCGTGCGCGTGGCGAGCGTTGCGCAGGTTGAGCGTGCCGAACCGCGTGAAGGCGTGGCCGTGGCGGCCGTTGCGGGTCGGCATCACGCAGTCGAACATGTCGATGCCCCGCGCCACCGCTTCCAGCAGGTCGTCCGGCGTGCCGACGCCCATCAGATAATGCGGCCGATCCTGGGGCAGGATCGGAACCACCTCTTCGATCATCGCCAGCATCACCTCCTGCGGCTCGCCCACAGCGAGGCCGCCGACGGCATAGCCGTGAAAGCCGATGTCGATCAGCGCCCGCGCGCTCTCGTGGCGCAGGTCCGGCACGTCGCCGCCTTGCACGATGCCAAACAGCATGTGGCCCGCAGGCGCGGTCTCGAACGCGCGCTTGCTGCGCTCGGCCCAGCGCAGCGACAACCGCATGGCGCGTTCGATATCGGCGCGCTCCGCCGGCAGCCGGACGCATTCATCGAGCTGCATGGCGATATCGGAGCCCAACAGCCGCTGCACCTCGATGGAACGTTCCGGCGACAGTTCCACCTTCGCGCCGTCGATGTGCGAGCGGAAGGTCACCGCGTGTTCCGTCAGCTTGCGCAATTTGGCCAGCGACATGACCTGGAAGCCGCCGGAGTCGGTCAGCATCGGGCCGTTCCAGGTCGTGAACCGCTGCAACCCGCCAAGCGCCGCGATCCGCTCCGCGCCCGGCCGCAGCATCAGGTGGTAGGTGTTGCCGAGCACGATGTCGGCCCCGGCGTCGCGAATGTCGCGCCAGTGGATGCCCTTCATCGCCCCGGCCGTGCCGACCGGCATGAACGCGGGCGTCCGCACCACGCCGTGCGGCGTCGTCAGCTCGCCGGTGCGCGCCGCGCCGTCGCGGCCGAGAACCCTGAAATGGTTGGGAACGGTCATTGATCGAGAACAGTCATGGCGCGGCTTATGCGTCAAGCCGGCTTGCGAAACAACAGGCAGGCGTCGCCATAGGAATAAAACCGGTAGCCGCCGGCGATGGCGTGGGCATAGGCCCGCTGCATGGTTTCCAAGCCGCTGAAGGCCGATACCAGCATGAACAGCGTCGAGCGCGGCAGGTGGAAATTGGTCATCAAGACGTCCACCGCCTTGAAGCGATAGCCGGGGGTGATGAAGATCGCGGTCTCGTCGGCGAACGGCGCGACGGTCCCGTCGCCCCGCGCCGCGCTTTCCAGAAGCCGCAGCGAGGTGGTGCCGACCGCCACGATGCGGCCACCGCGTGCGCGCGCCGCGTTGAGGGCCGCGGCCGTCTCCTCCGAAATTGCCCCCCACTCCGCATGCATCCTGTGGCCGGAAGTATCGTCGGCCTTGACCGGCAGAAACGTTCCCGCCCCGACATGCAGCGTGAGGCGATGCAGGCCGATGCCGCGCGCGCGCAAGGCGGCCTCCAAATCGGGGGTGAAATGCAGCCCCGCGGTGGGCGCGGCCACCGCGCCCTCGCTAGCCGCGAACATGGTCTGATAGTCGGTGACGTCGCTGGCGTCGGGCGGCCGCCGCGCCGCGATATAAGGCGGCAGCGGCGTCGCCCCGACATCGGCGATGGCCTGATCCAGCACCGGCCCGTGGAACGAAAACGCCAGCGTCACCTCGCCGTTGTCGCCCTTGTGCTCGACCTCCGCATCGAGATTGCCGAGCAGACAGACGCGCCCTTCGTGGCCGAAGCGCATGCGATCCCCGGCCACGAGCTTCTTCGCCGGGCGCACCAGCGCCTGCCAGCGCGATCCGTCGATGCGCTTGATCAGCGTCGCGTCGATCCTCGGCTCGGTCTCGCGGCCGACGCGGCGACCGCTGAGCTGCGCCGGGATCACCCTGGTGTCGTTGACCACGAGTTGGTCGCCGTCGCGCAGGAATTGCGGCAGGTCGCGCACCGCGGCATCGGCCAGCGGCGCATCCGGCCGCACCACCAGCATGCGCGCGGCATCGCGCGGGCTGACAGGCCGCAGCGCGATGCTGGTCTCGGGAAGCTCGAAATCGAACAGGTCGGTGCGCATGATGCTCAAATATAGATGGCCGGGACATGCCCGGCCATCCGTCCGCAAAGCCGGTCTCTGGCGTTCCGATCAGGCCGCGTCGGACGCCATACGCGCCTTGACGATCTTGTCCGGGTTCTGAACCGGCTCGCCGCGCTTGATCTTGTCCACGTTCTCCATGCCGGCCGTGACCTTGCCCCAGACGGTATACTGGTTGTCGAGGAAGCCGGCGTCGTCGAAGCAGATGAAGAACTGCGAGTTGGCCGAATCCGGATTGGCCGCACGTGCCATGGACGCGGTGCCGCGCACATGCGGCTCCTTGTTGAACTCGGCCTTGAGGTTCGGGTAGCTCGAACCGCCGGTGCCGGTGCCATGCGGACATCCGGTCTGGGCCATGAAGCCCTCGATCACCCGGTGGAACACGATGCCGTCGTAGAAGCCTTCGCGGACCAGCTTCTTGATGTGGGCGACATGGCCCGGCGCGAGGTCCGGACGCATCTCGATGGTGACGGGACCCTGCGTGGTTTCGAGGATCAGTGTGTTGTCGTTGTCTGCCATGATATTTTCCTTTGCAGATTGAAAGTGCAGAATGTCAGCCGCTTACTTGATGTCGGAGGCGACCTGCACCTTGATCATCTTGTCCGGGTCCTGAACCGGCTCGCCGCGCTTGATCTTGTCGACCACGTCCATGCCGGACACGACCTTGCCGACCACGGTGTACTTGTTGTTCAGGAAGGCGCCGTCGGCGAACATGATGAAGAACTGCGAATTGGCCGAATTCGGGTCGTTCGCGCGCGCCATGCCGACCACGCCCCGCGTAAACGGGACACTGGAGAACTCCGCCGGCAGGTTGGGATATTTCGAGCCGCCGGTGCCATTGAAGCGCTGGCCGTCGCCAGTCTGGGCCATGAAGCCCTCGATCACGCGATGGAACGGCACGTTGTTGTAGTAGCCGTCGCGCGCAAGCTGCTTGATGCGCTCGGCGTGCTTGGGCGCGAGATCGGGGCGCAGCTGGATGACGACGCGGCCCTTGGTGGTGTCGATGACGATGGCGTTGTCCTTGTCGAGACCAGCAGGAAGGGATTGGGCCAGCGCGGGGACGGCAAAAACGAGGGCCGCGAGAACGGCGAATATGCGGATCATGGGGGCTCCGGAAATCAGAGGAAAACGGGTTAGCCGGCGAACCGGGCCTTCAGGCGCGTGGCGACGGCCCTGGGCACGAAGTGCGAGACATCGCCGCCCATCCCCGCGATCTGCCGCACCAGTGTGGCGGTGATCGGGCGGACCGTGGCGGATGCCGGAATGAACACCGTATGCACCTCCGGCACAAGCGTCTGGTTCATGCCGGCGATCTGCATTTCATAGTCGAGATCGGTGCCGTCGCGCAGGCCCCGGATCAGGATCGTGGCCCCGGCGCGCTGCGCCGCGGTCACCGTCAGGTCGTTGAAGGTGACGCATTCGATCACGCAGCCGGCCTTGGCGGCGATCGGCGCGAACACCTCCTGCACCATCACCAGCCGATCCTCGGTGGAAAACAGCGGGGCCTTGCCGGGATGGATGCCGATGGCGACGACGAGGCGATCTACCAGGGTGCAGGCCTGCCGCACCACATCGAGGTGGCCGTTGGTCACGGGATCGAACGATCCCGGATAGAGCGCCACGCGTGTCATCTCGTCCTCTCCTAACCTGCGCCGTTGCCGTTGTCCGTCTCGTCGGTGATATGCTCGACGGAGACGACGTGTTCCTCTTCGGCGGTATCGAACACGATCACGCCCTGGGTCGAGCGGCCGGCGACGCGGATGCCCTCCACCGGGCAACGGATGAGCTGCCCCTTGTCGGTCACCAGCATGATCTGGTCGCTGTCCTCGACGGGGAAGGACGCCACCAGCTTGCCGTTGCGCTCGTTCACCGACATCGCGACGATGCCTTTGCCGCCGCGGCCGGTGGTGCGGTACTCGAACGAGGACGAGCGCTTGCCGTAGCCGTTCTCGCTGATGGTCAGCACGAACTGCTCGGCCGCCGACATCTGCGCGTAGCGGTCCTGGCTGAGCTGCACCGAAGCCGACGTCTCCTCGGCATCGGTTTCCCCGGGTTCTTCAACGGTCGCCTCACCCGCAACCGCCCGGCGCATCTTCAGGTAGGCCGCACGCTCGTCGGCATTGACGTCCATGTGGCGCAGGATGGTGAGCGAGATCACGCGGTCGCCCTCGGCCAGCGCGATGCCGCGCACGCCCATGGAGGTGCGACCCTGGAATACGCGCACGTCGGTGACCGGGAAGCGGATGCACTGCCCGCCCGCCCCCGTCAGCAGCACGTCGTCATTCTCGGTGGCGATCTGCACATCGACGATGGCCTCGCCCGCGTCGAGCTTCATGGCGATGATGCCGGAGCGGCGAACATCGACGAAATCCGACAGCTTGTTGCGCCGGACGTTACCGCCGGTGGTAGCGAACAGCACGTCGAGATTGCCCCACGAGGATTCATCCTCCGGCAGCGGCATGATGGTGGTGATGCGCTCGCCCTGCTCCAGCGGCAGGATGTTGATCATCGCCTTGCCGCGCGAATTGGGCGCGGCCATCGGCAGGCGCCAGACCTTTTCCTTGTAGACCTGGCCGTGCGACGAGAAGAAAAGCACCGGCGTGTGGGTCGACGCCACGAACAAGCGGCTGACGAAATCCTCGTCGCGCGTCTGCATGCCGGATCGCCCCTTGCCGCCGCGCTTCTGCGCGCGGTAGGTCGACAGCGGCACGCGCTTGACGTAGCCCGCATGGGAGACGGTGACCACCATGTCCTCGCGCTGGATCAGGTCCTCGTCCTCAACCTCGCCTTCCTGCTCCGCGATCACAGTGCGGCGCGGGGTGGCGAACTCGTCCTTCACCGCGGTGAGTTCGCCCTTGATGATTGCCTGAATGCGCGCGCGAGAGCGCAGGATATCGAGATAATCGGCGATCTCGGTAGCGAGCTTGTTCAACTCCTCCGAGATTTCCTCGCGGCCGAGCGCGGTGAGCCGCTGCAGGCGCAGATCGAGAATCGCCCGCGCCTGCTCCAGCGACAGCCGCGCGGTGCCGTCCTCGGAGACGCGATGGCGCGGATCGTCGATCAGCATGATCATCGTCGCCATGTCCTTGGCCGGCCAGTCGCGCGACATAAGGGTCTCGCGCGCGGTGTTCGGATCGGGCGATGTGCGGATGACGCGGATCACCTCGTCGATATTGGCGACGGCGATGGCGAGACCCACCAGGATGTGGGCGCGATCGCGGGCCTTGCCGAGCAGGAATTTGGTCCGCCGCGATACCACGGTCTCGCGGAACGCGACGAATACCGTCAGCAGATCCTTGAGGTTCATCAGTTGCGGGCGGCCGCCGTCCAGCGCCACCATGTTGGCGCCGAAATTGGTCTGCAGCGGGGTGAATTTATAGAGCTGGTTCAGTACCACCTCGGGCACCACGTCGCGCTTCAGCTCGACGACCACGCGATAGCCGTCGCGGTCGGATTCGTCCCGCAGGTCGCTGATGCCCTCGATCTTCTTGTCGCGCACCAGTTCGGCGATGCGCTCGACCATGCTGGCCTTGTTCACCTGATAGGGAATCTCGGAGACGATGATCGCCTCGCGATCCTTGCGAACGGTCTCGATGGCCACCTTGCCGCGCATCACGATGGAGCCGCGGCCGAGATGATAGGCCGAGCGGATACCCTGCCGGCCGAGGATGATGCCACCGGTGGGGAAATCCGGCCCCGGCACGATGGCGATGAGATCGTCGATGCTCAGGCCGGGATCGTCGATCAGCGCGATGCAGGCGTCGATGACCTCGCCGAGATTGTGCGGCGGGATGTTGGTGGCCATGCCCACCGCGATGCCGCCCGCGCCGTTGACCAGCAAGTTCGGAAATTTCGCCGGAAGGACGCGCGGCTCGCGCTCGCTGCTGTCGTAGTTCGGCTGGAAATCGACGGTGTCCTTGTCGATGTCGTCGAGCAGCGAATGCGCCACCTTCTGCAGCCGCGCTTCGGTGTAGCGCATCGCCGCGGCCATATCGCCGTCGACCGAGCCGAAGTTGCCCTGCCCGTCGATCAGCGGCACGCGCATGGAGAAATCCTGCGCCATGCGCACCATCGCGTCGTAGACCGACTGGTCGCCGTGCGGATGATATTTACCGATGACGTCGCCGACGGTGCGCGCCGACTTGCGGTACGGCTTGTTCCACTCGAAGCCGTTTTCGTACATCGCATAGAGAATACGGCGGTGAACCGGCTTGAGGCCGTCGCGCGCATCGGGCAGCGCGCGCGCGACGATCACGCTCATGGCGTAATCGAGATACGAGCGCTTCATCTCATCGGTGATCGAGACGGGACGGATATCAGCCGTCTCGGGCGGGTCGGACGGCGGATTGTCTTGGTCGGCCAACGTGCGAATCCTGAGTGAAAAATGCCCCGCTGATATAGGCGAATTCGATGGTCAGCGCCAATCGCATTTGCGCCGGGAACCGGCGCGAAATCGAATTTAATTACAAGGACTTATGAGGGGCGAAAAATCCCGCTTCGTGGCCTGATTCGGCAAGTCCGAAAATTGCGCTGCAGCCGTGGAATCGCCCGATTCGGGCTGTCAAAACCCAGCGCCAAAACACACATGTCCGGCGGCCGGCCTTCCCGGTCTCCGGACATGTGCAATCGAGTGAGATCAGCGGGCCGATCAGAACGGAATGTCGTCATTCATGTCGTCGTTGCGGCCGCCTGCGGCGACGCGGCGCGGCGGTGCGGAGCGTGACGGTCCGGACGAGCCGAAATCCCCGCCACTGTCGTCGGCCCCGAACGAGCCGCCGCTGTTTTTGCCGTCGAGCATGGTCAGCGCCGAATTGAAGTTCTGGAGGACGACCTCGGTGCTGTAGCGATCCTTGCCGTCCTTGTCCTGCCACTTGCGGGTCTGCAACTGGCCTTCGAGATACACCTTCGCGCCCTTCTTGAGGTATTGCTCGGCGATCCGGCACAACCCTTCATTGAAGATGACGACGCGGTGCCACTCCGTCTTCTCCTTGCGTTCGCCAGTATTCTTGTCGCGCCAGGTGTCGGAGGTGGCGATGCTCAGGTTTGCGATCGGCCGCCCGTCCTGCGTACGCTTGATTTCCGGATCGGCGCCCAGATTTCCAACCAGGATGACTTTATTGACGCTTCCCGCCATGACCACTCTCCACTCTTGCGCATCCGTGACGCGCCTTGACCTGATTTCCGGGGCAAACCTTCAAATCCGGCGAGCCCGCCTCACGGCGACCCTATACGTTCTCGCCGTGCCGCAGACGGTGGCCGCGCGGTTATCCACCGCCATCCGGCCGCCGGACTGCAAAAGACCAACACAACATGTTCTCTTTTTGTTCAAAAACAAGATTGCTGCAATATCAGAAGGCATTGATTGCCTGAAGTTTTTCAATACCAGGTGGCAAAATGCGGCCGAAAAAAGTCGGCAACGTGGTGGCCACGGTTCCAAAAACTCCAAACAATTCCTTACCTTGGAGGAAAACACTTCGCCGCCGAGTGTTGCTTTTGGGAGACGGCATTTTCCGAAGAACCCGGTATAGTCCGGCCATGGAATCGAAATCCCATTGCGTTCGCGCCTTGGATCAAACCGTTCCGGACAACCGGGATGGACTAAAACTGGAGAAGATCATGAAGAAGTTTCTGCTTGGCACCGTGGCGCTGGTCGCTCTCGGAACCGCTTCGGCGGTCGCGGCTGACCTGCCTGCCCGTACCTATACCAAGGCGCCGGTTTACGTCGCCCCCGTGTTCAACTGGACCGGCTTCTACGCTGGTGTGCACCTCGGCGGCGCGTTCGCTGGCGGCGACAACATCAACGACCTTTATGGCAATGGCTATCGCGCGTCGACCTCGGGCGGCTTCCTCGGCGGTGGCCAGATCGGCTACAACTGGCAGTTCTCGCCGAACTGGGTGCTCGGCCTTGAAGGCGACATCAGTGGTCTCGACTACAAGCGTTCCGTCACCGTCTATGGTGACTATCTCCAGCAGAAGACCGACTGGCTGGCCTCGATCACCGGCCGCCTCGGTTACACCTGGGGCCCGGGCATGATCTACGCCAAGGGCGGTGTTGCGTTCCGCGACAATGGCGGTTTCTCCACAACCAACACTGACTATTCGGCTGACAACAAGTCCACCGGCTACACCGTCGGCGGCGGTCTTGAGTACATGTTCGCTCCGGCTTGGTCGGCCAAGGTCGAATACCAGTACTACAACTTCGACAAGAGCACCGTCTACTATCGGGGCGTGGCGGATGCGCGCTACGACAGCGACATTCACACTGTGAAGGTCGGCGTGAACTATCACTTCAACTGGGGTGGCCCGGTTGTCGCGAAGTACTAAGCTTCGCTGACCGAGTCTCTCGGACTTACGGAAAGGCCGGCTCTTTGAGCCGGCCTTTTTGTTTGCCGGAACCGCACCCAATGCCTACTTTATCTCTTGCCCAATGAGTGGTTGATAGCGCGCAAACGGGACTGGAAATAGCCCCGCGTTCTACCTATGTTCCGGGAAACGCATCGCCTGTCGCGACTAAACTCGATCCCTCGCCCCATGTTGTCGGAGACAACGCTTCTTCTGCGCCCTCGACGCGCCCGGAATGCTTCTTATGGATGAAGTCCTCAAAGCGGCCCGCAGCAAACCCACCGCGGGATCCAGCTTGCGCGCCATCACCATCCGCGGCGCCCGCGAGCACAATCTCAAGAACGTCGATCTGGAAATCCCGCGTGACAAGCTGGTGGTGTTCACCGGCCTGTCCGGCTCCGGCAAATCCTCGCTGGCGTTCGACACGATCTACGCTGAGGGCCAGCGCCGCTACGTGGAATCGCTGTCCGCCTATGCTCGCCAGTTCCTTGAAATGATGCAGAAGCCGGACGTCGACCAGATCGACGGCCTGTCGCCTGCTATCTCTATCGAGCAGAAGACCACCTCGAAGAACCCGCGCTCCACCGTCGGCACCGTGACGGAAATCTACGACTACATGCGCCTGTTGTGGGCGCGGGTCGGCGTGCCCTATTCGCCGGCCACCGGCCTGCCGATCGAAAGCCAGACCGTGTCGCAGATGGTGGATCGCGTGCTGGCGCTGCCGGAAGGCACGCGGCTGTATCTGCTCGCGCCGGTGGTTCAGGGCCGCAAGGGCGAATACCGCAAGGAGTTCGCCGAATACCTGAAGAAGGGCTTCCAGCGGGTCAAGGTCGACGGCCGATTCTACGAGCTGGCGGAAGCGCCGACCCTCGACAAGAAGTTCCCGCACGACATCGACGTGGTGGTTGACCGCATCGTGGTCCGTCCTGACATGGCGCAGCGCCTTGCCGAATCCTTCGAAACCGCGCTCAAGCTCGCCGACGGCCTTGCGGTGGTCGAGTTCGCGGACGCACCAAATACCCCCGCTTCCGACTCTGCCTCCGTCGGCGGAGAGAAAGAAAAAAAGAAGACCGCCAAAATCCACGACAAAAGCGGGCCCGAGCGGATCCTGTTTTCGGAGCGGTTCGCCTGCCCGGTTTCGGGATTCACCATTCCGGAAATCGAGCCGCGGTTGTTCTCGTTCAACAACCCCTATGGCGCCTGCCCGAAATGCGGCGGCCTCGGCATCGAGCAGCACATTGACGCCGACCTGGTGATCCCGGACAAGGACGCCACGCTGCGCAAGGGCGCGATCGCGCCGTGGGCGAAGTCGTCGTCGCCCTATTACCTGCAGACGCTGCAGGCGCTGGCCAAGTTCTACAAGTTCACCCTCGACACCAAGTGGAAAGACCTGCCGAAGAAGACGCAGAACGCCATCCTGTTCGGCTCCGGCGACGACGAGATCAAGTTCTCCTACGAAGACGGCGTGCGCTCCTACGACACCAAGAAGCCGTTCGAAGGCGTCGTCACCAATATCGAGCGGCGCTTCCATGAGACCGAAAGCGAATGGGCGCGCGAGGAGCTCGGCAAGTATTTCGCCGACGTGCCCTGCGAGGCGTGCCACGGCTATCGGCTGAAGCCCGAGGCGCTGTGCGTCAAGATCGGCGGCAAGCATATCGGCGAAATCTCCGAGCTCTCGGTGCTGCGCGCCGGCGAATGGTTCGAAACCGTGCCGGACACGCTGAACAAGCAGCAGAACGAGATCGCCACGCGCATTCTCAAGGAAATCCGCGAGCGGCTGTCGTTCCTGATCGACGTCGGCCTCAACTATCTGACGCTGTCGCGCTCGTCGGGCACTTTGTCGGGCGGCGAAAGCCAGCGCATCCGCCTCGCCTCGCAGATCGGCTCGGGCCTGACCGGCGTGCTGTACGTGCTGGACGAGCCGTCCATCGGCCTGCACCAGCGCGACAATGCGCGGCTGCTCGAAACGCTGCGGCGACTGCGCAACCTCGGCAACACGGTGATCGTCGTCGAGCACGACGAGGACGCCATCGAGACCGCAGACTATGTGGTCGATGTCGGCCCCGGCGCCGGAGTCAACGGCGGCCACATCGTCGCCCAGGGCACACCGGAGCAGATCAAGAAAAATCCGAAATCGCTGACCGGAAAATATCTCACCGGCGAACTGTTCGTTCCGATCACCGAGCGGCGGCCGCCGAACCATCGCCGCACCCTCAAGGTGATCAACGCGCGCGGCAACAACCTCAAGAACGTGTCGGCGGAGATTCCGCTCGGCCTGTTCACCTGCGTCACCGGCGTCTCCGGTGGCGGCAAGTCGACGCTGCTGATCGACACGCTGTACAAAGCCATCGCGCGCAAGCTCAACAACGCCTCCGACGCCCCCGCCCCGCACGACCGCATCGAGGGGCTGGAGCATATCGACAAGATTATCGACATCGACCAGTCGCCGATCGGGCGCACGCCGCGCTCCAATCCCGCGACCTATACCGGCGCGTTCACACCGATCCGCGAATGGTTCGCCGGTCTGCCCGAGTCCAAGGCGCGTGGCTACGAGCCCGGCCGCTTCTCGTTCAACGTCAAGGGCGGACGCTGCGAAGCCTGCCAGGGCGACGGCCTGATCAAGATCGAGATGCACTTCCTGCCCGACGTCTACGTCACCTGCGATACCTGCAAGGGCAAGCGCTACAACCGCGAGACGCTGGACGTGCTGTTCAAGGGCAAGTCGATCGCCGACGTGCTGGACATGACGGTGGACGAGGCGGTCGAGTTCTTCAAGGCAGTGCCGCGCGTGCGCGAAACCTTCCGCACCTTGCAGCGCGTCGGCCTCGGCTACATCCATGTCGGCCAGCAGGCTACGACCCTGTCCGGCGGCGAGGCCCAACGCGTCAAGCTCGCCAAGGAACTAAGCAAGCGCGCCACCGGGCGCACGCTCTACATTCTCGACGAGCCAACCACGGGCCTGCATTTCCACGATGTCGCCAAGCTGCTCGAAGTGCTCCACGAACTGGTGGCGCAAGGCAACAGCGTTGTCGTTATCGAGCACAATCTCGAGGTCATCAAAACCGCCGACTGGGTGATCGATCTCGGCCCGGAAGGCGGCGACGGCGGCGGCGAAATCGTCGCCTGGGGGCCGCCGGAAGATATCGTCAAGGCACCGCGCAGCTACACCGGAAAATTTCTTGCCCCAGTGCTCAAGAAGGGGCGTGCAGCCAAGAGCCAGGATGCCGGGGAAGCCGCGGAATGAGTTTCGCGGGGGCTGACACCCCGCTATTCGAAACCTGCCATCGTCGAGGTGCGATCCATGACCGAGGTGACCAACAATCCAGCTCTGAAGCGATATGAACTGAATGTCGACGGTCATGTCGCCACAGCCTGTTACGAGATCGCAAACGGCGTCGTCACCTTCGAGCACACCGAAGTGCCGGCGGAACTCGGCGGCAAGGGCGTCGGGTCGAAGCTCATCAGAGGTGCGCTGGCGCAGGTCCGCGCCGATGGACTCAAGGTGACCGCGGAATGCCCGTTCGTTCAGGCCTATCTGAACAAGCACACCGAATATGCCGACCTGCTAAAATAGCCTCACGTCATCCGAGCGAGACGCCCGCAATGATCCAGACTGCGCCGACAGCCGGCATTCGCAACAACACCGCCCTCCGCCGCTATGAACTCGATGCCGACGGTATGACGGCCTTTGCCAACTACCGGCTTGCCTCTGGCACGGTGATCATCACCCACACCGAAACGCCGCCGGCATTGCGTGGTCGGGGCATCGCATCGCGGCTGGTGCACGGGGCGCTGGAGCATATCCGCGCCGACGGAATGAAAGTGGTGGCGGGTTGCAGCTTCGTCGCTGACTATCTCGATAACCATCCGGAATTCGCCGATCTGGTGGCGTGAATTTCCGCCGCGCGGTGGGCACTGAAGCAAGTTTGGTTCAGAATCGTCATGCGTGGTGCGCCCGCGCGGAGTGTTTTGGATTTTGGAAGAGCCCATCGATCTGTTGTGCCCGGGCCATAGTCGTTCGAAGAGCGCGTCGCTTCGCTCGCCTATGGATCCAGGCCATCCCCGTCTTACTGCATTGAAATTCCAAGACGTAGATGCCCGGCACATAAGGGCGTTTACGCCCGTCTTCGACGGGCTATGGCCGGGCATGATGCGTTGTTGATTTCGTCTCCGGTAAACTGTTCCAAACCGTCACTCCATGAAAAAGGCCCGCATCGCTGCGGGCCTTTCGCTGTCGGATCGTTGAAACCAATCAGCTCTTCAGATCGTCGGGCAGCTTGCCGCCGTTGGCGGCGAGCTTGGTCATCACCTGCTTGTGCAGCCAGATGTTCATCTTGGCGGAGTCGTTGGTGTCGCCGTCGTACTTCAGTTCCTTGGCCAGTTCCTTGCGCGCGGCAAGGCTGGAATCGATATCCAGCGCTTTCATCAGATCGACGATCGACGTGCGCCACTCCAGCTTCTCGCCTTTGGCCGCAACGGCCTTGTCGAGAATCGGCGCGACATCAACCATCGGCACGCTGGCGCCGCCGGCCGCATCGGTTCCCGCAGCGGAGCCGGCTCCCCCCGCAGGTTCGGCGGCCTCTGCCTTGGTGCCGAAAATCGCGCCCATGATCTTTCCAAAAATGCTCATTCATAAACTCCAGTAGCCCGCGAATGGGTTGATCGATCCGGCCGACGCATCGTGCCGCTCCCGGCTGCGTTCATCCGGTCACGAAAGAGTGTAGACGGCCCGCCAGCGATTGCCAACGTTCAGTTGTCCCCGCCGGGCCTTTATGCGCGGCGGTTGCGCCAAAAAGACGCCACAATGACACCGGGCGTTTGCTCAACCGATTCAACAATATCCGCCACGCGCAGGCGAAGCGCTGGCGGATCCATACGGCGCGCGGCGCGCACGTTAGATAAAATGTGAAGTGATCGACGCCGCGCAGAAACCCAACGGCGTGATAGGCTTTATGTTTCTGCAGGCGTCCCTCTCAGCACTTGCAGCGTCTGCTTTCGCTGCGCGACAAGGAGACTGTCATCATGAACAATCCTGCTTCCGCGAGTATGAAATCGCTGTCCTCCGACCCAGCGACGTATCAGGTCCGCACCATCACGCTGCCAGATTTGACCGATGCCCTTCGCGAGGGATGGAACGATTTCAAGGCTGTTCCTACCCACGCCATTCTTCTCGCTCTGATCTATCCCGTACTCGGCATTCTGTTGGCGCGGACTATTCTCGGATACGCGATCCTGCCGCTGCTGTTCCCGCTCGCCGCCGGATTCGCGCTGCTGGGGCCGTTCGTTGCCCTCGCCTTCTATGACCTCAGCAGGCGTCGCGAACAGGGCGAAAAACCGACGGCGTCACACGCCCTCAGCGTGCTTCAATCGCCATCCATCGGCGCCATGCTGGCGTTTGGCGTCCTGCTGCTGGTGCTGTTTCTGGTTTGGCTCACCGTCGCGCAATCGATCTACGACTCGACTTTCGGCTACGCGCCGGCGGCTGACATCCCGGATTTCGCCCAGCGCGTCCTGACGACGCCGGAAGGGCATAGGCTGATCGCGGTCGGATGCGGCGTCGGCTTTCTGTTCGCACTAGTCGCGCTGTGCATCAGCGTGGTGTCGTTTCCGCTAATGCTGGATCGTCATGCCAGCGCCACCGACGCGATGCTGGTGTCGTTGCGCGCCGTGATCCGAAATCCTGTGCCGATGGCGGTCTGGGGTCTCATCGTCGCGATCTTGCTGGTCGCCGGAACGGTGCCGTTTTTCCTGGGCCTGACCGTCGTGATCCCGGTGCTCGGTCACGCCACATGGCATCTCTATCGCAAGATTGTGGTGCCTGCGGCCGTTCCCTATGAGGCTCCACCGAGAGCGCCGCGAGAGCGGCGTTACGCGGCGGAATTTCCGTCAAGTCTGTTCTCATGGGGACGGCATCCCCGCTGAAACGGCAGCAGAGGACATCGATGGCGCGGCAACGACCGGCCGCGCCATCGATGTGCGGCCATTTAATGCTGGTGACTCGCGCCGCCGGCCGCGCCGAGGGCGTTCACCTTGAAGGTCACGTCGAGCTTCCCGGCCTTCTCGAACGCCAGCGTCGCTTTCAGTGTCTCGCCCGCCTTGAGCGGCTGTTTGATGTCCATGAACATCATATGATAGCCGCCGGGCTTCAATTCGACAGTCTCGCCCGGCTTGAGGACGAGCCCGTCAGACAGCGGACGCATCTTCATCACGCCATTGGTCATCGACATCTCATGAACTTCCACGCGATCGGCACCGGGCGATGTCGCACCGACGAGACGATCCGCGGACGTTCCGTTGTTGGTGATCCTGAGATAGCCGCCTGCGACCTTGGCGCCGCCTGGTGTCGCGCGTGTCCATGGCGCGGCGATGACAAGATCGCCCGCCTTGAAGGTGTCGCTGCCCGCCATGGCGTCAGCACCCGTTTTCGCCATGCTGCCGTGGTCCATCCGCGCCTGCGCGACGGTGGTATCCGATATGATCCGCAGCATGGGCGCCGGCGATTTCAGGTCGTGCGGATTTTGGCCGCTCGCCGCGATCTGGTCCCAGCGCGCCTCGCCGTTTGCGCAATTCTGAACGACGGGAAAGAACACCGCATGCCCCGGGCTGAAATCGGTGACAAAGCTGGTGAAGACAAACTCGTCGTAATTGTCGTCGGACAGCGATCCGCCCGACCAGACGATTTCCTGCGGCCCCTCGGCAACGGCCTTGCCGTGGCTTTGATAGGATTTGGCGTAGGCGCCGCGCGCGATATCGAGCGTCCAGCCCGGCTTGGGCATCGGCTTGACGCCGATCACGCCCTCGGGGATCCGGACATGGATCGCCTGTGTGGCGGCACCGTCGCAGCCATGCGGCACCTGAAGCACCGCCTTGTAATAAGAATTCGGCCGCGCCTCGGCGGCGGCAAGCGTGACGTGCGCCAGTGCGCTGGATTGCGATGCGACGATCGCCAGCGCGGCGAAGCCAATGCCGGAAACCAGCCGTCGGCTGCTGAAGGGAATAGTCATGTTGTCCTCGAATGATGCTGAGTGGGAATTCGGAAGTGAACTGCCTCAATCAGCACCGGCGGCGCGCGGGCGAGGAACCCGTGCACCTCTGACAACGGCGGTAGCGTCGCGTTGGACGGTCTCGAAGGTTGCAGGGAGACCGCGACGCGTCGCGAAAGCTCGGCGGGCCCCGCCATGCCCGCCGCATGTCCGGCGACGCACGCGCTCAGGCAATCGTGATGCGCGGAGGGTTGCGCCGGCTCCTGCCCATCGGCTGCACCGTGGCTATCCGTCGCGGTCACCGCTGAGCAGATCGTGCCGGTCACCACGTCCGTGACGGCCAGTGCGCCGCTCCAGGCCAGCAACAACCCCTGCACCGCCATGGCCTGCGACAGCAGCAAGGCGACCAGGAATTGACGTGGAGCACGACGGTGGCGCATCCAGCGGCTATGCCACGGGTGCGGCGACACGTCCATGACTTGAAGAACAGCGACTTGAAGAACGGCCTGGATCAGCCAACCGTGATCAGAAAAAGCCCTTCGGGAACCCATCGATCAGATGGACCGATCCGACATGAAATGAATTAGAATTCTTCATTGAGATGACGTTTTTCTGACAAACCAGTCAAAAAATGAATATCGCACAAATTTTGATCATAAAAGCATAGCTCTGAGGCATTATATGCGTGCTAAATTCCGTGGAACCGCAACCTCCGGAATCCGATTAACAACCAACAGGGCTATAATACAGCGAAAACTATCAGCTCGAGTTCCATTTCGACTAAACTTCGGACAGATAGTCTAGACAATCCTACCTGAAAGATTAATCACTTCTTATCATAGTTATGCATTAATGTATTAGCTGCACCGCAACATTTACCGTATTGCACCGCAGAATCCTGCCCTATATTTCCCTTCGAGCGATGAGGCTCCTTCAAGAGCTGAATCGAGAATACGAAGGAGACTAGCCATGCTGCTTTCATTCATCCGCGCCATCCAGGCCTTCCGTGACTATCAGCGCAATGTTGCTGAGCTGTCGCAGCTGAGCGACCGGGAATTGGCCGATATCGGGCTTGACCGCTCTGACATCGAGCGGGTTGCAGCCGGCGCCTATAACGGCTGATCGGCGCAGCCCTCGTAATAACGATGACGCCCGCTTTCAGCGGGCGTTGTCGTTTGTGGCGCATGACTAGCGCGGCGCTGGCCACCAGGCTCCGGCGTGACGATCCCGCTGGCCGGCAGTAAACTGAAGCGCACCACCTCCGTCGGCCGCAGAGCGGTTTTCGCTCGCAGGCGTTGCGCCCGTGCGGCGACGGCTCTAGTCATGAGCCATGACACATTCCTCGTATGACAATTCCCCGCCCGTCGTTCACGTCATCGGCGGCGGGCTGGCCGGCTCGGAAGCCGCGTGGCAGATAGCCAATGCCGGAATCCGCGTGGTGCTGCACGAGATGCGGCCAGTGCGGACCACCGACGCGCACCGCACCGACAGCCTCGCCGAACTGGTCTGCTCCAATTCCTTCCGCTCGGACGACGCCGCCAACAACGCGGTCGGACTTCTGCACGCCGAGTTGCGCAAGTTGAACTCGCTGATCATGCGCAGCGCCGACGCCAATCAGGTGCCCGCTGGCGGCGCGCTGGCGGTGGATCGCGACGGCTTTTCGGCGGCGGTCAACGCGGCGTTGGCCGCGCATCCCAGCATCGACATCCGCCGCGAGGAAATCGCGGGGATGCCGCCGGACGACTGGCACAACGTGATCGTCGCCACCGGGCCGCTGACCTCGCCGGCACTGGCGGAGGCAATCCGCAGCCTGTCGGGCGAGGACGCCCTCGCCTTTTTCGACGCCATCGCGCCCATCGTCCATCGCGACTCCATCGACATGGAGATCGCATGGTTTCAATCGCGCTACGACAAGGTCGGCCCGGGCGGAACGGGCGCGGACTACATCAACTGCCCAATGACTCGCGAACAGTACGAGGCGTTCGTCGATGCGCTGCTCGCCGGCGAGAAAGCCGACTTCAAGGCATGGGAGGAAAGCACACCCTATTTCGACGGCTGCCTGCCGATCGAGGTGATGGCGGCGCGCGGCCGCGAAACGCTGCGTCACGGCCCGATGAAGCCGGTGGGCCTCACCAACCCGCGCGATCCCCAGGTCAAGCCTTACGCCATCGTGCAACTGCGCCAGGACAACAAGCTCGGCACGCTCTACAACATCGTCGGATTCCAGACCAAGCTGAAATACGGCCCGCAGACGCAGGTGCTGCGCATGATTCCCGGCCTTGAAAACGCGGAGTTCGCGCGGCTCGGCGGCCTGCATCGCAACACCTTCCTGAATTCTCCGAAACTGCTCGATCCGCAGTTGCGGCTGAAGGCGCAGCCGCGCCTGCGTTTCGCGGGACAGATGACCGGTTGCGAAGGCTATGTGGAATCCGCCGGCATCGGCCTGCTGGCCGGCCTGTTCGCCGCCGCCGACGCGCGCGGCCATGCTGTCGCCGCTCCGCCGCCGACCACCGCGCTCGGCGCGCTGCTCGGCCACATCACCGGCGGACATATTGAGACCGTCGATGCCGGGCCGCGCTCGTTCCAGCCGATGAACATCAACTTCGGGCTGTTTCCGCCGCTGGCGCAGACCCCGACCAAAAAGGCCGACGGCACGCGGCTGCGCGGCAACGAGAAGACCATCGCGAAGAAGCAGGCGATGAGCGCCCGCGCGCTGGCTGATCTCGATCACTGGATTGCCGAAGGCCTGCGCCCGGCCGACGCGGCCTGACCGCGATCCGCCACCACTGAAGAGGATGACCGCCATGAGCGCTCCCGCGAGCAAGCCCGAAGTCCGCACGTCAATTCCGCGCGCCGATTTCGGCCGCGTGTCGGTGTTCTTCGGCGAGAAGACCGGCAAATATCCCGACGGCAATCAGGTGATCGTGCGCGGCTCGGACACCCGCGCCGCCTTCGATACGCCGATCGTGTCGAACTACATCGGTCCGGAATTCGACGCCACCGAGCTGGTGGTGCTGGGTCATGTCCACGAAGACCATATGGCCGGCCTGCACCGCCTGCCCCACGCGCCGGTGCATGTGCACGAGGCCGATGTCGAGGCCGCGCGGAGCTGGGACGGATTGGTCGCGGCCTTCGGCATCACCGATCAAGCCCGCATTCCGCAGATGCTGGAGAACTTCCAGCGCGATCTGTTTTACGCGCCGCGCCCCGACGCGCAGAGTTATGTCGACGGCGCGTCATGGGATTTCGGTCAGGTGCGCGTGCGCGCCTTCCACATGCCGGGCCACACCGCCGGCCACTGCGTCCTGCTGGTCGAGCCGGAGGGCGTGGCGTTTATCGGCGATATCGACCTCACCGGCTTCGGCCCTTATTACGGCGACGCCTCCTCCAGCCTGGGCGGCTTCCGCCGCAGCCTGGCGCGGCTTCCCGAGATTCCGGCCAAGGTCTGGATCACATCGCATCATCGCGGCGTCTACACCGACCGCGAGCAGCTGCTGCGCGACCTCGGCGCGTATGAAGCCAAGCTGGTCGAGCGCGACCAGCGCCTGCTCGCCATGCTGGGCGACAAGCCGCAGACGCTGGAGCAACTGGTCGAACAGCGGCTGTTGTATCCGCGGGGTTACGACGCGCCGTGGATCGAGGACGCCGAGCGGCGCACGATTTCGCAGCATCTGGACGAACTTGTCGCCCATGGACGGGTACGGGCGGATGAAGCAGGCGTCTACCGGCCAGGATGATCGCGGCCACCGCCGGCAAAAGGCCGAATGGTGACTGACTTCGGCGCAAACGGCGGAAACGCGGCGCGATGGTGATTGCGCGGCGGATCGGGATTCAGTCAGCGCAACAGGCTGGAATTCACTTGACTCGCATCGTCTGAATTTCCGTTCAACGCACCGACACGGTGCGCGGCGCGACAGACGGCCTTGTCTATTCCCTGCTCCCGCCGCCTCACCGCGCAGCGAAACCCGCGACCGCCGACACCACCTGTCCGTCGATGCCGTTGAAGCCGTGATAGGACCGCGCCTGACACGGATTGCCGACGCTGGTGCCACCGTCGAGCCACGTCACCCGCGCCTTGCCACCGGCCCATGCGATGAACGGCGCGACGCCGGCGGGACTGGTCTTGAAGCATTGGTCCTGGCGATGATGCACGACCAGCGTCGGCGGCAACGCCGCCGGCGTGCCGAGCATGTTCATCACATTGTCCCTGTCACCGGATTCGTTGCTGAGAAAGCCCGAAGTCAGCACCAGTCGGTCGGGCCGCGCGCCCGCTGCGATGCCCCGGGCCGCGCGCTGGGTGCCACGGCTGGTGCCCACCAGCGTTACCCGCCCGAAGCTGCGCATGTACTGCACCGCCGCCGGAACAGCGACGCAGCAGTCCGGCACCAGCACCGCAAAGCCCTGCGCCGCATAAGCGGCGCGCGTGCGGACCAGCTCATTGCCCTGACGCGCGATGGCGCCATCGGGGCCGACGCCGATCTGGCCGTCACCACCCGCGAGCAGGATGATGGCGCCCCGTGGCTTCGCCGGCTTGAGCAGCGCGGCCGAGACGCCGCCGACCGATACCGTGCTTTGTTCGAACGGCGCGGCGCGCGCGGCAAAGCCGCCGAGAACCACCATGGCCGACACCAGACAGAGCGCCCAACGCGCGATCCGCATGATCAAATTCCCGGACAATGACCGCGCCGATTCTCGACCGGATGGAGCCAGCCGACAAGAGCCGAACGGTACGCTCAAAAACAAGTGATGACATCGCGCGGCTACAGCCCGTCGCGGCGTGTCACGCTTTGAACGGCTTGCGGCTAGCGGCGCGCCACAGGGTCCACAGCGTGGCGAGGCGCGAGGGCAACGGCGGCGCGAACGGATCGGCGCTCTCAAGCAGCCGCAGCGTCCGGCGCGTCATCGCCAGCGGCAGGAAGCTAGCGCGCGCCGGCAGCGGCAGGTCGCCCAGCATCGCCAGCGCCGCATCCATCTGCGTCCTCGCCTCGCCGCGCAGATGCGCCAGCACAGCGTTCAGCGGCGCGCCCGCCTCGCGCCGGAAAACTGCGTCGGCCGCAACGTTGTGAACGGCCATCAGGTCCCCGGGCAGATAAAGCTGATGGCGCGCGGCATGGCGCGGCAGCAGCAGCATCGCGTCCACGAGGCCATCGGCGATGCCTGCATGCTCGGCGGCGCGTGTCACGTCACCCGAAGACGTGCCCGCGATCCGCGCCCGCAAAGCGTAGAGAGCGGCGGCGGTGTCGCGGCAATGCGCCTCCAGCGCCGCGATGTCGGGCATCGGATCGTCATAGACGTCGAACACATGGGCATCAATCAGCCGCACCAGCGTTTCAACGGGAAGGCCATGCTCCGCCACGGCGCGCAGCAGCTCGGCGGCGACGGGGCTCGCTTGCGCATCGCCGCGACCGCCGTCCCGCCCCTCGCCGCTCAAGAGATCTCGCCACCATTGCAACCGGATCTCGCCGGGCAGCGGCTGGCTGACATGATCGCGCACATGGGCGACTTCGGCATTGAAGGCGGCGACAGCGAGCCAGCCGCGGCGCACCGGCGGCGGCACGAACAGGCTCGCGGCATAGGCCACGAAATCCCGCGTGCGCACCAGATCGGCGCAGAAGGTTTCGTCCGTCGAGACGCTCATGACACCGTATTCGTCATACCGAAGTGGTTATACTGAGGTCGTCATATCGCAGTCACGGCACCGCGATCAGCGCCGCGGCCACGCGCCGCCGCTCGCCGATCATCACGTTGTAGATGCGGGTCGCGGGGCCAGTCTGCATCACGTCGAGCACGATGCGCGCGTCGCGCAGCGCATTGCGCAGCGCCGGCGGCGCCAGCCAGACCGTGGCCCCGGTGCCGATCAGCAAGGTGTCGATGGCGTCGGCATGTTCGAACACGCGGGTCAACGCTGCCGCATCGATCTGGTTCGGATCGGTGACAGGCCATGCCCACATCGAATCCGGCAGGCACAACAGCGAGCCGCGATGCGACATCTCGTCGAACCGGAAGCCGCCGTTGCCATAGGCCTCGATCGGCGCGGACCGCGGAAGGTGCAGCCCCTCGCCGGCCGCGTTCACTTGTCCTCGGACTTCGACGACTTGTCCTCGCCGCCGCGATTGGTGCCGACGCCGAGATAGATCAGGATCGGCGCCGCGATGAAGATCGAGGTGTAGGTACCCACCAGCACCACGCCGAACATCATGGTGGCGGTGAAGCTGTGGATCGCCTTGCCACCGAACAGCAGCAGCGCCAGCAGCGCCAGCGTGACCGTGACGTGAGTGATGATGGAACGCGACAGCGTCGAGTTGATCGAGGCGTTGAGCAGGTCCGTCATCGGCATCTTCTTGTAGCGCCGCAGCATTTCGCGGATGCGGTCGTAGATGACGACGGTATCGTTCAGCGAATAGCCGAGAATGGTGAGCAGCGCCGCGATGCTGGTGAGATCGAATTCGATCTGCGTCACCGACATGAAGCCGAGCGTCAGCACGATGTCGTGGACGTTGGCGATCATCGCGCCGAGGGCGAACTGCCACTCGAACCGGAACCAGAGATAGATCAGGATGCCGAGGATGGCCAGCATCAGGCCCACGGTGCCGTAGGCCAGAAGCTCGCTCGACACGCGCGGGCCGACCACTTCGACACGGCGGTATTCGACGCTGTCGCCGAGCAGCTGCCGCACCTTCTGCACCGCCGCCTGCTGGGCCTGATCGCCGCCCGGCTGCTCCGCGATGCGGATCAGCACGTCGGAGGGGCCGCCGAACTGCTGGAGCTGGACGTCGCCGAAATTGAGCGTCGTCAGTTGCGTGCGCAGCGCGGCGATGTCGGCGGGACCGGACTTGACCTGAATCTCCAGAAGCGTGCCGCCCTTGAAGTCGATGCCGAAGTTCAGCCCGTGCACGAAGTACAGCACGATGGCGAGGATCGACAGCATCGCCGAGATCGGGAAGCTGATGCGGCGGAAGCGCATGAAGTCGAACTTGGTATCGTCTGGAACGATACGAAGCGCGGGGATCACGCCGTAGATGCACAACACCGTCAGGATGACGATGAAGATGGCAAGCGCGATGATGATGGTGTGGGTCACTTCTAGTGGTCCGCTTCTGACATTCGCATCCCGTTTCAGCAGCCCCTTTTGCGAATGTCAGACGCAAAGGACCACTAGCAACTTAAAATCTCGGTGAAGTTCAGGATTTGACATTCGCCGATCGGACTTCCTGCAACTTCCGGGCGAATGTCAAACCCACTCCACCTTCTGCAATCCTCAAATCGGCACGATCTTCGGCCGCTTCCATCGCACCCAGGTGGCGACGATGAGGCGGGTCACGGTGAACGCCGTGAACACCGTGGTGATGATGCCGATGCCGAGCGTCACAGCGAAGCCGCGCACCGGGCCGGTGCCAATGTAGAACAGTACGGCAGCGGCGATGAAGGTGGTGATGTTGGAGTCCAGAATGGTGGCGAGCGCGCGGCTGAACCCGGCGTCGATCGCCGAGATCGCGTTGCGCCCGGCGCGCACCTCTTCGCGGATGCGCTCGTAGATCAGCACGTTGGAGTCCACCGCGATGCCGACGGTGAGCACGATACCGGCGATGCCGGGCAGTGTCAGCGTGGCGTTGAGCAACGACAGGATGCCGAAGATCATGGCGACGTTGATGGCCACCGCGATGTTGGCGAAGAAGCCGAACAGCCGGTAGGTCAGCGTCATGAACACGATGACCAGCACCGAGCCGACATAGGAGGCGAGTTCGCCGGCCGCGATCGAGTCCTGACCGAGGCCGGGACCGACGGTGCGCTCCTCGATGATGGTCAGCGGCGCGGGCAGCGCGCCGGCGCGCAGCAGGATGGCGAGGTCGTTGGCGCCCTGCACGGTGAAGTTGCCGGAAATCTGCCCGGAGCCGCCGGTGATCGGCTCGCGGATGACCGGCGCGGAGATCACCTCGTTGTCGAGCACGATGGCGAAGGGCTGGCCGACGTTCTCGACGGTGGCCTGCGCGAACTTGCGCGCGCCGGACGAATTGAAGCGGAAGGTGACGATGGGCTCGCCGGTGCGCTGGTCGAAGCCCGGCTGCGCGTCGGTGAGATCGGCGCCCGACACCAGCACCTGCTTGCGGATGACGTAAGGCACCTTCGGCTGCGAGGCGCTCATCAGGATTTCGGAATCCGGCGGCACCCGGCCCTGCGCCGCCTGATCCGGCGAGATGGTGCTGTCCACCATGCGGAAATCGAGCTTCGCGGTCTTGCCGAGCAGTTCCTTGAGGCGTGTCGGGTCCTGCAGGCCCGGCACCTGCACCAGAATGCGGTCCACGCCCTGGCGCTGGATCAGCGGCTCGACGGTGCCGAGTTCGTTGATGCGCCGCTCCACGATCTGGATCGACTGCTCCACCGACTGGCGCACGCGCTCGGTGATCGCGGCGGGCGGCACGGTCAGGCGGATCAGGTTGTTGCCGGCGTCCGAGACCTCGACGCTGCGCTGGCCGCTCGACCCCAGAATGCCGCCGAGCGGCTGCGACAGTTCACGCAGCTTCGACAGCGCATTGGGGAAATCGGTCGCGTTGGTAATGCGGACCTCGACGCCCTCGCCGCGCAGCGCGAGGCCGGTATAGGGAATCCGCGCATCGCGCAGCACGCGCCGCGTGTCGTCGCGAACCTGATCGAGCTTGTCTTTCTTGACCGAGTTGGAATCCACTTCCAGCAGGATGTGCGATCCACCCTGAAGGTCGAGGCCGAGCACGATGTGGCGCTGCGCCCATTTCGGCCAGGTCTTGACGACATGCTCGGGGAAGAAATTCGGAACCGCGAAAAGGCACACGATAAAAGCGGTCAGAACGACCGCCAGTGCCTTCCACCGCGTGAAATACAGCATCGGGATGATCCGTCAGATTCGTGAAAGCCGCGGCGTCCGGAGCCTCAGCTCGCGGCGTTCTCGTCCTTGTCCTTGGATTCCTTCGAATCCTTGGAGTCCTTCGAGTCGCGGGCGGGCTCGCCCTTGGTGCGCACGCCGGTGATCATCTGGCGCATCTGGCGAATCTTGACGCCGTCGGCGATCTCGACCTCGATCTGGTCGTCGTCCACCACCTTGGTCACCTTGCCGACGAGGCCGCCATTGGTGACGACGGTGTCGCCGCGGCGGACGTTCTTCACCAGTTCCTGATGGTCCTTCAGCTTCTTCTGCTGCGGCTTGAGGATCAGGAAATACATGATGACGAAGATCAGCGCGAATGGCAGCAGCGACATCAGCATGCCGTTGGTGTCGGAACCGGCGGCCTGGGCGAAGGCGGGAGTAATGAACATTCGAAAATATCCTCGGGAAGGCGCACGCCAAGGGGCGAAACGCGGTCGGATTGAGCCGTTTCGGCCGAATTTGCGCGGACTATAACGGCCGGCGGCTCAATTGCAACGGCACCGCGGGAAACGATTTTGCCGGGGATTTTGTCATGCATTCGTGGCGGTTGCGGGTCTACCCCGGCCCCGCTAAGGGTGCCGGCCGAGGAGTCCAGTCGATGTCCAGAAAACCCCATAAAAAGCCGGTTGGCGCCGCCGCCCGCGCCCGTTCCGCCAAGGTCGTGAACAAGCCCGCGCGCAAGGCGGCTAACAAGGCCGTGAAGACGGCGAAATCCGCGACAAAACGCCCTGCGACCCCTGCGCGCGAGGAGATGGCCGTGCGGATCGCCGCGGCGCTGGAAAGCATCGCCGCGAGCCTGAACGCCTCGGCCGCGCGCCCCTCCACCCCCGATTCCCTCAAGGCCGCGGACGCCTTCGTCTGGCAGCCCAATGGCCACCTCGTGCCGGTTCCCCGGGTCAGCCGCGTCGAACTCGGCCTGCTGCGCGGGGTCGACCGCATGCGCGACATCCTGATCGAGAACACCGAACGATTCGCCCGGGGCCTGCCCGCCAACAACGCGCTGCTGTGGGGCGCGCGCGGCATGGGCAAGTCGTCGCTGGTCAAGGCGGCGCACGCCACCGTCAACGCCCTGCCCGAGGTCGACGGCCGGCTCAAGCTGATCGAAATCCATCGCGAGGACATCGAGAGCCTGCCGCTCCTGATGGCGCTGCTACGCGAGTCCGATTTTCATTTCATCGTGTTCTGCGACGATCTGTCGTTCGACGGCAACGACGCTTCCTACAAGTCGCTCAAGGCGGTGCTGGAGGGCGGCATCGAGGGGCGGCCCGAGAACGTCATTCTCTACGCCACCTCGAACCGCCGCCATCTCCTGTCGCGCGACATGATCGAGAACGAGCGCTCCACCGCGATCAATCCCTCCGAGGCGGTGGAAGAAAAGGTGTCGCTGTCGGACCGCTTTGGCCTGTGGCTCGGCTTCCACAAATGCAGCCAGGACGAATATCTCGACATGGTGCGCGGCTATGCGCGCTATTTCGGCATCGAAATCGCGGACGCCGAACTCGAACGCGAGGCGCTGGAATGGGCCACCACCCGCGGCTCGCGCTCCGGCCGCGTCGCCTGGCAGTTCAC
>JAFKES010000094.1:30585-35420 GCA_017308495.1 Afipia sp.
CAGCAAAAAATAAGCCATCGGAATCATCCGATGGCTTTAGGGGTTTATGGGTCCCCCGTCTTCGCGGGGACGACACGGAGAGAGATAGACTCTCTCCTTACGCTCCATTGAGGAATTGAAGCGGGTCGACGGCTGAAGATCCCTTGCGGATCTCGAAGTGGAGCTGCGGCGACCCCACCTCTCCCGTCTGACCCGATTTGGCAATCACCTGGCCACGCTTGATCGTATCCCCGCGCTTCACCATCAGTTCACTCGCGTGGGCATACGCGGTGACATAACCGTTGGAGTGCCGAACCAGGATAAGATTGCCATATCCCTTCAACTCGCTGCCGGAATAAGCCACCACGCCGTCCTCGGCGGCCTTGACCGGCGTGCCCTCTGGCACCGCGACGTTGATGCCGTCGTTCTGCTTTCCGTTGGTCTTGGCGCCGTAACCGGTGATGACGCGGCCGCGCACCGGCCAGCGGAAGGTCGGCAACGCATTGGTGGCCTCGGCCGCCTTCACCGGCGACTGGGCTTCCGGAATGTCCTTGGTCTCGGTGGCGATCCGCGCCTTCTGCACCGGCTCGATCTGCGCCACCGTCACCGGTTTGGCGGCGACGGGAGCCGCTGCCGCGACCGCCGCGGGCTTCGCCGCCGGCACGGCGGGCTGCGGCACGGGCGTGGCCGCAGCGACAGTGGCGCGCTTGCCACCGGGAATGTTGATCTTGTCGCCGATCTTCAGTTGCGCGGTCACCGGCAGGTGGTTGGCCGCGGCCAGCTGCGCCGCCGTGATGTTGTGACGGCGCGACAGGTTCATCAGCGTGTCGCCGGACGCAACGACATGGACGCTCGACGGCAGCGCGGCAGCGGTCCGGGTGGCGGGCGCGGCCGACAGCGCCGGCGGCTGGGCCTGCGCCATCGCACGGCGCGGAATGACGAGCTGCTGGCCGGGCTGCAGCATGCGCGGCCCGTTGTAGCCGTTGGCCTTCATGATCTCGGCCGACGGCACGTTGTAGCGGCGGGAGATGATGTCCAGCGTATCGGCGGTGCCGACGATGATGGTGGTTCCGCCCTCACGGCTCCAGCCCGAAGGGGTCGCTGCGACCGAGCGCGGCGTGGTGGAACCGGTAGCCTCGATCACGGGCTGCTGCGGCGGCGCATAGGAGGCCATGCCACGACCACCGCCCGAGGTGGGCACGGACGACACCGGAGCGGCCAACGGCGCGGAGACGATCGGCTGCGTGCGCGGCCGGGCATACTGCGGCAGTTCGCGTGGCTGCTGGTATTGCGAATTGTTCTGATAGCCGTTGCCGCGGGCGACCGAGCCGGTGGTGTCGCTGGGGCTTGAGGCGAATGGATTACTGAACGTGGTGTCGGAGAACCGGGTCGATGTATCGGCGCTGCATCCGCCGAACCCGATGGAGACGAGCGCCAGGACCGCGAAATGCGGCGCGTGACGCGAGCTGATCAACTCGACGAAGCGGGACATGGTTACTCACTCGAACGCAACTGGCACGGGGCGAGTAAACACAGTTCGAGTAAATAACTATTTAAGGCTGCAAATTCTCATTAACCGAGACGGCGGAAGGCGCTCACAGTTCCCGCGCCACGCCGTGCAGCGCCGGCACGAAGCGCACCGCCAGCAGTTCCTCCCGGGTGAAGCCGTCGGCGCCGCGCACGATCCGCACCAGCGTCTGCCTGCCGTCGTGCGGGCCGACCGGCGCGATCAGCACCCCGCCCGGCTCCAGCCGCTCCAGCAACGCGGGCGGCACCTCCTCCATCGCCGCCGTCACGATGATGCGGTCGAAGGTGCCGAGCGTCGGCGGAATGTCGAAGCCGTCGCCGAGAATAACCTCGACATTGGGGCAGCCGAGTTCGGCGAGCGCGAGCCGCGCGCGGTCGGCCAGCGTGCGATAGCGCTCCAGCGACACCACATCCCGGCACAGCCGCGACACGATCGCCGCCTGGTAGCCGGAGCCGGTGCCGATCTCCAGCACGCGATGCGTCGGCTGCACCTCGAGCTGTTCGGTCATGTAGGCCACGACGAAAGGCTGGCTGATGGTCTGACCACAGGCGATCCCGAGCGGCGTATCGCGGTAGGCATGACCTCGATCCAGCGAAGCCACGAACATTTCGCGCGGCACGTCGCCCATCGCCTTCAACACCGCCTGATCGCTGATGCCGCGCTGGCGCAGGCCGAGCTGGAATTTCATCTTTTCGTGAGGCGAAGGCTGCGCCGGCGCGATCATGCGGGAAAACCGTGAGTTTGAAGCAAAAGCGGCTCAATCCTGAACAAAATAAACTGCATCGGCCGCTGGCGGCGGCGCGCGTTCCATTTGACGGAACGTCGTCGATTGGGGCACGTTACATTGGGAACAATTATGATATCTTGGAAGCGTAGCGTCCAGCTTGCCCGTTGAGGATCAATGCCAAGCACTTTGAAGGCTGCGCAACGCCGCGCGGTTTTGCTGGTTGAAGACGAAGTCATGATCCGCATGATGGTGGCGGATATGCTGGAAGAGCTTGGCTACACCATCGCCGGCGAAGCTGGGGATATCGACGAGGCTGTGCGGCTGGTGCAGTGCACCGATTTCGACATCGCCATTCTCGACGTCAACCTCAATGGCAAGGTGATTTCACCGGTCGCCGAAGCTGTACAGCTACGCGGCCTTCCGTTGATATTCGCCACCGGCTATGGCGCGCAGGGGCTGCCGGAAAAATTCCGCGACCGCCCCGTGATCCAGAAGCCGTTCCAGATGGAAACCCTCGCCCGCACCATCGAGACGATCCTGAAAAACGTCGCGGCCTGATCAGCGACCGAGTCTTTCGCTTGTCCCGGGCGAGATGCAGCGTGCAAGCAGCGCATCACAAACGTGCTGCGCCACGTCCGGAGCACGCCTGCAGGCATCTACTTCCACACCGTGCGAAGCTTGTCCGAGAACGCATCGTCGGTGCGGTCGAGGCGCAGCGGGGTCACCGACACGTAGTGAGCAGCGAGCGCGGCGAGGTCGGTGCCCTCCGCCGGCACGTCGACCACCGACAGGCGCTCGAAGCCGATCCAGTAATACGGATTGCCGCGGCCGTCGCGGCGCTCGTCGACGCGCAGGAAGCCCTGATTGCGCTTGCCCTGCCGCGTCACCACCACGCCCTTGACCTCTTCCGGCATGCAGGCGGGGAAGTTGACGTTGATCACCGTGTCGCGCGGCACCCCGAGCTTGATCACGCTGCGGATCACGTCCGGCCCGAACGCCAGCGCGGTGTCCCACAGCGGCTTCTGCCGCGTCTCCAGCGTGAATTCCTGCGACAGCGCGAACGACGGCAGTCCCAGGATGGTGCCTTCCAGCGCGCCGGCGATGGTGCCGGAATAGACCACGTCCTCGGCGGCGTTGCGCCCTTTGTTGACGCCGGACAGCACGAGATCGGGGCGAGTGTCGCCAAGCACATGGCGCGAGCCCATGATGACGCAATCGGTCGGCGTGCCGCGCACCGCGAAATGGCGCGGGCCGACCTCGCGCAGCCGCATCGGATCGTTCAGCGACAGCGAATGCGACACGCCGGACTGATCGAGCTCCGGCGCGACCACCCAGACGTCGTCGGACAGCTTGCGGGCGATGTCCTCGATGATCTTGAGGCCCGGCGCGTGAATGCCGTCGTCATTGGTGCAGAGAATGCGCATCGTCTCAGTTGTCCTTCGCTATCACCTTGAGGCCGCCCATGTAGGGCTGCAGAACGGCGGGCACGGCGATGGAGCCGTCGTCCTGCTGATAGGTTTCCATCACCGCGATCAGCGCGCGGCCGACCGCAGTGCCGGAGCCGTTCAGCGTGTGCACGAAGCGCGGCTTGCCGTCCGGGCCTCTTGAGCGCGCATCCATGCGCCGCGCCTGAAAATCGCCGCACACCGAGCACGACGAAATCTCGCGGTACATGCCGCCGTCACCCTGCCCCGGCATCCACACCTCGATGTCGTAGGTTTTCTGCGAGGCGAAGCCCATGTCGCCGGTGCACAGCGTCATCACCCGGTAATGCAGATCGAGGCGGCGCAGCACCTCCTCGGCGCAGGCCAGCATGCGCTCGTGTTCGTCGCGGCTCGTCTCCGGCGTGGTGATCGAGACCAGTTCGACCTTGGCGAACTGGTGCTGGCGGATCATGCCGCGGGTGTCGCGCCCCGCCGCCCCCGCTTCGGCACGGAAACACTGCGTCAACGCGGTGAGCCGCATCGGCAGTTCTTTTTCGTCGAGAATGCTTTCGCGCACCAGATTGGTCAGCGGCACCTCGGCGGTAGGGATGAGCCATCGATTTGTATTGGAACCAGCTTGCATATCGTTGAGAATTGCAGCGGCATGCTCGCGGGCGCGCGATGCATGCCCCTCAAGGTCTCCGAATGTGCTGGAACTTGCGATTTCACCTTCAATCGCAAATTCTTCGAGCTTTATCGCCAAGTATCCTTCGGTAAGAACACCTGCCGATACGCTGAACTGATCCTCGCGAAACTTCGGCAACTGCGCGGTGCCGAACATGGCGTCGTCGCGCACCAGCAGCGGCGGATTGATTTCGGTGTAGCCGTGCTCAGTCGTGTGCACATCGAGGAAGAACTGGCCGATGGCGCGCTCCAGCCGCGCCAGCCCCTTCTTGAGCACGACGAAGCGCGCGCCGGACAGCTTCGCCGCCGTCTCGAAGTCCATGAAGCCGAGGCCCTCGCCAAGCTCGACATGCTCCTTCGGCTTGAACGCATAGTCGCGCTTCGCGCCGAAGCGGTGGCGCTCTATGTTGCCGTGCTCGTCGGCGCCCTCGGGCACCTCGTCCAGCGGCAGGTTCGGAATCTGCGCGAGCTCTGTCTTCAGGTCGTCCTCGAC
>JAFKES010000095.1 GCA_017308495.1 Afipia sp.
GCAGATGGTGAGGCCGAGGCGGCCCCACGGCAGGTCGGTGATCACCGCGGTTTCGCCGGCCTGGCAGTTCGCCGACTCGCGGTAGCTCTCGCCGCCTTCGAGATCGATGTCGAACATGTGGATCTTGTCGTAGCTCGCGACGATGCCGCCGTCCGGTGCGATCAGGAACGAACGGTTGACCGCGCGCTCCGGCGTCGCCTTGAGCGCCAGCGAGCCGATATGGAGATAGATCTGCAATTCGCGGGCGAGGTCGCGATAGGCTTTCAGCGAAAGGTCGTCGGCCTCGGTCGCGAGCTGCGCGAACAGCGCCTTGCGGTTCTCCTGCATCATGTTGCTGACCTCCGGGGTCAGCACATAGTCCGCGCCCTTCGCCTTGGCCTCGCGGATCAGGGCGATGCCTTGGGCGAGGCTGGTCTCGGGCAAGAGGCCGGTGCGCATCTGCACCATGGCGGCGGTGAAGGGCGATCCGGTGGTGATGGGGCTCATGATACGGTGTCCTGTCCGGTGAGAAGGCCGTCGAGCCGGCCTGCGTGATCCAGTGCATACAGGTCGTCGCAGCCGCCGACGTGAACCTTGTCGATGAAAATCTGCGGAAATGTCGTGCCGCCGTTGGCGCGCGCCAGCATCTCGGCCCGGCGCTCCGGCGCAACCGCGACGTCGAACTCGGTGAAGGCGGCGTTCTTGCGCGCCAGCAACGCTTTCGCAGCGCTGCAATAGCCGCATCCCGGCCGGGTGTAGATCTCGATCAGAGCGGCCATGCCGTGCCTCGGTGATGGTGAAACCTTAAGCTATATGGGCCCCCGGAACGTGTCCACAACCCGGGCGAACACCAGCACGTCCACCGACGCAGCCCTGGCCCGCAACAGCGCGCGGGCGCAGGCGTCCACGGTCGCCCCCGAGGTGAGGACATCGTCGATAAGGACGATGCGCCGGCCCTGAACGGTCGCCTTTTTCTCCGGTGGCACAGCGAACGCACCCTGCACGTTGCCGGCCCGCGCGCTGCGCGACAGGCCGATCTGCGGCTGCGTCGGCCGCATCCGGCGTAGCGCGTCGCCGGCGATCGGCACGCCGGCCGTGTGGCTGATGATCCGCGCCAGCGCGCCGGACTGGTTGTAGCGGCGGCTCCACCCCCGCCGCCAGTGCAGCGGCACCGGAACGAGCAGGTCGGCGTCGTCGAGCAATTCGCGGCCGGCGCGGGCCATCCAGCGCCCCATGGCCGGGGCGAGGTCGGTGCGATCGTGGTATTTGAGGCCATGGACCATGGTTTTGGCCACGTCGTCGTAGCGCACCGCGGCGCGGGCGCGCTGATAGGCCGGCGGATCGGCGATGGCCTGCATCGACAGCAGGCCGGGGCCGGGGTCGTAGACGAAGGGAATGCCGAGCCGTGGGCAGAACGGCGGGGCGATGAACGACAATTGCCCCCAGCACGCCGCGCACAGGCCCTCGCCGGTGACGGGCTCGCGGCAGGACACGCATTGCAGCGGCAGGGCGATGTCGAGCACGCGGCGCGGCAGCGCGGCGAGCTTATTCCACGCACGGCCGTAAAGCCGGGCTCGCCATGGATTCGATGCCGCCTGTTCGGGCTCCCGCATGTCGCCTCCCACGCGCGACAAGGCTAGTTCCGGCCCGGGCCGGACTCAAGCGGCGCGCAGGGGAAGCGCGTGGATTTGCCAGACCACGTGTGGGCGGCGTACCAACGCGGCATGACACCGTCCCCGCCTGATGCCGCGCCGCGCCTGTTCGACCGCACCCTGCTGCGCGTCCGGCAGGATCGTGCCGCACGAATGGGCCCCGCGACCTTCCTGCTCGATCGCATCGCCGAGGACATGGCCGAGCGGCAAAGCGCGGTGCTGCGCGATTTCTCCGAGGGCGTCGATATCGGCACGCCAGGCGACCAGGTGCGCGCGGCGCTGGCGGCGCGGGTGCGGCGCTTGCGGCCGGTGGCGCTGCCGGTGTCCGACGCCGAGGCGCTGGAATTGGAACCGGCCAGCGTCGACCTCGCGGTGTCGGCGCTGGCGCTGCATTTCGTCAATGATCTGCCGGGCACGCTGGCGCAGATCCGCCGCGCGCTGAAGCCGGACGGCCTGTTTCTCGCCGCACTGATGGGCGGCGATACCCTGACCGAGTTGCGCCAGTCGTTCGCGGCGGCGGAGGCCGAGGTCGAGGGCGGCCTGTCGCCGCGCGTCGCGCCGTTCGCCGATCTGCGCGATCTCGGCGGCCTGTTGCAGCGCGCGGGCTTCGCCCTGCCGGTGACGGATGCGGACCGCATCGTCGTGCGCTACGCCGACGCCTTCGCGCTGATGCAGGATTTGCGGCGCATGGGGGCGACCAACATCCTCAACGAGCGGCGGCGTTCGCCGTCGCGCCGCGCCACGCTGCTGCGCATGGCGCAGGTCTACGCCGAGCGCTTTGCCGATGCCGACGGCCGCATCCGCGCCACCTTCGACGTGGTGTGGCTGTCGGGCTGGGCGCCGCACGCCAGCCAGCAGAAGCCGCTGAAGCCGGGCTCGGCGAAGATGTCGCTGGAGGATGCGGTGAAGAAGGCGGGCGAGCGGAAGTAGGGAATGATTCCGTCGTCATTGCGAGGCGCGTCAGCGCCGACGCAATCCAGTCTGTACGCGCAGCGAATTTGATCTGGATTGCTTCGCTTCGCTCGCAATGACGAGAAAGCGTTGCCTACAACAACAAATCCGTCAGATGCGCGATCAGCGGAATGTCCGCCGGCGGCATCGGATAGTCGCGCAATTTATTGGCGCGTACCCAGGCCAGCGCTTGTCCTTCTTTCGAGGCCACCGTGCCTTGCCATTTGCGGCAGACGTAGAGCGGCATCAAGAGATGGAAAGTCTCGTAGCCGTGGCTGGCGAAAGTCAGCGGCGCGAGGCACGGCTCCTCCACGGTGATGCCGAGTTCTTCGTGCAGTTCGCGGATCAGCGCCGGCTCCGGCCGCTCGCCGGGCTCAAGCTTGCCGCCGGGAAATTCCCACAGGCCCGCGAGCTGCTTGCCTTGCGGGCGCTGCGCGATCAGCACGCGGTTGTCGGCGTCGATCAGCGCGCAGGCGACGACCAGAGTGAGCTTGATCACGAGCGGTAATCGCCGTTGATGGCGACATACTCCTTGGTGAGGTCGCAGGTCAGTACGCGATCGCGGCCCTTGCCGAGGCCGAGGCCGACCTTGATCTGGATCTTGTCCTGCTTCATCAGCGCCGAGACTTCCTTCTCGTCGTAAGACGGATCGCGCGCGCCACGGGTGGCGACGCGGATGCCGTTGAAGGCGATCGAGAGCTTGTCGCGGTCGGCCGGTTCGCCGGCCTTGCCCACCGCCATCACCACGCGGCCCCAGTTGGCGTCCTCGCCGGCGATGGCAGTTTTCACCAGCGGCGAATTGGCGATCGACATGGCGATCCGGCGCGCCGACGCCGTGGTCCTGGCGCCCTCGACCACGACTTCCACCAGCTTGCGCGCGCCCTCGCCGTCGCGCGCCACCTGCTCGGCGAGATCGGCGAGCACGTTCTGGAACGCCTTGGCGAATGCTTTCAGGCGCGGATCGCTGGCGCGGCTGATTTTCGGCGCGCCATTCGCCGCGGCCGCGCCGGTGGCAAAGGCAAGCAGGGTGTCGGAGGTCGAGGTGTCGCCGTCGATGGTCACCGCGTTGAAGGTGTCGGCGACGCCGGTCTTGAGCAGCGACTGCAGCACGGCGGCCGACAGCGGCGCGTCGGTGAATACGAAGGCCAGCATCGTCGCCATGTCGGGTGCGATCATGCCCGCGCCCTTGGCCATACCGTTGATGGTGACCCTGGCCTTGCCGAGCTTGACCGTGGCGGTGGCGACCTTCGGGAAGGTGTCGGTGGTCATGATCGCCTTGGCAGCATCGAGCCAGCCGCCGGGCGCGGCATCGGCGACGAGGCCATCCATCACGCCGTCGAACTTGGTGGCGTCGAGCGGCTCGCCGATCACCCCGGTGGAGGCGAGGAAAATCCTGGCCGGCGTGCTGGCGGTGGCCATCGCCGCGATCGTGGCGGTCAGCGCGGTGGCCTGCTTTCCGGTCTTGCCGGTGAAGGCGTTGGCGTTGCCGGAATTGACCACCAGCGCGCGGGCCTGGCCGCCCTTGAGCTTGGCGCGGCACCAGTCCACCGCGGCGCTCGGGCACTTCGATGTCGTGAATACGCCCGCCACCGTGGTGCCCTTGTCGAACAGCGCCAGCAGCACGTCGGTGCGGTTCTTGTAGCGGATGCCGGCGGCGGCCGTGGCCAGGCGCACGCCCGCGATCGGCGGCATGTCAGGGACGGTGGTGGGGGCGAGCGGCGAGACGGTGGTGGACATGAGTCAGGGCCTTCGACTTCTTCCTTCTCCCGTTGTGGGAGAGGGTGGCGAGAATGAGCGAAGCGCATTCGAGCCGGGTGAGGGGTCTCCTAACAAGCCCCTCACCCGCTTCGCGGCCATAGCGCGTCAAAGACGCGCGTAAACGCGCTTGTTGCTCAGCACCCTCTCCCACAAGGGGAGAGGGAAGAAAAGAGCAAACTCAGTGAATGCGATGACGATGCAAAATGGGCTGGCAACGAGAGACGTTGCCAGCCCATTGTTTGATCTGATTTTTCTGCCCGATTGGCAGAAGGGTCAGCGCGTTACTTCTTCGCGGGCGCGGCCGGAGCGGGCTTGGCGGCGTCCGGCTTGGCGGCTTCCGGCGTCGCGGCGGCGGGCGCGGCCGGCTTGTCCATGCGCTCGACCTTGGCGGCGGCGCGCAACTGGGTGACGTAGTCGGCCTGTGCCTTGCGGGTCACGAAGGTCTCGATCTGGCTCTTGACCTGATCGAAGGTCGGCGGCTTGCGGTCGCGCTTCTCCTCGACCTTGATGATGTGCCAGCCGAACTGCGTCTTCACCGGCGCGGAGATCTTGCCGGGTTCGAGCGCGAAGGCCGCGGCGGAGAATTCCGGCACCATCTGCTCCTTGGTGAAGAAGCCGAGATCGCCGCCATCGGCTGCGCCCGGGTCCTTCGACTTTTCCTTGGCGAGCTTGGCGAAGTCGGCGCCCTTGTCGAGCTCGGCCTTGATCGCCTTGGCTTCCTCTTCGGTCGGCACCAGGATGTGGCGGGCGTGGACTTCCACCTCGCCGGCCACCTGCTTGGTGGCCTCCTCATAGACCTTCTTCATGGCCGCGTCGGTGATGGCGGCCTTGCCCTCGTTGGCGAGCAGGGTGTCCATCAACAGCCGGTTGCGCGCGAAGGCGAGCCGCTGCTTGAATTCCGGGTTGTCGCCGATTTTCTTGTCCTCGGCCGCCTTGGCGACGATGTTCATGTCGATCAGGAACGCGATCAGGTTTTCCCGACGCGTCGCCGGGTCCATCTGCTGCAGGCTCGGTCCCAGCTCCTCCTCGGCCACCGCGAGGTCGCTCTGGCGGATTTCCGTGCCATTGACCTTGGCGATCACGGGGTTGGCGTCCTGGGCGCGGACCGGGTGCGCGGTGGTGAGGACAAGCACGAGACAAGTTGCCGCGGCCGACGCCAGAAGGCCCAGTTTCGCCGTCACGGCGCGCTGTGTGGGCTGCCCGGCCAGGCGGGTCCGGCGGGGGGAAGAAACGGTCATGGAAAATCCTTATCGATCAACGTCCGCTGTTCGGGACGGCGGACACTCGCCCAAGCTTGCGTCATAAGCAACGCGAAAAGCCGCCAAAATCATGAAATCCTTGACAGGTTGGCGCGTTGACAAGGCCTGGGGCCGCCCATATCTCTCCCCGCGGGATTTCTTGGCCGCCGCGGGGCTCGTCCGCGGCCGCATCGCCGTCGCGGCAGACAGCCGGGGCCGGCCAAACTGCAAGACAGGAATGTTTCATGCTCGGCGCGCTCGCCCGCAAGCTTTTCGGCTCTGCCAACGACCGGCGGATCAAGGGATACCAGTCCCGCGTCGATGCCATCAACAAGCTGGAGCCTGAGGTCGCCGCCCTCTCCGACGAGGCGCTGAAGGCGCGCACCGACGAGTTCAGGGCGCAGCTCGCTGCGGGCAAGACCCTCGATGATCTGCTGGTGCCGGCCTTCGCCACCGTGCGCGAGGCCGCAAAGCGCACCCTCGGCCAGCGCCATTTCGACGTGCAGCTGATCGGCGGCATCGTGCTGCACGAGGGCGACATCGCCGAGATGAAAACCGGCGAAGGCAAGACACTGGTGGCGACGCTCGCGGTCTATCTCAACGCGCTCGCCGGCAAGGGCGTCCACGTCGTCACCGTCAATGACTACCTCGCCAAGCGCGACTCCGAATGGATGGGTCAGGTCTACGGCTTCCTCGGCATGACCACGGGCGTCATCGTCCACGGCCTCGACGACGCCGAGCGCAAGACGGCCTATGCCTGCGACATCACCTACGGCACCAACAACGAATACGGCTTCGACTATCTGCGCGACAACATGAAGTACCGGCTGGAGGACATGGTCCAGCGCGGGCATTCCTTCGCCATCGTCGACGAAGTGGACTCGATCCTGATCGACGAGGCGCGCACGCCGCTGATCATCTCCGGCCCGCTCGACGATCGCTCGGATTTCTACAACACCATCGACACCTACATCCCGAAGCTGGAAAAGGTCACCGACTACGAGGTCGACGAGAAGCAGCGCACGGTCACCCTGACCGAGGCGGGCATGGAGAAGATCGAGAACCTGCTGCGCGATGCCGGCCAGCTCAAGGGCGAGTCGCTCTACGACGTCGAGAACGTCTCCGTCGTCCATCACATCAACCAGGGGCTGCGCGCCCACACGCTGTTCACCCGCGACAAGGACTACATCGTCCGTGACGACGAAGTGGTGATTATCGACGAATTCACCGGCCGCATGATGCCGGGCCGGCGCTATTCGGAGGGCCTGCATCAGGCGCTCGAAGCGAAGGAGCACCAGACGGTCCAGCCGGAAAACCAGACGCTGGCCTCGATCACCTTCCAGAACTACTTCCGCATGTACGACAAGCTCGCCGGCATGACCGGCACGGCGGCGACGGAAGCGGACGAACTGTTCGACATCTACAAGCTCGAAGTCATCGAGGTGCCGACCAACCTGCCGATCGCCCGCCTCGATGAGGACGACGAGGTCTATCGCACGGCGGAGGAGAAGCATCGCGCCATCCTCGCCGAAATCGAGCGTGCCAATGCGCGGATGCAGCCGGTGCTGGTCGGCACGGCCTCGATCGAGAAATCCGAGGTGCTGGCCGAGTATCTCAAGAAGAACGGCTACAAGCAGATTGACTTCGGCAATCCGAAGGCGATGGACAAGCTCTACGCGGCCGCGCGCGCGGGCAAGCCCGCCAAGCTGTTCGCGGTGCTGAACGCGCGCTTCCACGAGCAGGAAGCCTACATCGTCGCCGAGGCCGGCGTGCCGGGCGCGATCACCATCGCCACCAACATGGCCGGCCGCGGCACCGACATCAAGCTCGGCGGCTCGCTGGAGATGCGCGCCGAAGCCGCCACCGCCGGCATCGAGGATGAGGCCGAGAAGCAGCGCATCATCGACGGCATCAAGGCCGATATCGAAAAATTCAAGGCGATCGTGCTCAAGGCAGAGGAGACGGTCGACCTCAATCCGGACAAGCCCGGCACCCGGACGGTCGTCAAGCCGGGCGGTCTCTACATCATCGGCTCGGAGCGCCACGAGTCCCGGCGCATCGACAACCAGTTGCGCGGCCGCGCCGGTCGCCAGGGCGACCCCGGCCGCACCAAGTTCTACCTGTCGCTGGAAGACGATCTGATGCGTATTTTCGGATCGGATCGGCTCGACAGCATGCTGACCCGCCTTGGCCTCAAGGAAGGCGAGGCGATCATTCATCCGTGGATCAACAAGGCGCTGGAGAAGGCCCAGCAGAAGGTCGAAGCGCGCAACTTCGACATCCGCAAGAACCTGCTCAAGTTCGACGACGTCCAGAACGACCAGCGCAAGGCGATCTTCGATCAGCGCATCGAACTGATGCGCGACGAGATGGTGGAGGAGACCGTCGCCGACATGCGCCATGGCGTGGTCGACGATCTCGTCTCCAAGCATATTCCCGCGCAGGCCTATCCGGAGCAGTGGGACGTGGTCGGGCTCGACAAGGAAATTCGCGAGATCCTGACCATCGATCCGCCGGTGATCGAATGGGCCAAGGAAGAAGGCATCGCCGACGAGGAGGTGCGCGAGCGCATCACCCGCCAGGCCGACGAATGGATGGCGCGCAAGGTGGCCCAGTGGGGTCCGGACGTCATGCGTTACGTCGAGAAGTCGATCCTGCTGCAGACGCTGGATCATCTGTGGCGCGAGCATTTGGTGATGCTCGATCACCTGCGTCAGGTCATCGGCCTGCGCGGCTATGGTCAGCGCGATCCGCTGCAGGAGTACAAGGCCGAGGCCTTCACCCTGTTCGAATCGCTGATCGCGCGGATGCGCGAGGCGGTGACGGCGCAACTGATGCGCGTCGAGGTGGTGTCGCAACAGGAGCAGGCGCTGGAACTGCCGCAGATGGAGGCGCACAAGCTCGATCCGAACACCGGCGAGGACGAGATGGCGTTCGCGCAGGCGGCGCTGGCGCCGGTCCCGGCCGCGCAGCGCGATCCGCAGGATCCCGCCACCTGGGGCAAGATCGGCCGCAACGAGGATTGTCCGTGCGGTTCGGGCAAGAAGTTCAAGCACTGCCACGGCCGCTACGCCTGAGCAGGCGTTCAGGCTGATCGCCACATAAAAACGCCGCTCGCATGAGCGGCGTTTTTATGTGAACCGAACTCGACCGGCAAAAATCTCCCCAGGGTCGGCCCGGCGAAGGCCGGGACCCATCACCCTGTTGATCTATTTTGGGCCATGAAAGTTGCCGCCCTGCCTTATCGGGAGGTCAGGGATTATGGATCCCGGCATGCGCCGGGACGGCCAGATTGAACGTTGGTGCCTCGATCAGGAGACACCAGCATTCTACCGCGTCATCGAAAAACGGCCATCGAAGGAATTCGCCGAGACTGTGGGCTGCGCGCCCGAGAGCGGTTGTTGCGCGGCGGAGGTGGCCGCCGGTTCTGCCGCCGCCGGCTGGCCTTGCGTCTGCTGCCGGGCGATGGGGATGACCCGCGGCCCGGCGCTCTTGGCGGTTTCGCGCGCTGCGCTTGCCGATTTTGCCTTCGCGGTGGTGGTCGCCGCCGGTTTTGCCGGCGTGGCGGCGGGCTGGGGCTCCGCGCGGCGCAGGCCGACGGTGCGCGACAGCCGGCTCAGGAAGCCTTCGGAGGAGCCGGAACTGGTGCTTGCCACGGCCGGCGTGCTCACCGCCACCACCGGTTCGCTGGCGGTGGAGGCAAAGGCCGGAGCCGGCTCCGGGGCCACCGGAACGGTGGCGTGGGCCGGAATGGTGCCCGGCGCGGGGCCGGAGGCCGAGACGGTGTAGTCGTCGACATCCTTGTCGATGGCGGCTGCGCCTTCCGGCAGCTTGGAGGCGAACACCGGATGCATGCCGCCGTCGATGCCGGCGCGCGAACGCGCCAGCGGCGTGCCACGGGTGACCAGTTGCGCGGCCTTCAGTTCGTCCTGGCGCTGCTTGGCCTGCACGGCTTCGGCGATCTCGGGCGAAACCTGATAGGCCGGGCACTGCGCGGAGGCGTTGAACGCCAGCGGGCGGGTCGCGCCGGGTGGCTGCTCGGCGTCGAACACGTATTTCTTCTCGCAGAAACTGACCTTCGGCTCCTGCCGTGTGACCTCGAAGTGATCGTTGCCTTCCTTGATCATCTTCCAGAACGGCATGTTCGGATTGTTGCGATGCTTGGCCATGTTCTGCGCGGTCATGCGGAACGGATAGGCCTGCACCTGGAACGCGTTCTGGCCGCCGAAGAAGGATTCGCGGCCGAGCGCGTAAATCTCCGAAATCTGTTCGTCGGTCATGGCGTAGCAGCCGCGCGACGAGCAGTCGCCATGCACCATCAGCTGCGAGCCGGTGCGGCCCCAGGCCCGGTCATAGGCGTTGGGATAACCCATGTTGAATGACAGATAATACGCCGAGGTCGGGTTCATCTGCGCCGGCGTGATCGAATAGAAGCCTTCCGGCGCCTGACGGTCGCCTTCCCGGATCTTGGGGCCGAGGTCGCCCGACCAGCGGCAGATCGGATAGGTCTTGAGCAGCGCGAACTTGCCGCTGCGGTCCTGTTTCCAGACTTCGAGTTCGGCTTCCTGCTTGAACAGCCGGACAAGGATCGGCGACGCCTTGTCCATGTTCTTGGTTTCTATCTCGGACAGCAGCTTGTCCGGGATCGGGCGGGTCGCCTTGCCGTTGGTGGACAGCCCCTCGTTGTTGCATCCGGCGAGCGCGATCCCGGCCGCCAGCGCAGCCGAGGCGACAAGCGCGCGAACAGGCTTGCGGCTGGTCAAAGCAAAGCTCCGCGGCACATCGGCAATTCCCCATCACTCCCGCTGGCCCGGCGGCCTGTGAAACACATCTCGCCCCACAACATGGCGTTGTGGTGTCCACCGGAACGCGCTGTCCCCGTCGCCTGCAGCGGCAGTTGTCATCGTCAAGACGGCGTGGACGCTGTAGCTAAAAACGCGCTGGTACAATTGAACAATTATTATCCTTAAGCCTCCCCCGTCGCAAGCCGCGGCGCCCTTGGGCACGGGACTTCGTGGTGGCGATGGTCAATGCCGGGTAAAGAAACCGGGGAACCCGCCGCCGGGGAGCGCCGCGAAAAAGCCATGATTGGCCGGCGTCGACGATGTCATTGGCCGCAAGCGGCTTTTCTGTGCGGCTGCGGAGACGACGGCGAGGCGTCTGGGGGCGTTCGGCGTGGGGGCTCAGCCGAGGCGTCGGCCGATATCGAGGAACTTCTGACGGCGCTGGTTGCGCACTTCGGTGGCATCGAGGCTGCGCAGGTCGTTGAAGGCCTGGGCGATGGCGTCGCCGGCACGTGCGATCATGTCCTGCGGGTCGCGGTGCGCGCCGCCCGGCGGTTCCTTCAGGATGGTGTCGATCACCCCGAAGCGTGCGAGATCTTGCGCGGTGATCTTCATGTTGATCGCGGCTTCCTGGGCCTTGGTCGAATCGCGCCACAGGATCGAGGCCGCGCCCTCCGGCGAGATCACGCTGTAGACCGCATGCTCCAGCATCAGCACCCGGTTGGCGGTGGCGATGGCGATGGCCCCGCCCGAGCCGCCCTCGCCGATGACGACGGCGACATTGGGCACGCCGAGGCCGAGGCAGGCGTCGGTGGAGCGCGCGATGGCTTCCGCCTGGCCGCGCTCCTCCGCGCCGATGCCGGGATAGGCGCCGGCGGTATCCACCAGCGACAGCACCGGAATGCCGAAGCGGTCGGCCATCTCCATCAGCCGCACCGCCTTGCGGTAGCCTTCGGGCTTGGCCATGCCGAAATTGTGCTTGAGGCGGGTTTCGGTGGTGGAGCCCTTTTCCTGGCCGATCACGCAGATGCTTTCGCCGCGGAAGCGGCCGAAGCCGCCGATCAGGGCTTCGTCGTCGGCGAATTTGCGGTCGCCCGCCAGCGGCGTGAATTCGGTGATCAGCGCGGCGATATAATCCACGCAATGCGGCCGCATCGGATGGCGCGCCACCTGGGTCTTCTGCCACGGTGTCAGGTTGGCGTAGAGGTCGGTCAGCGCCTGCGCCGCCTTCTCCTCGATGCGCGCCACTTCATCGCCGATATTGCTGCCGCCGGCGGCCAGCGCGCGCAACTCGTCGATCTTCGAATCGAGTTCGGCGACGGGCTTTTCAAAGTCGAGATAGCTGCGCATCGGGTCCGGCATGTCGGGAGTATATAGGGGCTGGGGCGCTCAGGCGAAGGGCGTCCATAGCGGCGATGGACACCGCAGGGGACGGCATCTTTGGCGCCTTTCAAGTCAAGAAGCGCTCCCAAGTCAAGCGGGGCGGTGCAAACCTCTGATATTTCCGCGCTTTGGGCGGCTCAGGCGTCCGCCAGCGGGTGCAGGTCGCGGACCAGGCTTTTCAGCCGTTCCTCGACGATATGGGTGTAAATCTGGGTGGTGGAGATGTCGGTGTGGCCGAGCAGGGTCTGCACGATGCGCAGGTCCGCGCCATTATGCAGCAGGTGACTGGCGAAGGCGTGGCGCAGCACGTGCGGGCTGATGAGATGCGCCGGGATGCCGACAGAGGCCGCGAGCTCCTTGAGGTCGCGGGCGAAATGCTGCCGCGTCAGATGGCCGCTCTCCCCCGACGACGGGAACAGCCACTTCGACGGCGCGGCGGATATTTTCTGCTCCTGCCGTGGGGCGTCGCGCGCGGCGAGATAATCCGCCATCGCCTGCTTGGAGGACTGGTTGAGCGGCACCAGCCGTTCCTTGTTGCCCTTGCCGCGCACCACGATCATGCGCGCGTCGCGCCGCGCCGCCGACAGCGGCAGCGCCACCAGTTCGGAGACGCGCAGGCCAGTGGCGTAGAGAATTTCCAGCAGGCACGACAGCCGCAGCGCGCGCAGCCGCTGCGACGGCGACTGCTCTGGTGCCGTGGCGCGCGCCTTGGCCTCCGCCAGCAGCCGGTCGACATCGGCGATGGACAGCACCTTGGGCAGGCCGCGGCCGCGTTTCGGCCCCGACAGGATGGCGGCGGGATCGTCGCCGCGCATCCGCTCCCCGAGCAGGAAGCGGAACAGGTGCCGCGTCGATGACAGCCGCCGCGCCACGCTCGACGACTTGAAGCCGCGCGCATCGAGGTCGGCGAGATAGGCGCGCAGCCGTTCGGTGTCGGCGGTGAGAAAGGTCGTTTTGCCGCGGGCGAGGAACTGCGCGAGGTCCTCGAGGTCGCCGCGATAGGCGTCGAGGGTGTTGTCGCCGGCGCCCTGTTCGGCCGCCAGCATGTCGAGGAACAGGCCGATCAGCCGGGTGTCGGAGGAGGTGTCCGGTCGCGTCATCGCGATCCGCTCACTTCTTGAGGAATTTGTCGGGCTGGATGGTCACGGTCATCTCGCGCGGTTTCGGATTGACGAAATTGGCGAGCGCGAACACGGCGCCATAAATGATGCCGCCGATCACGGCGACCACGATCAGGAACCGGAACAGGCTGGGCATCGCGTCATCCCGTCGAGCGTCGTCTCACTGGTCCGAAAGCCGCCCGCCGGCGCCGCCGGTGCGCGGTGGGCGGGGCTCGGCCCCACCCACCATGTTCGCGCCGTTTCGGCAAGGGGAAGCGCGGGGATTCGGGCAGCCCGCGCGGCCGGCGGGCCTGCTACTAGCGGCGGCGTCGGCAGGAGTAGTATAGGTGGGGCCAGATAGATGGGGCCTGTGGCCGCAACCGCGGCCTCCCAAGGATTCGACATGACCGAGACGGCGGCCAGACAGCACGATGCCCCGACCCCGGAAGCCGAGATCGTCGCGGCGCTGGGGCAACGCAGCATCGTGCTGGTGGGCATGATGGGGGTGGGCAAGTCCACCGTCGGCCGGCGGCTGGCGGCGCGGCTGCAGATTCCGTTTCTCGATGCCGATCAAGAGATCGAGGCGGCCCATGCCGGCATGACCATTCCGGAAATCTTCGCCGGCTACGGCGAGCCGTATTTCCGCGACGGCGAGGCGCGGGTGATCGCGCGGCTGCTCGATGGCGGCCCCTGCGTGCTCGCCACCGGCGGCGGTGCCTTCATGCGCGAGGACACCCGCGACCGGATTCGCGACAAGGCGGTGTCGCTCTGGCTCCAGGCCGATGGCGATGTGATCTTCCGGCGGGTCAAGCGCCGCGCCGACCGGCCGCTGCTGCAGACCGCCGATCCGGCCGCGACCATCGCGCGGTTGATCGCCGAGCGCAGCCCGACCTACCGGCTGGCCGATCTCGCGGTCGCCTCGCGCGACGTGCCGCACGAAAAAATCGTCGAGGAATGCGTCGACGCCCTTCATGCCTGTCTGCTGGCGCGCGGCCCGGCCTCCCCTTCATCAAGCGAGATGCAATGACTGCCCCGATCAAGACTTCCGCTCCGGTGACCGTCGATGTGGCCCTCGGCGAGCGGGCCTATGACATTGTCATCGGCCGCGACGTCCTGCCGACGCTCGGTTCGCGCATCGCGGCGTTGCGCCCCGGCGCGCGCACCGCCATCGTCACTGATCGCACCGTGGCAAAACACTGGCTGGAATCGACGGAGGCGGCGCTGGCATCGGCCGGGGTGGCTTCGTCGCGCATCGTGGTCGGCGAAGGCGAAGCGTCCAAGAGCTATGCGGTGTTGCAGGAGGTGTGTGAGGCGCTGATCGCGGCGAAGATCGAGCGCAACGATCTGGTGGTGGCGCTGGGCGGCGGGGTGATCGGCGATCTTGCCGGCTTCGCCGCCGCTATCGTGCGCCGCGGCGTCGATTTCGTGCAAGTGCCGACCTCGCTGCTGGCGCAGGTTGATTCCTCGGTGGGCGGCAAGACCGGGATCAACTCGCCGCACGGCAAGAACCTGATCGGCGCGTTCCATCAGCCGGTGCTGGTGGTGGCCGATACCGCCGTGCTCGACACGCTGTCGCCGCGCCAGTTTCGCGCCGGCTATGCCGAGGTCGCCAAATACGGCGTGCTCGGCGACGCCGCGTTCTTCGCCTGGCTCGAAGCCAATCATGATGACGTGTTCGCCGGCGGCGCCGCGCGCGAGCACGCCATCGCCACCAGTTGCCGCGCCAAGGCGGCGATCGTGGCCCGCGACGAGCGCGAGACCGGCGACCGCGCACTGCTCAATCTCGGCCACACCTTCGGCCATGCGCTCGAAGCCGCGACCGGATTTTCCGACCGGCTGTTCCACGGCGAAGGCGTGGCGGTGGGGATGGTGCTGGCGGCGGAATTCTCCGCGCGCCTCAACATGATTGCGCCGGCGGATGCCGCGCGGGTGGCGCGCCATCTGGCGGCGGTCGGGTTGCCGACGCGGCTGCAGGATATCGCAGGCTTCCGTCAGGAGGGCCTTGCCGACGCCGATGCGCTGATGGCACTGATGGCGCAGGACAAGAAAGTGTCGCGCGGGCGGCTGACCTTCATCCTGCTCGAGGAGATCGGCCGGGCAGTGATCGCAAAGGATGTCGATCCGGCGGCGGTGCACGGCTTCCTTCAGGACAAGCTCGCGGAATGAGGCGGGTTCGCGCCGCCGCAACGCCATCACACGACGCTGCCGTCACGGGACAGCCATGAATTCAGCCGCCGCCAATCTGCTCATCGCCGTTTTTCTGCTCGCCGCCAACGCTTTCTATGTGGCGGCGGAATTCGCGCTGGTGAAAAGCCGTGGCTTCCGGGTCAAGGCGATGGCCGAACAGAACCGGTTCGGCGCCAGCCTGTTGCAGAAGATGATGGGCGATATCGAGGCCTATCTCGCCTGCTGCCAGCTCGGCATCACCATGGCCTCGCTGGGGCTCGGCTGGGTCGGCGAGCCGACGGTGGCGGCGCTGCTGCGGCCGGTGCTCGAACCGTTCGGCCTGCCCGAACCGGCGCTGCATTTCACCGCCTTCCTGACCGGCTTTCTGGTGTTCTCCTCGCTGCACATCGTGATCGGCGAACAGGTGCCGAAGACGCTGGCGATCCGGCAGCCGGTGCCGGTGTCGCAATGGATTGCCTATCCGCTCTATGCATCCTATCTGCTGTTTTATCCGCTCAACTGGCTGCTCAACGCCGCCTCGCGCGCCGTGCTGCGGCTGCTCGGCGTGGCGGAATCCTCGCAGAGCGAGATCCTGTCCGACTCCGAAATCGAGGGTCTGGTCGGCGAATCCGCCGAGCACGGCAAGATGGAGATCGGCGAGGCCGAATACATCCAGAACGTGTTCCGTTTCGGCGATCTCGCGGTGTCCGACGTGATGGTCCATCGCACCAAGATGGTCAGCATCAATGTTGACGGGCCGCCGGAGACGGTGATCCAGTCAATTCTGGAGGCGGAATACACCCGCATCCCGCTGTGGCGCGAGAAGCCCGAGAACATCATCGGCGTGCTGCATGCCAAGGATCTGCTGCGCGCCATCCGCGCCGCCGACGGCGACATGTCCAAGATCGATGTTGCCGCCATCGCTCTGCCGCCGTGGTTCGTGCCGGAGATGCGATCGCTGTCGGAGCAGCTCAAGGCGTTCCGTCGCCGCAAGACCCACTTCGCCCTGGTGGTCGACGAGTATGGCGAGGTGGAGGGCCTCGTCACGCTGGAGGACATTCTGGAGGAAATCGTCGGCGACATTTCCGACGAGCATGACGTGGTGGTGGCCGGCGTGCGGCCGCAGCCGGACGGCTCGGTGGTGGTGGATGGCTCGGTGCCGATCCGTGATCTCAACCGCGCCATGGACTGGCATCTGCCTGACGAGGAAGCCACCACCATCGCCGGCCTCGTCATTCACGAGGCGCGGTCGATTCCCGACCGTGGTCAGGTGTTCACCTTCCACGATTTCCGTTTCCGGGTGCTGCGGCGCGAGCGCAACCGCATCACGGCGCTGCGCATCACGCCGTTGCCCCGCGAAATCGCCCCACCCGGCAAGCGGATGCGGGCCGGCACGAGTTTCTAGCTCTTGGAGTTCGGTGCGGACGTCAGTGCTTGCAGGCCTCCGCCGGCGGAGGCCGACGCGCGCCTTCGCCTGGTGCGTGGACGTGGATGGCAAGGGCATGAACCGTGGCGGAAAACTCGTCCGCGAGCAGAGTGTTGACCATGCGGTGGCGGTCGATCCGGCTCTTCCCTGCGAACGCCTGCGACACGATATAGATACGGAAATGGGTCTCGCCGCCCGGCCGGGCGCCGCCATGGCCTTCGTGCAGGCTGGACTCGTCGATCACATCGAGGCTTTCGGGAGCGAAAGCCTCTTTCAATTTCTTTGCGATGGTGTCGCGTGCGGTCATGATCTGCGCAATATCGTGCGTTAGACAGAAAGGTCAATATCTGCTTCGGGCGGGCTCGCGCGATGTTTGCGGCGAAGGCTCATCGCATCAATTGCGGCGCGGTCGCGCCGCGGTGTATGATCCGCGTTCGCGAAAAATCCATGTCAAGCCTTGAAGCTTTCCGTCAGGCGTCGTCATAGTCAGTCATGTCCTTCGAATCGAAATACTTCGACAAGATCCGCATCAAGCCCACGAAGCAGGCCAAGCCGCGCGTGAAGGAAGAAGCGGTCATGTGCGAATGGCCCGAGTGCAACAGCACTGCGCCGCACCGCGCGCCGAAAGGTCGCGGCCGCGAGCGTGAGTACTGGCACTTCTGCCTGAACCACGTGCGCGAATACAACCAGTCGTACAATTTCTTCCAGGGTATGGCCCCGGAGGCGGTCGCGAATTATCAGAAGGACGCGCTGACCGGCCACCGTCCGACCTGGAAGATGGGTGCGAACGGCGCCACCAAGGGCAAGAAGAGCAAGGCCGATATTGATCTCGAAAGCGCCATCGATCCGTTCAGCGTGTTCTCCGAGATGAACGGGCGCGGGCGGTGGCGTCCCGGTCCGGGAGCCGGCGCCGAGACCAAGACCGAGACGCGCAAGGTGTTCAACGCCGAACGCAAGGCGCTGCAGGTGATGGGGCTCGGCCCGGACGCGACGCTGGAATCGGTCAAGGCCAAGTACAAGCTATTGGTGAAGCAGCATCATCCTGACGCCAATGGCGGCGACCGTTCCACCGAGGACCGGCTGATCGAGATCATCAAGGCCTACAATTATCTCAAGACGGTGGTGCCCGGCGCATCCTGACAGGGCGTCATCACACGGTTCATCGGCCTCCGGCGGCCGTCCTCGGTGCAGGTCTGCTGCCCGCCTGCCGCAGGGCAGACCTACCAAACCTGTGAAAAGGGCTTATCTTGATGATTGTGCAGCGGAACTTTCATGGTCCGGCAGGCTTCTGCGCGCCGCGTCTGTCTGCTAGGCTGAAAGCCGCAACCCACCCGCAGCAAGCACGTCCGGTTTCGGGAGCGCCCCGGGCCACGGAGGATTGATGACCGCCGCCACGACCGCATCGCAGGAACCCGCCAATCTCCCCGACATGAAGGTGTCGGTCCGCCAGGTATTCGGCATCGACAGCGATCTCGAGGTTCCTGCCTATTCGACCACCGATCCGCATGTGCCGGACGTGGACCCGGATTACCGCTTCGACCGCGCCACCACCCTCGCCATTCTCGCCGGTTTCGCCCGAAACCGCCGCGTGATGGTGACCGGCTACCATGGCACCGGCAAATCCACCCACATCGAGCAGGTCGCCTCGCGCCTCAACTGGCCCTGCGTGCGCGTCAACCTCGACAGCCACATCAGCCGCATCGACCTCGTCGGCAAGGACGCCATCGTGGTCCGTGACGGCAAGCAGGTCACCGAATTCCGCGACGGCATCCTGCCGTGGGCGCTTCAGCACAATGTCGCGCTGGTGTTCGACGAATACGACGCCGGCCGTCCCGATGTTATGTTCGTGATCCAGCGCGTGCTGGAAGTGTCCGGCCGCCTGACCCTGCTCGACCAGAACAAGGTCATCAAGCCGCATCCGGCGTTCCGCCTGTTCGCCACCGCCAACACCATCGGCCTCGGCGACACCTCGGGCCTCTATCATGGCACCCAGCAGATCAACCAGGGCCAGATGGACCGCTGGTCGATCGTCACCACGCTGAACTACCTGCCGCATGACGAGGAAGTCGAGATCGTGCTGGCCAAGGCCAAGCATTATCGCACCGAGCAGGGCCGCGACATCGTCAACAAGATGGTGCGCCTCGCCGACCTCACGCGCAACGCCTTCGCCAACGGCGACCTGTCCACGGTGATGAGCCCGCGCACGGTCATCACCTGGGCGGAGAACGCCGAGATTTTCGGCGACCTTGGCTTCGCCTTCCGTGTCACCTTCCTCAACAAGTGCGACGAGCTGGAGCGGCCGCTGGTGGCGGAATTCTATCAGCGCTGCTTCAACGCGGAGCTGCCGGAAAGCGCCGTCAACGTGGCGCTGAGCTGAACGACATCTCCTCTCCCCTTGCGGGGGAGGGGCCGCTTCGCTCCGGCGATCCACCCTCTGCCACAAGGGGAGAGGGACAAGGGATGTAAAATCGCACCGATGAGCACGTCCAACATCAAGTTCAAGACCGGGTCCAAGGAATCGCCCACCGAGCCCTTCAAGCGGGCGGTGACCTCGGCGTTGCGCGCCATCGCCAAGCAGCCCGAGCTTGAAGTGACTTTCGCGGCCGAGCGCCCGGGTCTTGCGCCCGGCAAGGCGCGGCTGCCGGAGCCGGCGCGCAAGCTGACCCGCAAGGACGCCGCCATCGTGCGCGGCCACGCTGATTCCATCGCGCTGCGCATCGCCTGTCATGATCCCAAGGTGCATCGCAAGCTCGCCCCCGGCAATCCGCAGGCGCGCGGCGTGTTCGACGCGGTCGAACAGGCGCGGGTCGAAGCTATCGGCGCGCGGCGCATGGCCGGCGTCGCCAAGAATCTCACCGCGATGCTCGACGACCATTTCCATCGCGGCAAGTTCGACGAAATCACCGACCGCGCCGACGCGCCGCTGGCCGACGCTCTGGCGATGATGGTGCGCGAGCGACTGACCGGACTGGCCCCGCCGGCGGCGGCGCGCAAGATGGTCGACCTGTGGCGGCCGGTACTGGAGGACAAGATCGGTCCGCGCCTCGATCGCCTGAAAGACGTCACCGAAGATCAGTCGCGCTTCGCCGACGTGGTGCACGACCTGCTCGACGCGCTCGAGCTTGGCGACGAGCAGAACGCCGATCAGGACGAGGATGACAATCAGGACGACAACCGCGAGGGTGAGAAGGACCAGTCCGGCTCGGACGGCAATCCGGACAGCGAATCCGCCGATGAGATGAGCGCCGATCAGGCCGAGGCTTCCACCGAGGAGATGTCCGAGAACGCCATGGAGAGCGCGCAGGCGTCTGCCAGCGATGCGTTCGACGACAGCGAAATGGGCGAGGACGAGACCCCGGGCGAGGCGCACCGGCCGAACAATCGCGGCGCCAACGAGCCGCGCGGGCCGGAATATCACGCCTTCGCCCCGAAGTTCGACGAGGTGGTCTCGGCCGAGGACCTGTGCGAGCACGACGAACTGGAGCGGCTGCGCAGCTATCTCGACAAGCAGCTCGCCCATCTCCAGCACATCGTGGCGCGGCTCGCCAACCGGTTGCAGAGAAAGCTGATGGCGCAGCAGAACCGCGCCTGGGATTTCGATCTGGAGGAAGGCATCCTCGATCCGGCGCGGTTGTCGCGCGTGGTCACCGATCCCTATCATCCGCTGTCCTTCATGCACGAGAAGGAAGCGACGTTCCGCGATACGGTGGTGACGCTGCTGCTCGACAATTCCGGTTCGATGCGCGGTCGCCCGATCACGGTGGCGGCAACCTGCGCCGACATTCTCGCGCGCACGCTGGAGCGCTGCGGCGTCAAGGTCGAAATCCTCGGCTTCACCACCCGGGCGTGGAAAGGCGGGCAGTCGCGCGAGGCGTGGCTTGCGGCCGGCAAGCCGGCCAATCCCGGCCGCCTCAACGATCTGCGCCACATCATCTACAAGTCGGCGGACGCGCCGTGGCGGCGCGCGCGCAAGAATCTCGGCCTGATGATGCGCGAGGGTCTGCTCAAGGAAAACATCGACGGCGAGGCGCTCGACTGGGCGCACAAGCGTCTGCTCGGCCGCTCCGAGCAGCGCAAGATCCTGATGATGATCTCTGACGGTGCGCCGGTGGACGATTCCACCCTGTCGGTGAACGCCGGCAACTATCTGGAGCGCCACCTGCGCCACGTCATCGAGGAGATCGAGACCCGCTCGCCGGTCGAACTGATCGCCATTGGCATCGGTCACGACGTGACGCGCTATTATCGCCGCGCGGTGACCATCGTCGACGCCGAAGAACTCGGCGGCGCCATCACCGAGAAGCTCGCCGAACTGTTCAGCGAGACTCATGGTGCGACTCACGCCGCGCCCGCGCCGGCGCGCCGGCACCGGTTGCACTCGTAAGGATATGACGGATCAGGACAGGCCGGTTGTAATCGACCGCCGGCGGCTTCTGGTGCAGGCGGCGTCGGTGCTGGCCGGCGCGACCACGCTGTCGGCTTGGCCCGCCGCCGCGCAGGACGCGCCGGTGGCGATCTCGGTCAACGCTCGCCGAATCGAGTCGTTCAATCCGCGCGATCCGTCGCAGACCCGTTTCGGCGCGCTGGAATTCCGTGGCGGGCTGGTGCTGACGTCGTCCTTTCGCGGCTTCGGCGGATTGTCCGGGTTCCGGCTCGACAGGGCGGGCGAAACCTTCCTCGCGCTCAGCGACAAGGGACGCTGGTTCAGTGGGCGGCTGGTCTATGACCGCGGCCGGCTGGCGGGCCTCGCGGACGTGACGTCCGCGCCGATGCTTGGCCACGACGGCCGCAAGATCACCCAGCGCGGCTGGTTCGATACCGAGTCCCTCGCCCGCGACGGCTCGACGGTTTATGTCGGCGTCGAGCGGGTCAACAAGATCCTGCGGTTCGATTTCGCCAAAGGTGGATTGCTTGCGCGCGGGCAGGCGGTGACCGCGCCGGCGGGCGTGGACACGCTGCCGTTTAACCGCGGCCTCGAATCCCTCGTCATCGTGCCGAAGGGGCTGCCGCTCGCCGGCACGCTGATCGCGATCTCCGAGGCGGGGCTGGACGCCGCCGGCAACATTCAGGGCTTTCTGATCGGCGGCCCGTCGCCCGGCACGTTCGCGGTGGCGCGGCTCGGAAATTTCGACATCAGCGATGCGACACTGCTGCCGTCCGGAGAATTGCTTCTGCTGGAGCGCAAGTTCTCACTGCTCGAAGGCCTCGGCATCCGCATCCGCCGCGTGCCGCTGTCCGCTGTCGTTCCCGGCGCGGTGGTGGACGGGCCGATCATTTTCGATGTCGATCTCGGCTATGAGATCGACAACATGGAGGGCATCGACAGCCATGTCGGGCCCGGCGGCGAGACCATTCTCACCATGGTCTCCGACGATAATTTTTCGATGATCCAGCGCACGCACGCAAACAAAAAGGCCGGGCGTGAGCCCGGCCTTTTGAATTCGAGGATGCAGAGCGAAAGCTCAACTCGCCGCGGCGAGCTTCTTCTTCTCGATCTGGCGCTTGAGGTCCGCCGCCTTCGGCGACAGGTCGGCGGCGTCCGCCTTGAGCAGGAAAGCGTCGAGACCGCCGCGGTGATCGACGCTCTTGATCGCGTTGGTCGACACGCGCAGGCGCACCGAGCGGCCCAGCATGTCGGAGACCAGCGTCACGTTGCACAGGTTCGGCAGGAACCGGCGCTTGTTCTTGTGGTTCGAGTGGCTGACCTTGTGGCCGACCTGGGGCCCCTTGGCCGTCAATTCGCAGCGCCGCGACATGGCGAAATCCTTAGTATCTCCCCGGGACCCGCCATCACGATAGGGGGCTCCGCACGGGGCGGGTTGCAACCGTCCATTTCAGGAACGCCGGACCTATAAGGGTCTGGCCGCCCAGCGTCAAGGTTGAGCCGCGCGATTGACGGTCTTTTGCACCCGGCCCGGGTCGGGCAAAATCGCCGGCAGCGCAATTTCCCTCGTCAATACAGTCATTTCCTAACATATAATCGACGTAATCCCCGACCACAGAAGGTATAAACGGGTCTTCGCGGCGATGCTCCGGGCTTCACCCCGGCGTGGCCCACGGCAAGGGACCGGACTGCCGGTGGACCTGCAGGGATGTCCGGCGGCGAGGCAACAGGATTTGCGTTGGTGACGACTTCCCGGTTTCCCAGGCCCCTCCGAATATCTTGCATCGGCCCGCGCCGTTTCCCGCGCCTGCGGAGGGGGGTGCCGGCCTGCTTCGGCATCGCCCTCGGTACCATGATGCTGGCCGCGCCCGCGGTCGCGCAGGGCCGGGTGGACGCCAAATATCAGGCCTCGCTGGCCGGATTGCCGATCGGCAAAGGGGCGTGGGTGGTCGAGATCGCCGATGACCGCTTCTCCACCGCGGTGAGCGGCGCCGCCACAGGGCTGATGAAATCCATCGGCGGCGGCAATGGCACCGGCACGTCGCAGGGGAAGATCGTCGCCGGCCAACTGGTGCCGCAGAGCTATGTCTCGACGGTCAACTACGGCAAAAAAGCCGAGACCATCCGCATCGCGCTGGCGGGCGGCAATGTGAAGGATGCGGCGATCGAGCCCGAGCCGCCGGTGACGCCGGATCGTATTCCGGTGACCGACGCCCATCGCCGCAACGTCCTTGATCCGATGACGGGCGCGCTGCTGAAGGTCGGCGGCAATGGCGATCCGCTCAGTCCGGAGGCCTGCAACAACAAGACGATCTCGGTGTTCGACGGCCGCATGCGCTACGATCTGCGCCTCGACTTCAAGCGGATGGACATGGTCCGGGTTGCCAAGGGCTATCACGGGCCGGTGGTGGTTTGCGCTGTCTATTTCACGCCGATCGCCGGCTACGTGCCGGACCGCTACTCGATCAAATACGTCGCCGCCCAGCGCAACATGGAAATCTGGTTCGCGCCGGTGGCGGGAACGCGGGTTCTGGTGCCGTTCCGGATTTCGATCCCGACCCCGCTCGGCACCGGCGTCATCGAGGCCACCGAGTTCGTGTCGGCACCCACGCAGGCGACCGTCAAATCCAACTAAGCGACGCGACCCGCGGCGGCCGGCGAGCCCGTCCGCCCGCGCGCTGGACGCCGCTAAACATCATTGCAGGTCCGGAATCATGTTGACTCTGCGGGCGATCTGATTCGACTCCGCTGTTAACGACATGAGCGCGGTCTTGACGCGGGCGCTTTGGCGTCCGACTTCATATAGTGGTCGTGAGCTGCCGATTGCGCGACATGTTGCGGCTGTCGGCAGAGGCGGGGGCGGAGTCAGCGATTCGGGCTTCTTTCGTTCCGGAGTCGTTCCAACTGTTAAATCGCAGCGCCGAAAGCGTTGCAATGTGAGACACTTTCAGACCTTTGCTGCGGCGTCCGCGTCGTGTGCGTTGTGCGGACCTGATCATGCCCCTGTCGTCTTCTGCCCCGTTGTTTTCCCATGAGCGCGCCCCCGGCGCCGGCGTTACCGCCGTGCTCGGGCCCACCAATACCGGCAAGACCCATCTCGCCATCGAGCGGATGCTGGCGCATTCCTCCGGCATCATCGGCCTGCCGCTGCGCCTTTTGGCGCGCGAGGTCTACAACAAGATCGTGGCGCGGGCGGGCGCGGACGCGGTGGCACTGGTCACCGGGGAGGAGAAGATCAAGCCGCCGCGGCCGCGCTTCTGGGTTTCCACCGTCGAGGCGATGCCGCGCGATCTCGACGTGGCGTTTCTGGCGGTGGATGAAATCCAGATCGCCGCCGACCTCGAACGCGGCCACGTCTTCACCGACCGCATTCTCAACCGCCGCGGCCGCGAAGAAACGCTGCTGCTCGGCGCGGCCACCATGCGCCCGATCATCGAGCGGCTCCTGCCCGGCGCCAACATCCTGACCCGGCCGCGGCTGTCGCAGCTCACCTTCGCCGGCGACCGCAAGATCACCCGCCAGCCGCGGCGCACCGCCATCGTCGCCTTCTCCGCCGACGAGGTCTACGCCATCGCCGAACTGATCCGCCGCCAGCGCGGCGGTGCGGCGGTGGTGCTCGGCTCGCTGTCACCGCGCACCCGCAACGCCCAGGTCGAATTGTTCCAGTCCGGCGACGTCGATTACCTCGTGGCCACCGACGCCGTCGGCATGGGCCTCAATCTCGATGTCGATCACGTCGCCTTCGCCTCCGATCGCAAATATGACGGCTACCAGTTCCGCCGTCTCAATCCCTCGGAATTCGCGCAGATCGCCGGCCGCGCCGGTCGCGCCACCCGCGACGGCACTTTCGGCACCACCGGGCGCTGCGAACCGTTCGAGCCGGAACTGGTCAACGCGCTGCAGAACCACACCTTCGACAGCGTCAAGACCCTCCAGTGGCGCAATGCGAAGCTCGATTTCTCCTCTCTCGGGGCGTTGCAGGTGTCGCTGGCGCTGGTGCCGAACCATGATGCCCTGACCCGCGCCCCGGTGGCCGAGGATATCAGGGTGCTCGATCACGCCGCGCGCGACGCCGATGTCCGCGACATGGCGCGGGGGCCGGCTGCCGTCGAGCGGCTGTGGGACGCCTGCCTCGTGCCCGATTACCGCAGGCTGTCGCCGGCCGCCCATGCCGAGCTGGTCACCACTTTGTTCGGTTTCCTGATGCGCCAGGGGCGCATCCCGGACGACTGGTTTGCCGCCCAGATCGCGCAGACCGACCGTACCGACGGCGATATCGACACGTTATCGGCCCGGATCGCCCAGATCCGGACCTGGACCTTCGCGGCAAATCGCCCCGATTGGCTGCGCGACCCCGAGCATTGGCAGGGGATTTCGCGCGCCGTCGAGGATAAATTGTCGGATGCCCTGCACGAAAGGCTAACTGAGCGTTTCGTTGACCGCAGGACCAGTGTATTGATGCGCCGCTTGCGGGAAAACACGATGCTGAACACCGAGATTGGAAAGACCGGCGAAGTGATCGTCGAGGGCCATGTCATTGGCCGCCTCGACGGGTTCATGTTCGCGCCCGAATCCGCCGAAGCCGGCTCCGACGCCAAGGCGTTGCAGGCCGCTGCGCTGAAAGCGCTGGCGGGCGAGATCGACGCGCGTGCCGAGAAGCTGGCAAATGCGCCGGACGATCAGTTCGTGCTGACTTCGGACGGCACGCTGCGCTGGACCGGCGACGCCGTCGCCCGGCTGGTGGCCGCCGACGGCGTGTTGCATCCGCGCATCCGCATCATCGCCGACGAGCGCCTCACCGGCGCACCGCGCGACGCCGTGCAGGCCCGGCTCGATCTGTGGTTCAAGACCCATGTCGAGAAGGTGCTGGCGGGGCTGTTCGAATTGTCGAAGGCCGAGGACGTCACCGGCATCGCGCGCGGCATCGCGTTCCAGCTCGTCGAGGCGCTGGGCGTGCTCGAACGCAGCAAGATCGCCGCCGAGATGAAGGATCTCGATCAGCCGTCGCGCGCGAGCCTGCGCAAATACGGCGTGCGCTTCGGCGCCTATCACATCTTCCTGCCGGCGCTGCTGAAGCCGGCGGCGCGCGGGCTCGCCGCGCTGCTGTGGGGCCTGAAGAACGACAACACCGACTGGTCGGCGCTGACCGGTGCGCAGCATCTGGCGGCGAGCGGGCGCACCTCGTTCCCCGTCGACAAGGCGCTTGATCACGACACTTATCGGACCCTCGGCTACAAGCTCGCCGGCGAGCGTGCCGTGCGCGTCGATATTCTGGAACGCTTGGCCGATCTGATCCGCCCGGCGCTGGCGTGGCGGCCGGGGACGTCGGGCGAGAAGCCCGCCGGTGCGTTTGATGGCCGGTCCTTTACCGTGACCCAGGCCATGACGTCGCTGACCGGATCGGCGGGCGATGATTTCGCCGCGGTGCTCAAGGCGCTCGGCTATCGCATGGACAAGCGGCCGCCGTTGCCGCCCGAGCCCACCCCGCCGACGGCGGAGCAGGCCGCGGTGACGGAGCCGGTCGCGGAGCCGGTGACAGGTGAGGCCGCGCCGGAGGCTGCCGCGGAATCAGAGGCCGGTGTCGCCGCGGCCAATGTCGCCGCCGAGGAAACCAGCGTTACCGAGGCCGCAGCGGATGCGCCGGCTGAGGTGGCGGTCGTCGCCGATGAAGTCGTGGCTGAAACGCCCGACGTCGCGCCCGTGGAAGTGGTCGAAGCCGCTGTCGAAGCTGTCAGCAGCGTCGCGGCCGAGCCGGCTATTCCCGAAGCAGCGGCTGAATCAGCGAATGAAGATGGGCCGGCTGCCGAAGCCGTTGTCGTCGAAGCCGCTGCTGTCGAAGGGGAGCCGGTCGCTGCCGCAGCAACGCCGGCCGAACCGGAACTGGTCGAGGTCTGGCGGCCCGGTGGCCGTTCCGACGAGCGTCGTCCGCGCCATGACCGTCATCATCGCCAGCGTGGCCCGGCCAAGCCGGCGGAGGGCGAGACTCCGGCGAGCGGCGAGCGGCGTGAGCATCCCCGCCGTCATCGCCCTCATCGTAATCCCGACAATCGTGGCCCGCGTCCCGACGCGCCGGCTGTTGCCGCGGAAGGCGGGGAGGCCGCGCAGGCCCGCCCGCCGCGCCGCGATCACCGCGAGGAGCGCGGCGACAAGGGTGGCCGGCCGCCCCGCGACAACAATTTCAAGGGCAGGGACCGCAATCAGGAGCGGGGCAAGTTTGACAAGCGCGGCCGCGACGGCCGCAAGGACGACCGCGGTGGCGCCGCGCTGCGCACGTATGCAACCAGCGCCACGCCACGCGAGCGCGATCGTCCCGCCGATCCGAATTCGCCGTTCGCGAAGCTGGCGGCGCTCAAGGATCAGCTCGCAAGCACCCGCAAGGACTGAGCAGCGGCCGGAGGCGGCGCGGCATTGGACCGTCAGCGCATCGACAAGTGGCTGTGGCACGCGCGGGTGGTTAAGACCCGCGCCGATGCTGCTGCGCTGGTCGCGAAGGGGCGAGTTCGGCTCAATGGCATGCGCCAGACGTCGCCGGGCCATGCGGTGAAGGCAGGCGATGTGCTCACCGTCACCCTCGATCGTCGTGTTCGTCTGATGCGGGTGACTGGTTTTGCCGAGCGCAGGGGCGATGCCGCAGCTGCGGCGTTAACCTATGCCGATGTGCAGCCGATCCATGCCGATGTGCAGCCGATCGACGACTAGCCACATGCCCGACTGGCAGGCATGACATCTCTTGCGGCGGTGCACGTCCTGCGCTACGCCAAACCCTGAATTTCAGACTGTCCGGAGCGTGGGATGACGTACGTCGTCACTGAAAATTGCATCAAGTGCAAGTACATGGACTGCGTGGAGGTGTGTCCCGTGGATTGTTTCTACGAGGGCGAGAACATGCTCGTGATCCATCCGGATGAATGCATCGACTGCGGCGTATGCGAGCCGGAATGCCCGGCGGATGCCATCAAGCCGGACACCGAGCCGGGCCTTGAGAAGTGGCTGGAGCTGAACGCCGAGCACGCCAAGTCCTGGCCCAACATCACCCAGAAGAAGGAGGCGCCCGGCGACGCCAAGGAATTCGACGGTGTGCCCGGCAAGTTCGATCAGTATTTCTCCCCCAATCCCGGCTCCGGCGACTGACCGCCGCGCGTCGGAATGGCCCTCCGGCTTGGCTCTGCGGTGCCGGAGAACCGGCGCTGTTTTTAACCTTACCATCAGCCGCCCCTCCCTGCGGCCGCCGGTACGGCGGAAACGGGGCATAAATCATTGATTTTTGCGGGAAATGTGCTATTATAAGCACATTCAAGAAGCAGGGCCTGCTTTTTCCCGATCTAGGGCCCTGTCCGGTTCCCCAGAAACCAGTTGAACAGGGACGTGGCGGTTCCACGTAAGGCGCAGTGTCAGTCAGTTCGCGTCATAAAAAGACCTCCAAGATAAAAGACAAGGGTTCCAAGGAAAAGGGCACCAAAAAGGCGCCTGCAGCCAGTCGCAGTGCGTCAAAAACGGATGCTCGCGCATCCGCCCGATCCTCAAAAAACAAAAGAAGCACGATGCCCACCAAAAAAACTGCAAAGACGCCGGTGAAGCCGGCCGCGAAGGCCGCGGCCAAGCCGGCGGCGAAGCCTGCCGCGAAAGCTCCTGTGACCAAGGCCTCTGTAGCCAAGACCGCTCCTGCCAAAGCCCCGGCCGCCAAGGCGCCGGCGGCGAAGGCCCCCGTGACCACCGCGCCCGCCGCCAAGGCCCCCGTGGCCAAAACCCCCGCGGCGAAGGCTCCGGTCAAGAGTGCGCCGGCGAAAGCCGCAGCGCCGCGTCCCGAGGAGCCGAAGAAGCCCCTGACCCAGCGTCAGGGCTTCAAGACCAACGAATTCGTGGTGTATCCGGCTCACGGCGTCGGCCAGATTCTCGCCATCGAGGAGCAGGAAATCGCGGGCGCGCGGCTCGAACTGTTCGTCATCAATTTCATCAAGGACAAGATGACGCTGCGGGTGCCGACGGCGAAGGTCGCCAATGTCGGCATGCGCAAGCTGTCCGATCCCGCGCTGGTCAAGCGCGCGCTGGAGACGCTGAAGGGCCGCGCCCGCATCAAGCGCACCATGTGGTCGCGCCGTGCCCAGGAATATGAAGCCAAGATCAACTCCGGCGACATCGTCGCGATCGCGGAAGTGGTGCGCGACCTGTTCCGGTCCGGGTCGCAGCCCGAGCAGTCCTACAGCGAACGTCAGCTCTACGAGGCGGCGCTTGATCGCCTGTCGCGCGAGATCGCGGTGGTCCAGCATGTCACCGAGACCGAGGCGGTGAAGGAGATCGAGGCCAATCTCGCCAAGAGCCCGCGCCGCAGCGGCGCCAAGGCCGACGCCGATGCCGCCGATGGCTCCGGTGAGGATGGCGAGGACGGCGACGGTGAGGACACGCTGTCCGCCGACGAGGCGGCGTAAGCGATACGCACGCTGTTGATGCGATCATGAAAAGCCCGGCCTCGCGCCGGGCTTTTTCGTTGTGGTGGAATTGCTGGTTGTGGCCGGCTTCTTGAGCGACCCCAAGCGCCCTGTCGCAGGCGAACCGCGTTCGTTGAAGGTGCGCCGGTTGCGGCGGCGGACCAGGAGCGTGCGTTAGTCCACCACGATCTTCACGCGCTCGCGCGGCTTCACCGTCGCGCGCGCGTCGAATCCGTTCAGCGCGCGGAAGCGCTCCAGCGGCCGGTCGACGCCCTGCATCCGCAGCGCCAGCGATTCGACGGTGTCGCCGGGCTGCGCCGTGAGGATCTTGATCCGCAGCGGCCGCGCCGCCTGGATTTCCGCGAGCGTGAGCCGCCGGAACGTGTTCACCGTTTCGCGGAAGCTGCGGTCGCTCTCGGGCGTCCGGGCCCGTGTCGCGAAGATGAAGCGATAGACGTCGCTGCCAAACCGCAGCGCGTAGATCCTGAACTGCCACTGGTCGCCGGCGGCGGTCGCGGTGGCGGCGGGGAAGCCGTTGACGGTGATGTCCTGCGTCGAGGATCGGTCGACATTCTCCATCCAGCCGGAATTGAGATAGTCGCCGAGCGTCTGTTCGGACGGCACCCGCACCACGTCGAAGCGCATGGCCTGGGTGCCGCCCTCGCGTACGCCGACCACGGCCTGCGCGGTGTTTTCGAGCACGAAGCCTTCCGGCGCCTTGAAGGTGAAGCCGAGGTTTGGATGCAGGAAACGGCGGCCGCGCACGAAGCCTTCGCTGGGGTCTTCGCCGTAGACCAGATTGTCGATGGCGGAGAGATAGGCATCGCGGTCGCGTTCGTTGCTCTCGGACGAATTGTACTGGCGCGCGCTCGCCTGCGCGTTCTGCACCCGCTCCGGCGTCGCCGGATGTGACGACAGGAAATCCATCGAGCGCGGGTCGCCGGTCGCGGAACGGCCGGCCTTCAGCGCCGCGTTGCGCTCCATCGCGGTGAGGAAGCGCGCCGCGCCGTAGGGATCGAACTTGGCGCGCGCAGAAATGCCGACGCCGATGCCATCGGCCTCGAACTCCTGCGCCCGCGAGAACCCCGCCAGCGTCAGTTTGCTCTTGGCCAGCGCGAGCGCGCTCATGTCGGGATCGTTGCCCATGTCGGCGACCACGCGCGTCACCACCGCGGCCTGCCGCGCCTGATCCTCGCGGCTGGCGGCGTGCTTGGCGAGCACGTGGGCCATCTCATGCGCCAGCACCGACGACAGTTCCGAGGTGTCGCTGGCCAGCGCGATCAGTCCGCGCGTGACATAGAGCTGCCCCGTCGGCAGCGCGAATGCGTTCACCGCCCCTGAATTCAGGATCGTCACCTTGTAGGCAAGGTCGGGGCGATCAGAGACCGCGACCAGACGATCGACGGTTTTGGAAATCAGCGCTTCCAGCTTGGGGTCGTCGTAGGAACCGCCATAGGACGACAGGATGCGTTCGTGCTCTCGTTCGGTCGCCGGGGTCTGCGCCGCCGGCTTGTTCTGCTTGAGCGGAACGAAGCCCGAGCCGGGTGCCGACGAGGCGGACTGGAACCGGCCCATGTCGCCGCAGCCGCCGAGCGCAAGCGCCGCCAGCAGCACAGCGCCCGCCAGCAGGCGGCCGGTGCCGGTCCGGTCACGTTCGCGCGTCGGTCGCGTCACGGTGCTATTTGCCCTCGTCCTCAGGCGTCACATCCTTCGTGGTCGTTGTGGCCGCATCCACCAGTTCGATCTGCCCGGCGCGGGTTACCTCGATCCGCGGCCCACCACGGTCCTCGATCCAGCCCCGAACCCGGATTCTCTTGTTCTCCAGGGATTTGAGGTCGATGCCCGCCGCCGCAAAGGCCGGCATCATGCGCCTTGAAATGGTCACGGCAAAGCCCTGCGTCCAGCGTCGGCTGAAATTGACGTAAAATGTCGCTCCCGACAGCCGGGCTGAAACAACCTTGCCCTCCACCACGGCAAACCGTCCCCTTGCGGCCATAATATCGTCCGGTCTTTCGGCGTTTTTTAAGGCGGCGGGATCGGCCCACAGGCCCCGTCCCGCCGCTCGCGCCGCCGCCTCGCCCGCCAGCAGCGCGCTGGAACAGGCCGGGTCGGCGACGGTGGCCGCCACCATGGCGCGCCCCTGGGCGACGAGATCGATCTGGACCGGATTTCGCGCGCCCTGCGCGGTCACGAAGGCCGGCTGGCGGCCGTAGCGATCCGGCGCATCGTCCGGCCCGTGCAGGGTGACGTCGCGGCCGCCGATCAGGGCGGCCAGCGTATCGGTGCGCGCGAGATCCTCCGGTGGAATTTCGATGCCGGCCAGACGGATCTCGCGTCCGTCGTCGAGGCGGAAGGTTCGCGCGTCGATGAAGTCGCCGACCCGCCCCTCGCCTTGCGGCGGGAACGTGCAGGCGGCGCGCGCGCCGCCGCTTGCCGCGAGCAACAGCGCCGCGCAGCACAGCAGCATGCCGAGGCGAAGGATGATGGTGCCGGGGCGATTCATGACCGTGCTGTTCGCGCGCATTTGCGGAAACGTTCCGACCTGCGAAATCTGTTGCCTGCGAAGTGCGCGGATCACCGTGATTGAACCTTCATCGGGCGGCGGTTGCTTGCCGCAGCTGTAGGCGTGCGTCATGATCCTCACAACGAACGGGCTGCCGGGCAAGACGCTGCACCGGCAAGGGGAGGCCATGATGAAAACAATTCTCGCCGGGGTGATGTCGTCGGTGATGCTGTTCGGCGCGAATGCTGTGTCGGCGCAGAGCCCGGCGCCAGCCAAGGCGCCACTGAAACTCGGCGCCATCCTCGATATGTCCGGCCTGTATGCTGATATTACAGGCGTCGGCAGCCAGACCGCGGCCAAGATGGCGGCGGAGGATTTCGGCGGCGAGGTGCTCGGCCGCAAGATCGAGATCGTCGTCGCCGATCATCTCAACAAGGCGGATCTCGCTTCCACCATCGCCCGCGAGATGTTCGACAATCAAGGCGTCGAGGCCATCGTCGACGTCGCCGCCTCGGCGACGGCGCTGGCCGCCAACGAGATCGCCAAGGCGCGCAACAAGATCATCATATTCAACGGTCCGGGCTCGATTCGCCTCACCAACGAAGCCTGTGGGCCTTACTCGGTGCACTACGTGTACGACACCTTCGGGCAGGCGAACTCGACGGGTCTCGCCGCGGTCAAGACCGGCCTCGACACCTGGTTCTTCCTGCAGGCGGATTACGCGTTCGGGCAGGACCTGGAGAAGGACACCAGCAATGTGGTGACCCGGATGGGCGGCAAGGTGCTCGGCACCGTGAAGCATCCGCTCAACACCTCGGATTTCTCCTCGTTCCTGCTGCAGGCGCAGGGATCGAAGGCCAAGGTCATCGGCCTTGCCAATGCCGGCGGCGACACCATCAACGCCATCAAGCAGGCGGCGGAATTCGGCATCATGAAGGGCGGGCAGAGGATGTCGCCGCTGCTCGCCTTCATCACCGACATCGACAGTATCGGGCTGGAGACCGCGCAGGGCCTCGTGCTGGCGGAGGCGTTCTACTGGGACATGAACGACGACTCCCGCGCCTTCACCAAGCGCTTCATGGAGCGCGTGAAGCGGGTGCCGACCTCGGCGCAGGCGGGAATCTATTCGTCGGTGCTTCATTATCTCAATGCGGTCAAAGCGGCCAACACCACCGACTCGGCCGCGGTGATGAAGATCATGAAGGCGACGCCGATCAACGACATGTTCGCCAGGAACGGCCGCATCCGCGAGGATGGTCGCATGGTTCATGACATGTATCTGTTCGAGGTGAAGACGCCCGCCGAATCCAAGGTGCGGTGGGACGTCTACAAGCTGCTGGCGACCATTCCCGGCGATCAGGCGTTCCAGCCGCTGGAAGCCTCGCGCTGCCCGTTGATCAAGAAATAGACGCGGGATCGCACGCCGGGCTTGCGCTTGCCGCCCGCGCAGTGGCAGGACACCCGGCACGACGATCGGCCACGCCCGCTTGAGAGAGTGTCAGGGCCAACATCAAGATTGTGGACCCGACTGCGGATCGCGTTCGCAGAGCCGGTGGACTTGAAGGGAAATCAACGCATGTCGAAGGACGGTTTCGCAGCCATCATCACGGGATCGGCATCGGGGCTTGGGGCCGCTGTCGCCGCCCTGCTGGCCAGGCAGGGCGCGCGGATCGTGGTCAACTACGCTTCGAGCAAGAAAGAGGCGGAGGAAACCGCCGACCTGTGCCGCAGCGTGGGCGGCGAAGTCGTGGTGGTGCAGGGCGACGTGTCCCGCGACGCCGATTGCAGGGCGATCGTCGCCGCCGCCGCGCCATGGGGCCGGCTCGATGCGCTCATCAACAATGCCGGCACCACCAAGCACGTCGATCATGGCAATCTCGACGGCCTGTCCGCGGAGGATTTCCAGCGCATCTACGCCGTCAATGCCATCGGCCCCTATCAGATGGTGCGCGCCGCGCGCGCCCTGCTCGAAGCCGGCGCCAGACAGTCGGGCCACGCCGCGTCGGTGGTGAACGTGTCGTCGATCGCCGGCGTTTCCGGCATCGGCTCGTCGGTGGCTTATGTCGGAAGCAAGGGCGCGCTCAACGCCATGACATTGTCACTGGCGCGGGGGCTGGCGCCGCTGATCCGCGTCAATGCCGTCTGCCCCGGCTATATCGACACGCCATGGTTCACCAAGGGGCGCGGCGCCGAGAAGGCCGCGCGGATTCGCGATTACGTGGCCAAGGGCTCGGCGCTCAAGCTTGCTTCCACCGCCGAGGATATCGCGGATGTGGTGTGTTTCCTCGCCGGACCGCAGTCGCGCAACATGACCGGAGAGATCGTGCGCGTCGACGCGGGTGCGCATCTGATGTCGTAAGCCCGGCGGCGGCCGCGCCGTTGGCGGCAGGCGGCGTCAGCCGGAACACAAAAGGCTTGGAGCACAAAAGGCTTGGAGCACAAAAGGTTTGGAGCACAAAAGGTTTGGAGCACAAAAGGTTTGGAGCACAAAAGGTTTGGAGCGCAAAAAAGCCGGAGCGATCAGGGTGCGATCGCTCCGGCTCTTGCGTTTCGACGAAGTGACGTTTTCAGCGCCTGTTGCTCTGATCGGAGATGACCCCGTGGGCGACCAGCCGGTTCCAGATGAACAGCACCACCAGCGCGCCGATGGTGGCGGTGATGAAGCCCGCGCCCTGATTGGAGCCGTAGTGTCCGATGGACTGGCCGATGAAGGTGGCGAGGAATGCGCCCGCGATGCCGAGCACGGTGGTGAGAATGAAGCCCGATGGATTGTTCGGTCCGGGGGAGATCATGCGTGCGATGATTCCGGCGACGAAGCCAACAATGATGATCCAGATAATGCCGCTCATGGCCGCGATCCCTTTTCAGAAGGCCGTATGATTCAAAATATTCCGTATCCGGCGGACCGGAGACATGGAGCGGTTTAAACCCGCTCCAGGTCCGTTGTGTGCTGCGTGACCTGCGTCGCGCAGGGTGATGTTACAGCCAGCGCGAGGCTTCGTGCTCGGTCGGCAGGCGGCCGTCCGGCGTCAGATGATGGACGACCTCGGGAAGCTGCTGGGCCAAGCCTTCCAGCAGTTCGTTGCGCGACAGCCCGGTCTGCGAAACCAGCGCGTTGATCTGGTCGGCGCCGAGCGCGGAGGCGAGATCGTCGGAGGAAATCTGCTTGTTCGGTCCGTTGCCGACCCATGAATTGGCCACCTCGGAGTGGCCCTTGTCCTGCAACTGCTTGACCAGGTCGCCAAGGCCACCGCTGAGCACGCTGCCGGCGGCGCCGCCGGCCAGAAGGCCGCCGAGACCGCCCTTCATCAGATTGCCGAGTCCGCCGCTCAGCAGGTCGCCCAGTCCGCCTTGGCCACCGCCTTGCGCCACGGTGGCGTCGGGCAGGGATTTCGGTGCGGGGGCGGGCGCATGGCCGGCCGGCGCGGCGGGCTGGCCGCCGGTGAAATGCTTGAAGGCCTTGAAGGCGAGCAGGCCGAGGATCGCCATGGTCATCGGCGACATGCCGCCGCCGCTGCTGCTGCCGCTGTTGCCGGTTTCCGCCGTATCACTCGGGCCGCGCGGCCCATTCTGCATTCCATTGAGAACGTCGAGCAAACCCATTGCTTTCTCCTGTCGCACGCCCGTTTGATGATAAAGACTAGTGTCTCGTTATGACGGTTACAAGGCGAGCCCCGCGGCGTCTGGGGCACAGCCTACCGGATATGGCGACGATCCGCCGATCGGAGAACGGCGGAGAGCCGCCTCGGGTTCCCGTGGCATTTTGACGACGCCGCTCGGTCGACGCGGCCTTGCGGTCTGCCCGTATCCCATGGCGTGAAGGTTTGCGGGCGGTCGGCCGCGATCAGGTCTTGTCTTCGGTGGTTGCCGCGGGGGCGTTGGTCTTCACCGAAGCGATGCCGTTGTCCCGCGCGCTTTCGGACGAATAGGTCTCGCTGGTGCCGATCACCTGCCCGTTGGCGGCCTTGAGGTTGAACATCGGGCTGCCGCTCTTGGCGGTCTTGCGCTCGTAGCGCTCGTCCTTCGGGGCGTTCTCCTTGACCGAGGCGATGCCCTTCTCAGCCGAGACTTTGGCTTCATAGTGCTCACTCGTCAGGATCGTCTCGCCGTTACCTGCCTTGAGAACGAAGTGGAATTTCCCGGTCGCGCCTTTGCTCAGCACGAATTTCCCAGCCATGGATGACACTCCCCGTTTTGAAACCCCGATCAGGCGCGAGACTATGGCAGCCGCGCCCGCGCGCACAAGGGTGTCGCGTCGGGGAGCGAGTCGCCCCGCCGCCCGCCTGGGGTCTTGCGGTTGCGCTCAGAACGCCGCCGCGAGGTCCCGGGCGCCCTGCAGGGTGGCCTGATTGTCCATGCGTGCGTCGGTTGCTGCCAGCAGCTTGGCGACCGTGTTGTTGCGGATCGCCACCGGATTGCGCTCATAGCCGTTGCGCTGGAAAAAATTCGAGGTTGGCACGCGGGTGCGCATCGCCTGCGGCATCGACACCATGTCGAAGCCGTTGCCGTCGCCGGTGAGGTTCATCATTTCAAGCTCGGCGGCGGTCAGCGGCCGGGCGAAGCCCTTGCGCCGGGCGAAATTGACCGAGTCCATCAGCTTCAGCGTCTGCAGCAGCGGTCCGACGTCGACATCGAGGTTCAGCGCATGCACCGCGATGCCGCGCGGGGTGACGCCGAGTTTCTCGTGGGCGCTCCATGTGTTGGGCACGGTGCGGGTGAAAGCGACCATGTGCTGGACCGTGGCGATCTTGCGCTCCAGCGCCGCCTTGTGCGCGCCGGTTGCGGCACGAGCTTTCTCATGAAGCGCCTTCACAATGAGGTCGCCGTGCTCCGCCAGCATGTCGATGGTGTTGGTGGTGAGCAACTGATTGTAGCCGAGTGCGGTGGAGATGGCCCGTCCATTGGCGCGTTCGAGGCCGGCCTGCACGTCGTAGCCGCCGTTGCCGCCGGATTCGAAACTGTAGATCCGCACCGCCTGATCCTTCGTCAGTCCGAAGCTGGACGCGATCCTGGCGTAGGCGCGTTTGTATTCGATCTCGCTCGCGGGTTTGCGCGGACTGAACTGAAACTGCTCCTGCGCATGCCGCAGGAAGTCCGCTACCACCGGAATTGGTTTGCGCTCCTTCGGCGGCGTCGGCGGGGCCGATGGGTCGACCGGTCGCGGCGGCCCGCTATAGACCGGCGGGTGGGTCAGCACGTAGTCATCGAGCACGATGGCTTCGCCGCTGCGCCGCTTGGCGTTGCGCGCGCGCCGTTTGTCGCTGACCGCGCTCCAGTAGGCGGAGGCCTCTTCGTCGAACTGTGCGCGGATAGCGGTGTAGTCCGCGAGCTTGCGCTGATACTCCGCCATCTGCGCCGGCGTGGCGGTCTGCGCGACCGCACGCGGCGAAAGCGGGGCCAGCGCGGCCACGGATGCGGCCAGCGCGATGGCAAGGGTGATGGACCGGTGCGACCGCATCAGATGAACACCGCCACGTTTTGCCGGCAAGCCATCACCGGCTGCCGTGCCGCATTCCAGACCGTTATGGCCTGGCTCGAATAACCGCTCGCTATGGTCTCGGCGGCGGTTCGCACCAGCCACCAGCCCTCGGCCGTCTCCAGCCTGTCGGTCAACAGATCGATCGCCCAGGTCATGGTGCTGATCGGCGCGAATTTCGGAAACCTGACCATGGCCGCCGGCGGGGCCGCATCTGCCAGCGCCATCAGCGCCGTGGCGGACGCCGGTGCATTCGGGTCGCGATGCCGCAGCCACAGCGTCATGTCGGGATCGTTGCCGCTGAGCGGGAAATGTCCAGCGGCAAGGTGGGTGTCGAAATGCTGGACGAAATTCAGCCCGGGAATGTCGCGGAAGAACACGGGGCAATCGGCCGGCGCGGCCACCGTCGGTGTCGCGATGCCGTCGAAGGCCACCACCGAGTCCCGCGCGACGCCGTAGCATAGCGTCGCCCGGGTCGCGAGCCCGGCCTCGCCGCTGAGCTCCACCCCCAGGAACACCGTGGATTTGCCCCGGCGCAACAGGCTCGCGCGGACAGTCACGGTGCCGACGGCGGGACCGACGAACGCGAACTGCGCCGAACGCAGCGGCGGCAGGTCGGCGAACTGCCGGGCTGCGCCTTCGAGGCAGAACGCGGCCGCGAGCCCGCCATAGAGGGTGCGGCCTTGCAGCCAGTCGTCGGTCGCGGTCACCGAGCAGGTCTCCGCGTCGGTGGTGATGCTGGCCAGCAGCGTGCTGAAATCCGTCATGCGGTCGAATCGGCTCCCAAAAATCGTCCGGCGAAATATAGAGCGTTTTTGCCGGAAGCGGAGACGTGCTTGCGGTGTTGCAACACGTCGCAGCGGCGTCGCCTGTGCGTCGCGTCACATGTTGCGCTGCCGCGATCCCGCACGGTCGGGACAACCCGGATCCAGTTATCAACAGCCATTTGCAAGACTCTATCGAATCACAGTCGCGCCACGTTAACGGATGGCGTCAAATATGACGCTTGCGTGATCTGTGATGTTCGCGTGCGGGGCGGTGATCATGAACAAAATTGTTTCGCCGAAGGGGTTCGCTTCCAATACGTCGTCAACGCTGTTTGACGAATTGCCCCAGCCGGATCGGGCGGCCTGGGAAAAAACGCTCAAGGCGCTCAAGCCGTGGCTCAGTCGGGAAAAATTCGCCGAGACCGAGGAAATCCACTGGCGCATGTATGAGCGGGCCAACCGCTGGTACGAGCAGAAGAAGACGTCGGCCGGCAAGAGCTGAACCGCGTAGCACACCTCCCGGTGCGCGCCTCTCGGCACGATAGTTTCAGACGGCGTTTCCGGCCGGCGAGGGAAGGACCACCTCGTTGACCGGACCGTGGTCAGGCGTGTTCTCCTTCCAGCGGACCGATCCGAGCGGCCGTTCCAGCATGCGGTGGATCTTGATCGGCTCCGGCCCGATGTGGAACGACATGGCTCGCAGATGCAGATCGCGCTCCGACTGGGTCGAGCGGTTGCGCTGGCGCAGATAGTCCAGCCATGTCGGGCAGTGATAGCGTTCGATCCACAGTTCCGGGTCGGCGATATCGCGCGCGATCGACCAGCCATAGGCGCCGTTGCGCTGGCGCGTTGCCTGAACGTGCAGCATCAAGGTGTAGAACGCGCGCGCCTTGGTCGGATTGACGCGGTATTCCACCTCCACCACGATCGGTCCGCTGCGCGGCGAGATCAGCAGGTTCACTTCCGGTTCGGCCAGCGCGTCGACGGCGTCGAGGTTGACGCTGTCGGTGGCGGGCATGCGCAGCCAGATCGCCAGCACCGGCGACACGAACATCACCGCGCCCGCCACCAGCAGCGCTTGGTCCACGCCGATGTCGTTGGCGAGGCGGCCCCACAGCCAGCTTCCGATCGCGACGCCGCCAGCGATCGCGGCCTGATAGGCCGCCAGCGCCCGGCCTGCCACCCATCGTGGCGTCGCCAGTTGCACGCCGATGTTGAATAGCGTGACCGACATCATCCAGCAGATGCCGGCGACGACCAGCGCCGCGCCGGTCAGCACCGCCGAATGGCTGAGCGCCAGCGCGCCGATGGAGATGCCCATGGCCAGCGCACACAGCCGTATGGCGCGCTCGCTGGAGAGCCGGGCGCGGACGGTGGAGATGCTGACCGCGCCGAGCACCCCGCCCATGCCGAAGCAGCCCAGCATGATGCCGTAGGTCTGGGCGCTGCCGTGCAGGATGTCGCGCGCCACCAGCGGCAGCAGCGCCAGCACCGAGCCGCCGCCGATGCCGGTCACCAGCGTCCGGTACAGCACGATGCGGATCGCGGGCGAGTGGACGATGTAGCGCACGCCCGAGACCATGGCGCGGCGCAGCCGCTCGGGCGGCAGCCGCGACGGCTCCAGCGTGCGGCGCCATAGATAGAGCACCACCAGAAGCGGAATATAGAGCAGCACGTTGGACACGAACGCGGCTTCCGCTCCCGCCGCCGCCACGATGATGCCGCCCAGCGCCGGACCGAAGGAGCGGGCGATGTTGTAGCTGATGCCGTTCAGTGCCACCGCGGCGGGGAGGGTGTCGGCGGGCACCTGCTCGCTCACCGAGGCCTGCCAGGCCGGACCGAACAGGGCCATGCCGCTGCCGATTATGAAGCAGAACACCAGCAGGCTGTTGGGCGTGATCGCGTCGAAATGGGCGAGGGTCGCCAGCGTCACCGCGCCGATCAGCCCCAGCATCAGCGCGGCCATACCGACGATGCGGCGGTCGTACATGTCGGCGATGGCTCCGGCCGCCAGCGACAGCAGCATGATCGGGAGCATCAGCGCGGTCTGCACCAGCGCCACCATGTCGGCGGAGGAGGTCATCTGGGTCATGGCCCAGGCGGCGCCGACGCCGTTGATCATCAGGCCCAGATTGGAGAGCAGGCTGGCGAGCCAGATGCGGCGGAATACGGCATGCTGCAATGGTGCGGCGACACTGCCGGCTCGAAAAAACGATGGCTTGGCAGGCTTGTCGATCGTCGCGGTCACGACGGGAATCCTCGGAATGGCGGTGCTTGCGGGAATCGGGTCGCTATGAAACCGCAATGTGTTCCAACTAAGCCCGGGTGAAAAGAGTGTCGTGTCCGCGCATTTTTGCCGCGGCGCATCCGGAGACATCCGGCCCCGGTCCGTGACGGTCGGATGTGGGGACGGGGTCTGCGCGGGTTCCGCCGGACAGAAGCCCGGCGGAGCCGTTGGTGACGGCGTCGGAAGCGACGGCGCGGGCGCGCTATTGCGGCTTGATCTTGGCGAACTCGGCGACCTTGCGCCACTTCTCGGTCTCGGCAAGGACGAATGTCAGCATTTCCTCCGGCGTGCCGCCGATCGGCTCGCCGCCGAGCTTGCGAATGCGCTCGGTGCCGTCCGGCGACTTGATATACTTGATGATGCTGGTGTTGAGCTTCATCACGATGTCCTTCGATACCTTGGCGGGCGCCGCGACCGTGAACCAGGCCGAGGCGTCGTAGCCGGGCACGCCGGCTTCGGCGATGGTCGGCAGGTTCGCCAGCAGCGGCCAGCGTTTGGCCGTGCTGACGGCGAGGGGCCGCACATTGCCGTTCTCGGCGAAGGGCAGCACCGCCGGCAGGTTGTCGATCATCACATGGACGCGGCCCGCCACCAGATCGGTCAGCGCGGGGGCGCTGCCCTTGTAGGGCACGTGGACGATGTCGATGCCGGTCATCGACTTGAGAAGCTCGGTGGCGAGGTGCGCGGTGGTGCCGAGACCCGGCGTGCCGTAGAGCAACTGGCCGGGCTTGCTCTTCGCCAGCGCGATGAATTCGGCCACCGACTTTGCCGGCACCTCCGGATTGACCGACATCAGGTTCGGCACCTGGGCGATGATGGTGACCGGCTGAATGTCCTTGATCGGATCGTAGGGCATGTTCTTCTGGACGAACTGATTGATCGCGTGGGTGCCCGGGGTCCCGACGATGAAGGTGTAGCCGTCCGGATCGGATTTCGCGACAAAGTCGGCGGCGATGTTGCCGCCCGCGCCCGGCTTGTTCTCGACCACGAACTGCTGGCCGTACTCCTCCGACAGCTTCTGCGCCACCAGGCGGCCGAGAATGTCGGTGGTGCCGCCCGCGGCGAACGGCACGACGAACTTGACCGGCCGCGTCGGCCACGACTCGGCGGCCTTCGCGCCGCGGATCAGGAACGGCATCGCGCCGATGGCCGCGGCGCTGCCGGCGAGGACGGAGCGGCGGGTGGGCCGTGCGGCGGAAATGGGGGGCGCGGAGGAAGGTCGCTTGGACATCAAGATGGAAACTCCCAGGTTCTCCCGCTTCGGCGGGTGTTTTGTCACTGACCGACGGTGGCCCGTCGATCGAATGATTTTAGAGCACCGCCGGCCTTTTGGCCATTGCGCAGCGCGGATCGGACGACGCGAGCCCGCCGCGGGTTCAGTTCTCGCGGCGCGCGCCCGCCCCGACGGCCATTGCGATGCAGCATGTGCCGGACCGATCAGCTTGGCATAGGGCCGCGATGCGCGGATGCAGCTGAAAGAAAGTGGGATTGACGCAACTCAACACGCAGCGAATTCCTGTATGCTTAACTTGAAATATCATCAGCCGATCTCTCCCGTGACGGAGGGAGGAAGCGCACGATCGCCGTCGGGAGGGACCATGATGAGCCACGATGCCAGCCGCTATGCCGAAGTCCATGCGCGTTCGCTTCGCGATCCCGAAGGGTTCTGGGCTGAGGCGGCGCGCGACATCGACTGGATCGAACCGGCGAAAAAAGTATTTGATCCGTCGCAGGGGCTTTACGGCCGCTGGTTCGTGGGTGGCGTGGTCAACACCTGCTACAATGCGCTCGACCGTCATGTCGCCGGCGGCCGCGCCGATCAACTGGCGCTGATCCACGATTCGCCGCTGACCAACAGCGTCACCAAGCTCACCTATGCCGAGATGCTGCGCGAGGTGCAGACGCTCGCCGCCGTGATGCAGGATTTCGGCGTCGCAAAGGGCGACCGCGTCATCCTCTACATGCCGATGGTGCCGCAGGCGATGGTGGCGATGCTGGCCTGCGCGCGCATCGGCGCCATCCATTCGGTGGTGTTCGGCGGCTTCGCGGCGAAGGAGCTCGCCACTCGCATCGAGGACGCCGAGCCGAAGCTCATCCTCTCGGCGAGCTGTGGCATCGAGCCGGGCCGCATCGTGCAATACAAGCCGCTGCTCGACGAGGCCATCGCGCTGTCCAGCGTCAAGCCGCAGGCCTGCATCATCCTGCAGCGCCCGCAACACACCTGCGACCTCGTCAAGGGCCGCGATCACGACTGGAACGAATTGCGCGACGCCGCGCTCAAGGCCAACAAGTCCGCGCCCTGCGTGCCGGTGCTCGCCACCGATCCGCTGTATATTCTCTACACATCCGGCACCACCGGAAAGCCGAAGGGCGTGGTGCGCGACAATGGCGGTCATCTCGTCGCGCTGAAATGGTCGATGTTCAACCTCTACGGCATCAAGCCCGGCGAGGTGTGGTGGTGTGGTTCGGACATCGGCTGGGTGGTGGGCCACAGCTACATCATCTACGGCCCCCTGATCCATGGCGCGACCTCGATCATGTACGAGGGCAAGCCCGTCGGCACGCCGGATGCCGGTGCGTTCTGGCGGGTGATCGCGCAGCACAAGGCGGTGGCGCTGTTCACCGCGCCGACCGCATTTCGTGCCATCAGGAAGGACGATCCGGACGGCGCCTTCATCCGCAAATACGACCTGTCGGCTTTCCGCACGCTGTTCCTTGCCGGCGAACGCGCCGATCCGCCGACGGTGGAATGGGCCGAGCAGCAGTTGCAGCGGCCGGTGATCGATCACTGGTGGCAGACCGAGACCGGCTGGTGCATCGCCGGAAATCCGGTTGGCCTCGGCATGCTGCCGGTCAAGCATGGCTCGCCGACGGTGCCGATGCCCGGCTATCAGGTCGACATCGTCGACGAGGCGGCGAAGCCGCTGCCGCCGAACACCATGGGTTCGATCGTCATCAAGCTGCCGCTGCCGCCGGGCAATCTCACCACGCTGTGGCAGCAGGACGAGCGTTGCCGCGAGGCTTATTTCAACGAGTTTCCCGGCTACTACAAAACTTCCGACGCCGGCTACAAGGACGAGGACGGCTATGTTTACGTCATGGGCCGCACCGACGACATCATCAACGTCGCCGGCCACCGCCTCTCCACCGGCGGGATGGAGGAGGTGCTGGCCTCGCACCCGGATGTCGCCGAATGCGCCGTGCTCGGCGTCAAGGATGCGGTGAAGGGCGAGGTGCCGTGCGGGTTCCTCGTGCTCAAGGCGGGGGTGACGCGCCCGGTGGCCGAGATCGAGAAGGAAATCGTCACGCTGGTGCGCGACAAGATCGGCCCGGTCGCGGCCTTCAAGCTGGCGATTACCGTGTCGCGGCTGCCCAAGACGCGCTCCGGCAAGATTCTCCGCGGCACCATGAAGAAGATCGCCGATGGCGACAGCTGGACCATGCCTGCCACCATCGAGGATCCTGCCGTGCTCGAGGAGATCAAGACGGCATTGACCGGCCACACCGGATAGCCGCGCGGTCCTTTCGTCGCGCCGCGGAGGGTTGCGGCGCGGCGTGCCTTGCTTTTGCCCGCTGGCCGGGGTCAAAGACGGGCGTCGGCGGCGCCCGCCGGCGGATCGGGACAAAACAGCGGGATATGGCCGGTGAAGCAAGGTCGATGGCGGATGATGGCGGTGGCGGCTGCGGGCCTGATGGTTTCGGCCTGCGCCCAGTTCGAGCGCACGCCGGTGGCCGACAGGGCCGATGACGACGCCATCTGCCGCGCCCAGGGGGAATCGGGCTCGCCGGCCTATGTCGCCTGCCGCAAGGACCGCGACGTCGCCAACAGCCGCATGTCAGGCAACGAGCGTATCGAGCGCGCCCACCGCAACCTTGCGGAAGACATGCTCAACAACAGGTATTAAGGCTGTCTGGCATCGCCGCGGTCGCGGCATTTCACAAGGGACGGACATGGCGGTCAGGGACAGCAACGGCAACGAGTTGAAAGACGGCGACACCGTCGTCGTCATCAAGGATCTCAAGGTCAAGGGGTCGTCCAGCGGACTGAAGCGCGGCACGGTGGTGAAGAACATCCGCCTGACCGACAGCGAGGACGAGATCGAGGGCCGCACCGACAAGATCAAGGGCCTGGTCCTGCGAACGGAATTTCTGAAGAAGGCATGAGCCTTGCGGCATCCGGCCGCCTGCCGGATCGAAAGCAGGATGAGATGATCCTCCACACCCGACGAACGTATTCTGGCTTGATCGCCGTCGCGCTGATGGCCCTTGGGCTGGCCTTCGCGCCGGCGCGGGCCGCGCAGGACAGCGCACCCGCCAAGGACAATGTGACGGCCGATGACAACGTGCTCAGCAAGGATCGCGTGCTGCGCGATCCGGAGATTCCCGTTCTCGGCAATCCCGACGGCGATATCACCATCGTCGAGTATTTCGATTACCAGTGCCCCTACTGCAAGACGATCGCGCCGGTGCTCGACCGGGTCCTCAAGGACGACGCCAAGGTGCGCCTCGTGCTGAAGGACTGGCCGATTCTCGGCGATCCGTCGGGCTACGCGGCGCGGCTGGTCCAGGCCGCGAAATATCAGGACAAGTATGAAGCGGCGCACCGGGCGCTGATCGGCCGCACCGGGCGGCTGACCGAGGCCGCGATCGACGAGACGCTGGCGGGCGCGGGCATCGACGTGCCGCGGCTCAAGGCCGATCTCGCGGCCAACAAGCCCGCCATCGAGGCTCTGCTCAAGCGCAACAACGAGCAGGCCGAAGCGTTCGGCTTCCGCGGCACGCCGGCGTTCGTGGTCGGCACGTTTCGCGTGCCGGGCGGGTTGACCGCCGAGCAGTTCAAGCTTGCCATCGCCGACGCGCGCAAGGCCGCGAAGCAGGGCGGGGCGAAGGGGAAGTAAAAATCCGCGCGGGGACCGCCCGGGCCTCGCCGCGTTGTCGCCTTCGATCAGCTTGATCTGTTCGGCGCGGCGCGCGGCGAAAATCTCGTAGTGCTTTCGATGTCACAGGGGCTGCCGATCGGACTTCCGCCGCTCCAGAATTTGACTCACATCAAATCAATCGGACTTCTCGTTGTTGCCTATGGCCTTCGTCAGCGGATCGGTCCGCTGACGAAGGCTTATGGGGTCAATATGAAAAAAATTCTTGCCGTGTCATTGCTGGCATCGGCGACTGCACTGGCCGGGGCCGCGCTGCCGGCCCACGCTGCCGATCTTCCTGCCGCGCCTGTCTACAAAGCACCGGTGTACGAGCCGTGGAATCCGTGGATGATCCGCGTGCGGGCGCTTGGTGTGATCACGGAAAATTCCGGGCACGTGAATCAGGTGCCGGGATCGGGGCTGAGCACGTCCGATACGGTGGTGCCCGAACTCGACATCTCCTACTTCTTCACCAGGAACATCGCGGCGGAGCTGATCCTTGGCGTGACCAAGCATCATGTTACGGGAACAGGCGTTCCGGCCACCAATGGCCTTGATGTCGGCAAAGCCTGGCTGCTGCCGCCGACCTTGACCTTGCAGTATCACTTCACTGATTTCGGCGCCTTCAAGCCGTATGTCGGCGCCGGCGTGAACTACACGTTCTTTTTCAGCCAGTCGGCGGGCAATGTCGCGAACGGCGCGGGCGTGGCGGTGACCAACAGCCACCTCAAGGACAGCTTCGCTCCCGTCGTGCAGTTCGGCTTCGACTACATGCTCGACAAGCACTGGGGATGGAACGTCGACGTCAAGAAGCTCTGGCTGCGTCCGAACTGGGACGGCACCCTCAACGGTGTCACGCCGGTTTCCGGCAAGGTCAACCTCGATCCATGGCTGGTCGGCACCGGCATCACCTACAAGTTCTGACGTCTGCAAAAGTAGACTCACAGACCTTGCGAAAGAAAAGGCCGCGCCCGAAGCGCGGCCTTTGTCATGAGAAGCCGGTCGAGAACGGCGGTAGGCCTATTCCTCGTCCTCGGCCTTCTTGCCGCCGATGGTCTTGAGCTTGGCGAACACCGCGTCGACATTGATGTCGTCTTCGCTCCTGCCCGAGGTCGCGGCGCTGTCGTGTTCGGCTTCCTTGCGGGTGGTCTCCGCGGCCGGCAGCAGCGTCGCGCCGCCATATTGCTGGGTGGCCGGCTTCTCTTTGGCGGCGCGCTGCACCTCGAAATCGAGCTCGATCTGCGAGCACAGGCCGAGCGTCACCGGATCCATCGGCGTCAGCGTCTGCGCGTTCCAGTGGGTACGGTCGCGGATCGAGGCGATGGTGGTCTTGGTGGTGCCGACGAGGCGCATGATCTGGCTGTCCTTCAGCTCCGGATGGTTGCGCACCAGCCACAGGATCGCGCTCGGCCGCTCGTGGCGGCGCGACACCGGGGTATAGCGCGGGCCCTTCTTCTTCTTGGCCTCGGGCAGGATCACCTTGGATTCGCCGAGCTTGAGCCGGTAGTCGGCATCGGCCTCGCCGCGCTCGATCTCCTCGCGGCTGAGCTGCCCGGTGGAGATCGGGTCCATGCCCTTGATGCCCTGGGCGGCGTCGCCGTCGGCGATGGCGCGGATTTCCAGCGGGTGCATCTTGGTGAATTCGGCCACCTGGTCGAATGTCAGCGCGGTATTGTCAACCAGCCACACGGCCGTCGCCTTCGGCATCAGCGGTGCATTGCTCATGGCAAGTCTCCTTTGCGCTTCGCCCGCCGGGTTTTTGGGGGTAAAGCCGTCTGGTCATCGGTGATGACGGGAATAATCCCTATATAGTCCGTCGGGGGCGGCCCGTGCAATGGTCCGGATCGCCCTTGACAGACGCCTGACCGCAGCCCCAAGTCCAGTCCAAAGTCCTGCTTCATTCCCGCCTGTCGACCCTAAAACGCTTGATTTCGGCTCTGAAAATGACCCCAGACGCTCAAAAACCGCCGCTTTCCGTCGTGCTGTGTTCCCCGCGGGGATTTTGCGCCGGCGTGGTGCGGGCCATCGACACGGTGGAGCGCGCGCTGAAAATTTACGGCGGTCCGGTCTATGTCCGCCACGAAATCGTGCATAACCGCTATGTGGTGGAGAGCCTGCGCGAAAAGGGCGCGATTTTCGTCGCGGAACTGGACGAAATTCCCGAAACCGACGCCCCGGTGGTGTTTTCGGCCCATGGCGTGCCGAAGGCCATTCCCAACGAGGCCGTCAAGCGCAATTTCTTCACTTTGGACGCCACCTGCCCGCTGGTGACCAAGGTGCATCGCGAGGCCGCGATCCATTTCAAGCGCGGCCGCGAGATCATCCTGATCGGCCACGCCGGCCATCCGGAGGTGGTCGGCACCCTGGGACAATTGCCCAAGGGCGCGGTGGTGCTGGTCGAGACCATGGAGGAAGCGCGCTCCTTCCAGCCGAAGGATGCCACCAAGCTCGCTTTCGTGACGCAGACCACGCTGTCCATCGACGACACCAAGGAAATCGTCGCCGTGCTCAAGGAGCGCTTCCCGCAGATCGACGGCCCGCACAAGGAAGACATCTGCTACGCCACCACCAACCGCCAGCTTGCGGTGAAGAAGGTCGCGCCGCACGTCGACGCCATGATCGTGGTGGGGTCGCCGAACTCGTCGAACTCCCAGCGCCTGCGCGAGGTTGCCGAGCGCGAAGGCTGCAAGGTCTCGGTGCTGGTGCAGCGCGCTTCCGAACTCGACTGGTCGAAATTTGCCGGCGTCAAGCGGCTCGGCATCACCGCGGGCGCCTCGGCGCCGGAGGTGATCGTCGAGGAGATCATGGACGCCTTCGCCGCGCATTATACGCTGCGGGTGGAGACGGTCTCCGCTGCGGAGGAGAACGAGTTCTTCCCGCTGCCGCGCCCGCTGCGCAACGACGCGGCGGAGTGAGATGGCGGTCTATACCGACGTCAGCGCCGAGCAGCTCGCCGAGTTCCTCGCCGGCTACGGGATTGGCGAACTGCTGTCCTACAAGGGCATCGCCGAGGGCGTCGAGAACTCCAACTACCTGCTGCACACCAGCCGCGGCTATTTCTTCCTGACGCTGTATGAGAAGCGCGTCGCGGCCGGCGACCTGCCGTTCTTCCTCGGGCTGATGGCGCATCTCGCCTCCCACGGCATCACCTGCCCGCAGCCGGTGGTGAACCGCAACGGCGCGGCGCTGGGCCAGCTCGCGGGACGGCCCGCCGCGATCATCGATTTCCTCGAGGGGGTGTGGCCGCGCCGGCCGAGTGCAGCCCATTGCGCCGCCGTCGGCGAGGCGCTGGCGAAGATGCATCTGGCCGGGGCCGATTTCACCATGACGCGTGCCAACGCCCTCTCGGTCGCCGGCTGGCGGCCACTGTTCGATCAGGCGGCCGCGCGCGCCGACAGCGTGCAGGACGGCCTGCGCGCGCTGCTGGCGGCGGAGCTCGATCATCTGCAAGCGCACTGGCCGGCGTCGCTGCCCCGCGGCGTGATCCATGCCGACCTGTTTCCGGACAACGCGCTGTTCCTCGGCGAGAAGCTGTCCGGCCTGATCGATTTCTACTTCGCCTGCAACGACATGCTGGCCTATGACGTCGCGATCTGCCTCAACGCCTGGTGCTTCGAGAGCGATCACGCCTTCAACGTCACCAAGGCGCGCGCCTTTCTCAACGCCTATGGACGTGTGCGTTCTCTGTCGGAGGCCGAGCGCGATGCGCTGCCGCTCTTGGCGCGGGGCGCGGCGATCCGCTTCCTGCTGACGCGGCTGGTGGACTGGCTGAACGTGCCGCCCGGCGCGCTGGTGAAGCCGAAGGACCCGCTGGAATATGTCCGCAAGCTGCGCTTCCATCAGGGCGTGGCCAGCATCCGGGACTACGGCATCGACGCCGAGGGCTTCGCCGCGTGAGTGCCGACGGCCGTCCGCATGTCACGATTTTCACCGATGGCGCCTGCTCGGGAAATCCGGGGCCTGGCGGCTGGGGCGCGATCCTGCGCTTCGGCAGCGTCGAGAAGGAACTGAAGGGCGGCGAAAATCCGTCGACCAACAACCGCATGGAATTGATGGCGGCGATCTCGGCGCTGGAAGCCTTGAAGCGCCCGGCCGTGGTTGATCTGACCACCGACAGCCAGTATGTGCGCCAGGGCATCACCGCCTGGATTCACAACTGGAAGCGCAACGGCTGGAAGACCGCCGACAAGAAGCCGGTGAAGAATGCCGACCTGTGGCAGCGGCTCGACGCCGCGCTCAAGCCTCACGACATCCGCTGGCACTGGATCAAGGGCCATGCCGGCCATCCCGAGAACGAGCGCGCCGATCAGCTCGCGCGCGACGGGCTGGCGGAGAACAGATGAATTTTCTGGTGCCGTGATTTCCCTCTCCCACAAGGGGAGAGGGGAAGAAGGGCGGGCGTTCTATCTAAAATTCACAGTTGCCCGAGCAGCGTGTCGCCGCCGGAGACCTCGACCTTGCCGGGGTTCGCTTCGAGGTTGAAAATCTTCACCACGCCGTCGTCCACCAGCATCGAATAGCGCTTGGAGCGGATGCCGAGGCCATTGCCGGAGGCGTCGAGTTCGAGGCCGATGGCCTTGGCGAACTCCGCATTGCCGTCGGCAAGGTAGATCGCCTCGTCGCGCTGGTCGGTGTCGCGCTTCCACGCGCTCATCACGAAAGCGTCATTGACCGACACCACGGCGATGGTGTCCACGCCCTTGGCCTTGAGTGCGGCGGCGTTGAGGAAAATGCTCGGCATGTGCATCTTGTGGCAGGTGCCGGTATAGGCGCCGGGCACGGCGAACAGCGCGACCTTCTTGCCTTTGAAGATATCGTCGGTGGTTTTGGCCTGAACGCCGTCCGCGGTCATCACGCGAAAGGTGGCTGCGGGCAGTCTGTCGCCGGTCTTGATCGTCATTCTTGCTCTCCGTCGCTTCGGGGACGGTGTCATAGCGCGTCCGGCGCGGCAGGGGAACGCGGTTTCGCCGCGCGCTAGGGCAGTGAGGCGGTGTATTCGTAGGCGGCGGACGGACCGGTGAGGGTGAATTTCAGCACGGCGCCCGTGGCGCTCGCGCCGGGCGGCAGTCCTTCGAGATCGAAGCTGAAGCGGCGCAGCCCGTCGGCCCCGCGCTTGACCAGCTTCGGCACCGGCAAAGCCCAGTCCGGGGTCGGCCCCTCGACGAACAGTTCGACCTCCCTGCCGCCGGCGTCCTTGTCGTCGGGCGCGACGACATCCACCACCACGGTCTGCGCGCCCTCGCGCCGCACGTCGCGGATCGCAAGCGGCGTGGTGTCGCCGATCTTGGCCGGCTTGGGCACGGTGTCGAGCGCCGCTGCGATGGCGCTGTCCTCGGTGCTGGCCACGCTGGTGAACGCCAGTTCGGCATGGGCCTCCACCGGAACGCACAGCTTGTCGCACACCGCGTAGTTGATCGCCGCGCGCAGCGTCACCGGCTTGTCGGCGTGTTTGGCGACAATCCGCAGCGGCAGCAGCACCTGCTTACGGTAGCCAAGCGAGGTGCCGCCGGCGCCGTCGGGGAATTTCATCGGCGCGGGCCACAGGATGGTAACGGAGTCGACATTCTCGGACTTGCTGAAATCGATCCGCGGCGGCACGCCGGAATCGCCCGGCGTGCGCCAGTAGGTTTTCCAGCCGGGTTGCAACTGGATTGCAATGCCGCCGAGAAACGCCGTGCCGCTGCGCGAGCCTGCGATCAGCCGGACCTGCGAATAACTGTCCTTGATCCATGGCGAGGCGTCGTCCGCCCGCGCGCCGCTGGCGATCAGGCAGGCGGCGGCCATCGTCAGGCCGGCGGCGGCGCGAAAGGGAACCGGCAGTGTCATCGGATGTCCTTGCAGGCGCGATCCCGGAGCGGGACGGGTTGGTGATGACGGTTGAATGGCCTGCGATCCAGCCTTTTTCGCGACAAGGCGCGCATCATCCGCAGGCAATTGCTGCCGTGATGTCGGGCGATGGCTTGATTGACAGAACAGACCCCCAATATCAGGATAGTGATATCAGGGGAGAGTCGTTGCGCATGACCACACCGCGCCCCAAAGCAAAGCCCGCCGCGGGCCGCCTGACCGCCGCCAGCGATGTCCTCGAGACTTCCGGCGCTGGTTACCTCGACGGCCAGCTGCTGATCGCCATGCCGGTGATGGATGATGAGCGCTTCGCCCGCTCGGTGATCTATCTGTGCGCGCACTCCGCCGAGGGGGCGATGGGCATCATCGTCAACCGTCCGGCCGGCAGCATCGACTTTCCGCAGCTGCTGCGGCAGCTCGACATCATCGACAAGTCCGAGCCGATCAAGCTGCCGCGGGCGGCGGAAGCCATGAAGGTGATGAAGGGCGGCCCGGTGGAGACCGGGCGCGGCTTCGTGCTGCATTCGAGCGATTTCTTCATCGAGGACGCCACGCTGCCGATCGATGACGGCATCTGCCTCACCGCGACGCTGGATATTCTCAAGGCGATCGCCGCCGGCGCGGGGCCGAAGCACGCCATGCTGGCGCTCGGCTATGCCGGCTGGGCGCCGGGGCAACTGGAAAATGAGATCCAGCATAACGGCTGGCTGCACTGTCCGGCGGATTCCGATCTGGTGTTCGGGCGCAATGCCGAGGTCAAATACGAGCGTGCGCTGGAAAAGATCGGCATCGACCTGGCGATGCTGTCGAACGAGGCGGGTCACGCATAATTTCCACGCCTGATTGGCCAATGCCTGATCATCGCGCGCGCCGTCGTTCGCGCTGCGGATGCGGCTGGTTGAAATCGACCGTCAAACATGGCGCGACATGCGGCCGCGGGGAACCTAGCGGCGTCGTACCGGCTCTGCTATGGAAACCCATGTGCCCGGCCAGCCTGCAGGTGCAGGCGAGGCGGTCGCAGCCGTGAGAACCGGTCCCGTAGCTCAGCCGGATAGAGCGACGGTTTCCTAAACCGTAGGTCGGAAGTTCGAGTCTTCCCGGGATCGCCAGTCTCCA
>JAFKES010000245.1 GCA_017308495.1 Afipia sp.
AACAAAACAACGGGAGACACCCATGTCTGAACTGAAAGTCGCAATCGTCACCGGCGCAGGCTCCGGAATCGGCCGCGCCAGCGCGCTGGCGCTGATGAAGGCCGGGTTCTCGCTGGTGCTCGCGGGGCGGCGCAGGGATCCGCTGGAGGGGACCGCGCAGCGCGGAAAGGACTTCGGCACCAGCCTCGTGGTGCCGAGCGACATGACCGACCCCGCCTCCATCGCCGCGCTGTTCGCCGCGACCATGAAGGAGTTCGGCCGCCTCGACCTGCTGTTCAACAATGCCGGCGTCGGCACCCCGCCGGTGCCGTTGGAAGACCTCACCCTCGACCAGTGGCAGACCACGGTGGCGACCAACCTCACCGCGCCGTTCCTGTGCACCCAGCATGCGTTCCGCATCATGAAGGACCAGACCCCGCAGGGCGGCCGCATCATCAACAACGGCTCGATCTCAGCCTATGCGCCGCGGCCGCTCTCCTCACCCTACACCGCGACCAAGCATGCGATCTCCGGCCTCACCCGCGCCACCGCGCTCGACGGCCGCGCTTACAACATCGCCTGTGGACAGATCGATATCGGCAACGCCGCCACCGAGATGACCGAGCGCATGACCGCGGGCGTGCTGCAGCCGCGCGGCGACAAGATGGTGGAGCCGCGCATGGACGTGCAGAACGCCGCCGACGCCATCGTCTTTATGGCGACGCGCCCGCTCGACGCCAACGCGCTGTTCCTCAACATCATGGCGACACAGATGCCATTCGTCGGGCGCGGATAACGGCCCATGCGCGCGCACATCGTTCTCGCCCACCCCGAGCCGAAATCCTACAACGCCCATCTCGCCGCGACGGCCCGGGACGCCCTTGAACGGAAAGGCTGGTCGGTCACGGTGTCCGACCTCTACCGGATGGGGTTCGATCCCTGCGAGCGCCCGGAACATTATTCGGCGCCGCTGGATCGCGACCGGTTCGATGTGCAGTCCGAGCAGCGCCACGCCTCTGCCAACCAGACAATCCCGCAGGATGTCGCGGCGGAAATCGCGCGCATCGATCAGGCGGATCTCCTGATCCTGCAGTATCCAATGTGGTGGCATCTGCCGCCGGCGATCCTGAAAGGATGGTTCGACCGCGTTTTCATTTACGGCGACGTCTACACCAGCCAGAAGCGGTTCGAGAACGGCCGCTTCGTCGGCAAGAAGGCGATGCTGTCGGTGACGGTCGGCACCAGCGCGGATACCTACGCCTACAACGGACGCAGCGGCGACATCGATCTGCTGCTGTGGCCGGTGAACTTCTCGCTGGCCTATGGCGGGTTCACGGTGCTCGAACCGTTTCTTGCCTATGGCGTCGAAGCGGGCCTGCGTTACTCGGATTCGTCGGCGGTCGAAGCGCGGCTGAAGGCGATCACCACCGATCTGGCAACAGCCCTGTCGCAGATCGAGACGATCCCGGCGATCCCGTTCAACCGGATGGCGCACTGGGGCGGCGATGGACGGATCACGCCCGATGCGCCGGTCTATTCGCCGTTCATCCGGCGCAAGCCGGCGCTGGAGCTTGAGTGACGCGGGCGTGCCAACGCGCTGCGCCGCGCCCGGGATAACGCGCGCCGCCTCCGCCCTCAATGCAGCCGGAATATGCCGTCCACCGCCTTCAGCTCGGCGGGCTTGATCAGCTTCGAGTGCGCGACCGTCACCGAGAACAGCGGCCCCTCCAGCTTGTCCTGCCAGAAGGCGAGGAAGTCCCGCAGCGCCGGGAAGTTGGGAAACAGGTCGTAATCCTGCCAGACGTAGGATTGCAGCAACCAGCGATGATCGGGGCGGCGATAGAGGATCTCCGCCGTGGTGAGACCGTAACCCGCAAGCATCCTCTTGAAATCGCCGGACACCGTCTCCCGCGATCCTGACTTCAGCGAACCCATGCCAACCTCCTCAGGTGGAGGCGCTCGTCTCAAGTGGCAACCGGCTTTCGGCGAACGCGTTCCGACCCATCGTTGAGCGCGGCGCCGCGAACCGGATTCCACTTCGCGAGCAGGCGCGCTGTCTGAGACCCTGACGCAGCACGTCTCGCCATCACAAGCGCAATAATTGAATAAATTGTTAATTATCAAAGCACTAGCAGCATCGCCGTGCGACTGCTGACAGCCACGCGACGGCTCGTCTCACCCGAACAGATGGGCGAGATAGAATGCCGCGCTGGCCGCAAGGCCGCCCACCAGCGATGTCTGGAAGCCGGATTTCAGCATGCTGATGCCGGTGAGGCGGCCCTTTACCGCGCCGAACACCGCGAGTGCGAGGCCGGTGCAAGCCACCGAATAACGCAGCGCCGTGGGCAGATCGTCGAGGATCATGTAGGGCAGCAGCGGAATCAGTCCGCCGACGAGATAGGACGCCGCGATCGTCGCCGCACTGAGCGGCGCGCGCCTCGGATCTGGCTTCTCCAGGCCGAGTTCGAAGCGCATCATGAAGTCCACCCAGGGTTTCTTGTTCGCCGACAGCGCCGTGACCACAGCCTCCAGCGCCGCGTCCTGCAAGCCGTAGCCGGCGAAGATCTCGCGCACCTCCGCCACTTCCGCCTCGCGCAGATTGTCCACCTCCCAGCTCTCGCGGCGTTGCTCGGAGTCGTAATGCTCCTGATCGGTCCGCGCGGCGAGATAGCCGCCGAGCCCCATGGCGATCGCCCCGGCCGCGATCTCCGCCAGCCCTGCGGTGACGATGATCTGCGTCGAGGTCACCGCCGCCGACAGCCCCGCCGCCAGCGCGAACGGCACGGTGAGGCCGTCGGACATGCCGATGACCACGTCCCGCACTGTTTCCGAACCGAGGAAATGACGTTCGACATGGGGCGTGGCGGGCATGGGCGGCGTCTCCGAGGCGGCAGGGATCTGGTCGCCCGAAGTTATATTTAGAATCATTCTAAATTAAAGCCTCTCGCCTCTCCCCCTCCATCGCCGTCACGTCCGACCCGCGTCATGCCACCCCGCTGACCGGAGCCCGCCCGGCCAGCGGGATGGTCCGAGCCTCCGGCATTAACGATCGGGGCCGAAATTGGCAGCCATGTCCCGAGACTGCCAATTTTTGTGCCGGAGCCCCTTGCCCGGCGGCCGCCATCGGCCTATGTCCCTGCCAGTTGCGGTAGCACTCGCTCGCCGCGACTGCCAGAATTTCAAAATTCGAGACGTATCAAAGCTTTAGGAGGATCGCATGAAATTCCGTCCGCTTCACGACCGCGTCGTGGTCAAGCGCATCGACGCCGAAGAGAAGACTGCTGGCGGCATCATCATTCCGGACACCGCGAAGGAAAAGCCTTCCCAGGGCCAAGTTCTGTCGGTGGGTCCGGGCGGCCGCGACGAGGCCGGCAAGCTGATCCCGATCGATCTCAAGGTCGGCGACATCGTCCTGTTCGGCAAGTGGTCCGGCACCGAGGTCAAGATCGACGGCCAGGAAGTGCTGATCATGAAGGAAAGCGACATCATGGGCGTCATCACCGACGTCGGCGCCAAGAAGAAGGCCGCCTGAAACAACTCCGTCCGTCATGGCCGGGCTTGCCCCGGCCATCCACGTCTTTTCCGAAACCAAACCAAGGCGTGGATCACCGGGATAAGCCCGGTGATGACATTCACTGAAATCGATTTTGGAGATTAAACAATGTCAGCCAAAGAAGTGAAATTCGGCGTCGACGCCCGCGACAAGATGCTGCGCGGCGTGGACATCCTCGCCAACGCGGTGAAGGTCACGCTCGGCCCCAAGGGCCGCAACGTCGTGCTCGACAAGTCGTTCGGCGCCCCGCGCATCACCAAGGACGGCGTCACCGTCGCCAAGGACATCGAGCTTGACGACAAGTTCGAGAACATGGGCGCCCAGATGGTCCGCGAAGTGGCCTCGAAGTCGGCGGACCTCGCCGGTGACGGCACCACCACCGCGACCGTCCTCGCCCAGGCCATCGTGAAGGAAGGCGCCAAGTCGGTCGCCGCCGGCATGAACCCGATGGATCTCAAGCGCGGCATCGACCTCGCTGTCGAAGCTGTCGTCGCTGACCTGCAGAAGAACTCCAAGAAGGTCACCTCGAACGACGAAATCGCCCAGGTCGGCACCATCTCCGCCAACGGCGACAAGGAAATCGGCGACTTCCTCGCCAAGGCGATGGCCAAGGTCGGCAACGAAGGCGTCATCACCGTCGAGGAGGCGAAGTCGCTCGACACCGAACTCGATGTCGTCGAAGGCATGCAGTTCGACCGCGGCTACATCTCGCCCTACTTCGTCACCAACGCCGACAAGATGCGCGTTGAATTCGACGACGCCTACATC
>JAFKES010000246.1 GCA_017308495.1 Afipia sp.
ACGAAAAGCTCGATCTCGAACGCCCGCGCGACCTTGGGCGCGGTCTGATGAAAAGCCGTATCGAAGCACGATCTGTGGCAGACCCTTGCACTGCTTGGCGATAGTCCCGACCGGCAGCGGATTGTGCGGCTGAACCGAGCACAGCGCCATCGGAGCCGAGCATCTCAACAACAATATGCGCCAGGCGCGCGGCGCGCTGACAACGAGCGCGAACTAATCGGCGCGCTCTTTCAGGTAGATCGCTTCGAGGACCCGTCGCGGCGTCATCGGCGCATGCAGTAGTTCAACGCCGAATCCCCTGAGCGCATCATTGACGGCGTTACCGATTGCCGCAGGCGGCGCGATGGCACCTCCCTAGCCAATCCCTTTGACACCGAATTCGGTATAGGGCGCCAGCGTCTCCATATGACCGAGAACGGCTGCGGGGACTTCAGTCGGCCCCGGGAGCAGATAGTCGGCGAAAGTCGAGGCCAATGGCTGGCCCGATGCGTCGAAATTCATTTCCTCATAGAGTGCAGTGCCAATGCCTTGAGCCAGACCACCGTAAATCTGGCCATCAACCACCATCGGGTTGATCAGCTTGCCGCCATCCTCGACAATCACATAGTCGAGAATCTCGATATCTCCGATTTCGGTGTCGACGGCGACAACCGCGATATGAGCCGCATAGCTGAATGTCCCCGCGTCGCGCTTCGGCTTGTGACCGATGGTCGCTTCGAGACCGCGTGGATCGACTGACGACGGCAGATCCTGAGGACGGCGATACCAGGTATAGGCAATATCCTTCAGGCTGATGCTGCCGGCGTGGCTGCATACGGCACCATCGACAAGCTGCACCTGATCGGGATCGGTCTGCAGCAGGTGAGCGCCAATCCCTTTTGCGAGGCTTGCGACTTCGCGGCATGCACTTGCAACCGCGCCGCCCGCCATGACCGCGCATCGCGATCCCCAGGTCCCGGTCGAGAACGGCGTGTACTCCGTATCACCGTGCACGAGCTTGATTCGCGCAACGTCGATGCCCAAAATCTCGTGCGCCACCTGCGGAAGCGTCGTCTCCATGCTCTGACCATGCGAATGCACGCCAACGCGAATTTCGAGGCCACCATCCGGCGTGATCCGCGCCGTAGCCTGTTCATGTCCGGGCACCATCGGAATACCCCAGCCTGCATAGACTGACGTGCCGTGGGCGCCCTGCTCGCAATAAACGCCGATACCGACGCCAATACGCCGACCATCCGGCTCGCCCTTCTTCTGACGCTCGCGAATCGACTCGAAGTTCACTTTGTCGAGCGCCTGACGAAGGGCTTCCGGATAGTCTCCGCTATCGAAATGCTTCTTTGTGATGTTGTCGAACGGCATCTGCTCCGGACGAACCAGATTCTTGAGTCTGACCTCAAACGGCTCGAGTCCGACTTCACGCGCGATGGCATCGATCATCAGTTCCATCGCGTAGCACACGCCGGTTCGCGCAACCCCGCGATAAGGCAGGATCGGACACTTGTTGGTAGCGACCGACCATGTCCGGCAACGATAGGAAGGAAAATCATACGGTCCCGGAAGAATGCTCGCGACTTGCGCCGCTTCCAGGCACGCCGTGAACGGATAAGACGAGTACGCTCCTGAATCCACCGTCGCCTCGCAATCGATTCCACGTAAGCGGCCGTCACGATCGGCGTAGGCCGTGATGCGATAGTGATGCTCGCGGCAATTGGCGTTCGCGGTGAGATGCTCGCGGCGATCCTCGATCCAGCGCACGGGATGGCCGCATCGCATCGCGAGCCAACTCAGGCAAACATCTTCTGGCGGCATCAGCGCCTTGTAGCCGAATCCGCCGCCGACATCGGGAGACACGACGCGGATGTTGAGCTGCTCCATACCGAGACATTCGGCAAGACCCTGCCTGATGATATGAGGCTGCTGGGTGCTGGTGTACAGAACAAGCTGTTCCGCCCGATGATCCCATGTCGCGACGGTCGCCCGCCCTTCCATCGGCGCCATACATTGCCGGGAACTCGATATCTCCCGGGTGATCTTGATCGGGGCATCGAACGCAGCCTCCATGTTCACATCGACAAACGTCTCCAAAAAGACATTGTCGCCCCATTCCTCGTGGATCAGCGGCGCATCGGAATTGCGCGACGTCAGCATGTCATGAATGGCCGGGAGTTCCTCAAGCTCAAGCTCGACGAGCGCCGCAATATCTTCTGCTTCCGCGCGCGTATCGGCGACGCACATGGCGATCAGTTCGCCGACCTGCCGGACCTTCTTCGACGCCAGCAAAGGCTGCTCCGAACGTTTGAATCCGGGCAGAGCGGAGACCGCGACGATCGGCTTCACATCGACAAGGTCCGCGGCGGTGAAGACGCTGCCGCGATGGGCCTCGGGGATATGGATGCCCCGAATCAAGGCGTGGGCGAGCGGGGAACGGACAAAGGCAACATTCTTGAGGCCGGGAAGGCGGATGTCGGCGACATACTGTCCCCGCCCGCGCAGGAACCGGTCATCTTCCCGGCGCAACAGCGAGGCGCCGATCCCCTGCCCCATCTTCTGCTCACCCATCGCCACGCCTCCCTATATAATGCCTATTTATAATACAATAGGTCGAATTCTGACAACGCGCAGATCGCTCATAATACGACTGATTGTCGAGATCGCTTGCAGTCCAATGGGACCGACTATATCATCCTATAATTATAACTATAGGTGAAATACAGATGGTGACGATTACCTATGTGGAGCCTTCTGGCACGAGGGTCGAAATCAACGTCGAAGACGGCTGGAATCTGATGCAGGCCGCCGTGACGAAGGGGGTCGACGGCATCGTCGCCGAATGCGGCGGCTCCTGCGTCTGCGCAACCTGTCATGTGTATGTCGACCCGGAACGCCTTGCGGCACTTCCACCGCCGTCGGAAGACGAACTGGAACTGCTTGAGGATGTGAAGGCCGAGCGCAAACCGAACAGCCGACTCTCCTGTCAGATCAAAGCCAACGAGAGCCTTGCGGGCCTGGTCGTGACAATTCCCGAGTGCCAGACTTGAGCGGGTCCCGGCAACATATCCTGGTCGTCGGCGCCGGACAGGCCGGCCTGCAGGCCGCAGAAACTTTACGAAGCAATGGCTTCGAGGGCACGATTTCACTTTACGGCGACGAGCCATACGCGCCCTATCATCGTCCTCCCCTCTCCAAGGCGTGGCTGACGGATGATATTGACGAACGTCAACTCACGATAAGAGACATCTCGGCGCTGGAACGCAAGGGAATCACCCTCAGGGCCGAAATGGGCATCGAGGAGATCGACCCTCGCGCCGGGTCGGCAAGGGTCAGCAACGGCGGTGTCATCCATTGGAGCGGTGTGGTGCTGGCCACCGGCGCCACGCCACGAAAACTCCCCGGAAGCGAGTCGTCCGGCGCAGTGCATGTTCTGCGCTCCAAACAGGACGCGATCGCGATCGCGGCACGGTTGCGCGACTGCATGCGGCAAAGTCATCCCGTCATTATTATAGGGGGCGGCTTCATCGGCCTCGAAGTGGCCGCGAGCGCCCGAAAGCTCGGCCTCGATGTGACGATCGTTGAAGCCGCGCCCCGACTTCTGGAACGCGTGCTGTCGAACGACCTGTCCCAATGGTACGCGGACCTCCACAGATCCCGCGGCGCGAAGCTCCTGATCGGAACGCAGGTCTCACGTATTGAGGCCGTCGGTGGAGATCAGGCCATCGTACATTTCGCCGACGGTTCGTCCGCCCACGCAGGTCTGGTCATCGCCGGCATCGGCGTCATTCCCAATGACGCTCTCGCCCGGAAGGCAGGCGTCGAGTGCGATCGGGGCGTCGTCGTCGATGACTGCGGCCGCACATCTATTCCGAACATCGTTGCGGCGGGTGACTGCACGGTCCGCCGCATGCCGGACGGCTCGAAAATCCGGCTGGAATCGGTGCAAAACGCCGTCGAACAAGGTCGATCCGCAGCCCTTGCCTTGTTGGGCAAGGAAAAGCCGTTCACCGAGACGCCCTGGTTTTGGTCCGACCAGTACGACGTCAAGCTCCAAATCGCCGGGCTTTCGCACGGCGCAGACAGCTGGGTCCGCCGCGGCGATGTCGAACGATCCAGCTTCTCGATTTTTCACTTCAAGCAGGATCGGCTAATTGCCGTCGACTCGATCAACGCGACGAAAGATCACCTGCTTGCGCGGCGCCTGATCGGCACCAACGCCGCTCCGACCGTGGATCAGGTTCGGGATCCGCGGTTCGATCTCTCGACTCTGAAGTCGAAATTGCAGTAGCTCCTC
>JAFKES010000247.1 GCA_017308495.1 Afipia sp.
GCCACCTCGGGCCGCTCAGGCGGGACGGCGGCGACGCCGGTGTCGTTGCACCCCGCCAGAAGAACCGTACAGCCGAGAAGAGCGAGGGACGAGATCGCGTGACGACGCGCCAGCATGGTGTATCCTTCTTGAGGTCGCGGACAGCCTGGAACAGACCCAACACAACCCGAGCCGGCCAGCCTTGCGGCGCCGATTCGGTCTGGTTGGGAGAGGCAAGGATGATGGCGGCATGCCCTATTGCAGCGCAATATCGAGGTCGGGCGACGAGATGTCGCGCTCGCCCAAGCCTTTGTTTCACCTATTGTATTACAGGCGCGCGACGCCTCACAATTCCGTTAGAGCGGCGTGAGCTTTGCTAAGAATCGATTAAAGTTCCGATAGCGCCGTTAACCGGCCGGGTTCCGCAGCCGGAACCGGGCAACAGGCCGGGATGCAGCGTCTGCCGGCGGCAATGCCTTTGTCCCGTCATTGCGAGCCAGCGGGTCCGGCTTCGCCGACCGGATGATAAACGCCGCGAAACAATCCAGGCCCGAACTCGCCGCGGATAAGAACCGGATTGGTTGGGCGCTGACGCGCCTCGCAATGACGTCGATGAAATGCCCCTCAACTCCCGCTGAAGGAGTTGTAGCCCTGGTCTTCCCAGTAGCCGCCCTTGTAGTCGTTGGTAACTTCCATCGCGATCACGTATTTCGGATTCTTGAAGCCGAGCTTGGTGGGCACCCGGATCTTCATCGGATAGCCGTAAGCGCGCGGCAGGATCTCGTTGTCGAAGCGCAACGTCATCTGGGTCTGCGGATGCAGCGCGCTCGCCATGTCGAGCGGCGAGTTATAACCGTCGTAGTCGGCGCAGTTGAACCAGACATATTTCGCGCGCATGTCCGCGCCGATCAGTTGCAGGAAGTGGCTGAGGCGCACCCCGGTCCAGCTTCCGATGGCGCTCCAGCCCTCGACGCAGATGTGGCGGGTGATCTGCCGCTCCATCGGCAGCCGGTGAAGCTCGTCGAGCGTCCACGGCTTCTTGTTATCGACAAGGCCGCGCACCTCCAGCGTCCAGTCGGCGGCGTCGATGTCCGGCGCGTCGTCGAGGGCGTAATAGGCATTGAACGGAAACGGCCGGGTGATGGCGCTTTCCGGGTAGGTCGGGGCGAGCTTGTTCGGATCGAACAGCGCCGCCTGCACCGCGTCGTTGAACTTGGAAATGCGCGTCAGCATCGACTCCGCCGAAAAGCTGTCGGTGACGTCGCAGCCGGTCAGCAGCGTCAGCGCCCCAAGGCTCGCGCCGCCGGCGATGAAGCGGCGGCGGGCGGGGTTCGGCAGCAGTTTCGCGGCGTCCTTCACCAGCAGCTTGCTGTCGACGCCGGGAATGATGAAACGGCGCTTGCGGCTCATGACGTTTCCATTCCTTTGGGCACGACCCTGTCCGAAACCCGGCGCCCGCTTTTCGGAGTCATGCCCTATCTCCCGACGATCATCGCGCGCAGGCTTCTCGGCACCGCGAGGGCCAGCGCCACATGCAGCACGAGAAATCCGGCGATCGCCGCCATGCAGAAAAAATGCACGTAGCGCGCCGCGTCGTAGCCGCCGAACAGCGCGGTGAGCCCTTGCAGCTGCACCGGCTTCCAGATCGCAAGGCCCGACAGCACGATCACGATGCCGATCACAATGACCGCGGCGTAGAGCAGTTTCTGCACCTGATTGTAGACCGTGAGATCGCCGTGGGAGAGTCGGCCGCGCAGCGCCGCGCCGGCGTCGTGCGCGACGCCGCGCGCCGACAGCGGCAGGAGCTTTCTGCGGAAGCGGCCGGTGACGAGGCCGAGCACCACATAGACCAAGCCGTTGACCATCAACAGCCACATCGCCGCGAAGTGCCACATCAGCGCGCCGCCGAGCCAGCCGCCCAGCGTGACCGAGGGCGGGAAGGTGAAGCCGAACAGCGGCGAGGCGTTGTAGATCTGCCAGCCCGACATCATCATCAGCACCATCGCCACGGCGTTGATCCAGTGCAGCACCCGCACCCAGGCCGGCTGGACGATGGTCCGTCCGGCAGGGATGTCAGGCGATGCCTGCGCACGATCCGCGGTGGTGGTGGACATGAGCGCTTCCGGTTTCACGATGTCGCCGATACTTTACGGATGCAGTTAGGTCCTTGTTACGGCACGCGGCTGCAAAATTCATCGGAATCACGACCCGGCCGCTCACAAACGCGCGAGCGTCGTCCCGGCAAAGGGACGACGATCTCTCCGTCAAAAGCCTCACGCAGCCGCGCGCGACCTACAGCACCGTGGGGGTGACGAAGCCGCGGTTCCAGGTCGGCGAGATCAGGATCTCGTTGATGCAGACATGGGGCGGCATCGAGGCCACGAAGGCGATGGTGCGGCCGAGGTCTTCCGGCTGCAGCATCCGCGCCATGTCCTCGGCGCTCGGCGGCACCGGGCGCAGCTTCAGGATCGGCGTCGCGACCTCGCCCGGCGACAGGCAGCAGGCGCGCACGCCGTTGCCGAATTCCTCCATGTTGAAGGAATGCGTCAGCGCCACCACCGCATGCTTGGTGGCGGTGTAAGCTGGGCCGGTGAGCCTGGAGACATGGCGGCCGGCCCACGAGGCGACGTTGATGATGCATCCGTCCTTCTGCGCGCGCATGGTCGGCAGCACGGCGTGGATGCAGTACATCAGCCCGTTGAGGTTGACGTCCACCACCTTGTCCCAGCCCTCGGTGGTCACCTCCTGCCAGCTCCGTTTCGGCACGTTGAGTCCGGCGCTGTTGACCAGCAGATCGATGCGGCCGTACTTGGCGACGATGGCCCGCGCCACCTTCTCGGCATCGGCGGCGCTCGCGACATCGAGCGCCATGGCCTCGGCCTTGCCGCCGGCCTTGACGATGGCGGCGGCGGCCTCGTCGACCACCTCCTTGCGGCGGCCGGAGATCACCACCGTCCAGCCGTCCTTCGCCAGCGCCTGCGCGCCCGCAAGGCCGATGCCGCTGCCGCCGCCGGTGATCCACGCCACCTTGTTCTTGTTGTTGTCGCTCATCCCGGTTGTCTCCGTTGCTTTCTCGATTGCCTTTGGTAATGACGTGCCTGCAGCCGATCACATCCCGCGGGAAATGATGCATGAACACGTCCGCAAACGCCAATCTGTTTTCCCGCCTGTTCGATGATCTCGACGAGCCCGGCCGGCTCGCCATCGAAACCCTCGACGGACAGCGCATCAGCTACGGCGATCTGATCGCGCAGGCGGGGCGCATGGCCAACCATCTGGTGGCGTGCGGCGTCAAGGTGGGCGATCGTGTTGCGGCGCAAACCGAGAAATCGGTGGCAGCGTTGGTGCTCTATCTCGCCACCGTGCGCGCCGGCGCGATCTACCTGCCGCTCAACACCGCCTATACGCTGGCGGAGCTCGACTACTTCATCGGCGACGCCGAGCCGGCGCTGGTGGTGTGCGATCCCGCCAAGGCCGACGGCATCGCGGCGCTGGCGGCCAAGGTCGGCGCCAAAGTCGACACTCTCGATGCCAACGGCCACGGTTCGCTCACCGACGGCACCGCCGCCATGAGCGCCGACTTCGCCACCGTGCCGCGCGCCAATGACGACCTCGCCGCCATCCTCTACACTTCAGGCACCACCGGGCGCTCCAAGGGCGCGATGCTGAGCCATGACAATCTCGCCTCGAACTCGCTCTCGCTGGTGGAGTACTGGCGCTTCACCCGGGACGACGTGCTGATCCACGCGCTGCCGATCTACCACACCCACGGCCTGTTCGTGGCCAGCAACGTCACGCTGTTCTCGCGCGCGGCGATGATCTTCCTGCCCAAGCTCGACCCCGAACTGATCATCAAGCTGATGGCGCGCGCCACGGTGCTGATGGGCGTGCCGACATTCTACACGCGCCTCTTGCAGTCGCCGAACCTGTCGAAAGATTCGACGTCGCACATGCGGCTGTTCATTTCGGGCTCCGCGCCGCTCTTGGCCGAGACCCATCGCGAATGGTCGGCGCGCACCGGCCATGCGGTGCTGGAACGCTACGGCATGACCGAGACCAACATGAATACCTCGAATCCTTACGACGGCGAGCGCGTGCCGGGCGCCGTGGGCTTTCCGCTGCCGGGCGTCTCGGTGCGCGTCACCGATCCGGAGACGGGCGCAGAACTCGCGCGGGACACGATCGGCATGATCGAGGTCAAGGGGCCCAACGTGTTTCAGGGCTACTGGCGCATGCCGGAGAAGACCGCGAGCGA
>JAFKES010000248.1 GCA_017308495.1 Afipia sp.
GTCCACCCGCCGAAGATGGATGACCGCGCGTTGTTCCGCTATGCCCCCGGTTACAAGGTGGCCGATTTCAAGACCGCGCTCGACTGGTCCGCCTGGCCCGGCGCCGCCGGCGGCTTTCAGGGCGCGGTGGAGATGTGCAACAACAACGGTGCCTGCCGCAAGTTGGAGGGCGGCGTGATGTGCCCGTCCTACCGCGCTACGCGCAACGAGAGGGACGTCACGCGCGGCCGCGCCAACACGCTGCGGCTGGCGATCTCCGGCCAGCTCGGCCCCGATGCGCTGTCGTCGGACGCGATGATGGAGACCATGAAGCTGTGCGTCTCCTGCAAGGGGTGCCGCCACGAATGCCCCACCGGCGTCGACATGGCCAAGATGAAGATCGAGGTGCTGGCGGCGCGCGCGGCCAAACATGGCCTCACCCTGCGCGACCGGCTGGTGGCGTACCTGCCGCATTACGCCGGCCTCGCCGCGCGGTTCGCGCCGCTCGCCAACCTGCGCAACAAAAGCGCGCTGCTGCGCCGGCTGTTCGAGAAAGTCGTCGGCATCAGTGCCCGACGCGCGTTGCCGGAATTCCGCCGCGACATGTTCGCGCCCGGCGAAATCGCCTATGGCCCCGAGAGCGGCCGCGAGGTGGTGCTGTTCGCCGACACCTTCAACCGCGCCTATGAGCGGGAAAATCTCGACGCCGCCCTCCGCGTGCTGTTGGCCGGCGGCTACCGCGTCCACCTGCCCCGCGCCGGCGATGGCGGACGGCCGCTGTGCTGCGGACGCACGTTCCTGTCGGCAGGGCTGGTCGCCAACGCCAAAGACGAGCTGCGGCGCGTGGTGGACGCCATGCTCCCCTTCGCCGCCCGTGGCGTGCCGATCGTCGGGCTGGAGCCGAGCTGCCTGCTGACGCTACGTGACGAGCTGCTGTCGCTGCGCACCGATTCCGACGCGAAAACCGTCAGCGCCCACGCCCTGTTGTTCGAGGAATTCCTGGTGCGCGAGGCCGAAGCCGGCCGCCTGCAACTGCCGCTCGGGGCGCTCGACAAGCGCGCGCTGGTGCACGGCCACTGCCACCAGAAGTCGTTTGGGGCCTTCGCACCGGTGGAAAAGATCCTGCGGCTGGTCCCTGGTCTCAAGGTCGAGAAGATCGAATCAAGCTGCTGCGGCATGGCCGGCGCGTTCGGCTATGGCGCGGACACCTACGACGTATCCATGGAGATGGCCGAAGCCGCGCTGCTGCCCACGATTCGCAAAGCCGAGACCGAGGCGCTGATCGTGGCCGACGGCACCTCCTGCCGCCACCAGATCAAGGACGGCGCCCACCGCGACGCATTGCACGTTGCCCGCGTCCTTGCCATAAGCCTCGACGAGGGCGCGGCGACCCCCGTCTAACCCCAGCACAAGGATGAACCGATGACCGATCTCACTCTCGACGTTGCCCGCAAGATTTCCGACGCCGCGCTGGCCAAGTGCCGCGAGATGAAGCTCAAGCCGATGTCCATCGTCATTCTCGACGCCCGCGGCGCGTACAAGACCGTGGTCGCGGAAGACGGCACCAGCCTGCTGCGCTCCGAAGTGGCCCATGGCAAGGCCTATGGCGCTTTGACGCTCGGCATGGGGACCCGCGCCCTGCTCAAACGCGCCAACGAACAACCCTATTTCGTCGACGCCATCAACACCATGGCACGCGGAGCGCTGGTCCCGGTGCCCGGCGGCGTTCTCATCAACGACAAGAACGGCAAGCTGCTTGGCGCCATCGGCATCAGCGGCGACACCTCCGACAATGACGAAGCCGCAGCGCTCGCCGGCATCGAAGCCGCCGGGCTGGTGGGCAACACCGGCTAGGCCCTGCGGAGCGATGCGATGACGTTTCCCCGCGCCTCGTCGGCCTTGTCGCGCTTCACGGTGCTGGACCTGACCCGGATCAGGTCCGGTCCCACCGCCGTGCGGCAGCTTGCCGACTGGGGCGCGAACGTCATCAAGATCGACGCACCGACCGATCTCGCCGACAGCGAGCAGCCCGGCGGCCCGCGTCACGGTCCGGACTTCCAGAACCTGCATCGCAACAAGCGCGCGATGACGCTGAACCTGAAAGACCCGCAAGGGCTCGCGGTGTTCAAACGTCTCGCTGCGCAGGCCGACGTGATCGTCGAGAACTTCCGCCCCGACGTGAAGGCCAAGCTTGGCATCGATTACGCCAGCCTGCGCGCGATCAATCCGCGCCTCGTCTATGCCAGTATCTCCGGCTTCGGACAGGACGGCCCCTACGCCGGGCGGCCGGGGTTCGACCAGATCGCCCAGGGCATGGGCGGCCTGATGTCGATCACCGGCGAGCCCGGGCGCGGGCCGATGCGCGCGGGCATTCCGGTGGCGGACCTCACCGCCGGGCTGTTCTGCGCGCTCGGCATTCTCACCGCGCTGCTGGAGCGCGACGTCTCCGGCGAAGGCCAGTGGGTGCAGACCTCGCTGCTGCAGGCGCAGATCTTCATGCTCGACTTTCAGGCCGCGCGCTGGCTGATGGATGGCGAGGTGCCACAGCAGGCGGGCAACAATCACCCCACCAGCATCCCCACCGGCGTGTTCACCACCAAGGATGGGCGCATCAACATCGCCACCACCGGCGGGCGCATCTGGGAGCGCTTCGCCACCGCCATCGACGCGCCCGATCTGCTGGACAATCCCGCTTACGCCACCATCGCACTGCGCTCGCAGAACCGCGACGCGCTGAACGCCGAGATCGACCGCCACCTGCAAGCACGCACCACCGGCGAATGGGTCGAAGTTCTCAACGGCGCCGGCGTGCCATGCGGACCGATCTATTCCATCGATCAAGTGTTTGACGACCCGCAGGTGCAGCACCTCGGCATGGCCCGGCCGCTGCCGGACGGCGGCAACACGCTTGTCGCCCAGCCCGTAACCCTGTCGCGCACGCCGAGTTCTTTCGCCGCGCGCCCGCCGCTGGCCGGCGAGCAGACCGACGAGGTGCTCGCCGAATTCGGCTTCACCGATCAGGACATCGCCGCGCTCCGGCAAGGCAAGGTGGTTTAACCGCAAGGAATATGCCGATGGTTTCGACCGACAAGATCATCTCCCGCAAGGACGGCCATGTCGGCTATGTGATCTTCAACAATCCCGCGCGCCGCAACGCCATGTCGCTGGAGATGTGGCAGGCCTGCACCGCCGCGATGACAGCCTTTGCCAAGGATGACGGCGTGCGCGTCGTGGTGCTGGCCGGCGCGGGCGACAAGGCCTTCGTCGCCGGCGCGGACATCTCGAAATTCGGCGACGAGCGCGCCTCCGAAGCGGGCGTGAAAAAATATAACGACGCGGTGGAAGACGCATACGCCAGCGTGCACGAATTCCCCAAGCCCACCATCGCGCAGATTCGCGGCTTTTGCGTCGGCGGCGGCATGGGCATCGCCAGTTGCTGCGACCTGCGCATCGCCTCTGACGACGCGCGCTTTGCAGTGCCCGCCGCCAAGCTCGGCCTCGGCTACGGCTATCCCGGCGTCAAGCGGCTGATGGACGTGGTTGGCCCATCCTTCACCAAGGAGATTTTCTTCACCGCACGGCTGTTCGACGCGCAGGAGGCGCTGACCATGGGCCTCGTCAACCGCGTGGTCGGCAACGACGCGCTCGAGAGCTATGTGAAGGACTATGCCGCGACCATCGCGGCCAACGCGCCGATGACGGTCGACTCCATCAAGTTCATCGTCGGCGAAGCCTGCAAGGACGAACTCAAGCGCGACCTCATGCGCTGCGAGGACATGGTGCAGGCCTGCTTCAGGAGCGCCGACTATGAAGAAGGCCGCGCCGCCTTCATGGAAAAGCGCAAGCCGGTGTTCACGGGGCGATAGCAGCGATCCAGTCGTCGAGCGCCTTCACCTCGCGCGCGGACAGGCGCAGGCCGAGCTTCGAGCGCCGCCAGACGACATCTTCGGCGGTGCGCGCGAATTCCTTGGCGACGAGATAGCGCACCTCGCGCTCGGTCAGCGTATCGCCGAACCGCTGGCCGAGGTCGGCCTCCGACGCCGCATCGCCGAGAATCTGTTGGGCGCGCGTGCCGTAAGCGTGCGCGAGACGCAGCGCGAAGGCGCGCGACAGGAACGGATGATCGCGCATCAGTTCGGCGGCCAGCGCCGGGATGCCCGCAACGCCGAGGTCGCCGCCCGGCAGCGGCGTGGTCCCGGTCCAGCCCGCGGGCCGCTGCGCGCCCGGCAGATGGTCGCGCAGCCG
>JAFKES010000096.1 GCA_017308495.1 Afipia sp.
ACGGAGAGGCGGGCCTGATGGAAATCCTGCCAGACCTGCGCGAGCCGCAGCACCGGCACATTGACCCGGCTTGCCAGCATGTTGAACGCGACCAGCTCGCCGACGGTCAGTTTGCCGTCGATGACCAGTTTTGCGCCCATGAACAGGATGGCGGCGATGACCAGTTTGCTGACGAACTGCACCGCCTGACTCACCACGTTGCCGAGATTCAGCACGCGGAAGCTCGCTGTCACATAGCCCGCGAGTTGTTCTTCCCAGCGCCGTTGCATCTGCGGCTCGACTGCCATGGCCTTCAGCGTTTCGATGCCGACGATGCTTTCGACCAGGAAGGCCTGGTTCTCCGCACCTCGCCTGAATTTCTCGTCGAGGTTGCGGCGGAATAGCGGCGTCGCCGCCGCCGAGATAACGATATAGACGGGAAAGGCACCGAGTACGATCCAGGTCAGCAGCGGAGAATAAACGAACATCACGGCCAGAAAGACAATCGTGAAGGTGAGATCGATGACCAGTGAGAGCGCCGAGCTTGTAAGAAAATTCCGGATGTTTTCGAGCTCACGGACACGCGCGACGGAATCGCCGGCGCGCCGGTTCTGAAAATAGGCGAGCGGCAGCGACATCAGGTGCCGGAACAACTGCGCGCCAAGCTCGACATCGATCCGGTTGGTGGTGTGGGCGAAAAGATAGGTGCGCAGGCCGCCGAGAATGGCTTCGAACACGGCGATGGTGACGAGGCCGACGACGACAACTTCGAGCGTGCTAAGTCCATTGTGAACCAGCACCTTGTCGATCACCACCTGAAACAGCAGTGGGGTGACAAGCGAGAGAAGTTGCAGAAAGAAGGAGGCGACGAGGACTTCGCCGAACAGGCCGCGATATCTGCGGATGGCACGGAGAAACCAGGTGAGATCGAAGCGCCCGGCCAGCTCGGACAGCGTCGCGCGGCGCGCCATGAGCACGAGGCGGCAATCCCACAATTTCTCGAAGTCGGCCCTGCTCATCGCCTCCGGCTGCAGGTCCGGCGGGCGCTGGATCAGTACCTTGTCGTCACCCACATTGCCCAGCAGAAAAAAGCTTCCGTCGGTGGAAACGGCGATGGCCGGAAGTGGCGTTCGCCTGAGGCGTGTCCAGCTTGTCGTGATGGCGCGCGCCTTGAGGCCGAGTCCGCGGGCGCAACGCAGCATCTCCGTCACGTCGATATTGTCGGTACCGATGCGATGGCGGATCTGGTCGGCTTCGGCGGCGATGCCGTTCATCCGCAGCAGCAGCACGAGAGCGAGAAGACCTGAATCGCTTTGCGGTGTCATTCCCAGTCGTCCTGCTTGAGAAAGGCAATTCAGTTGGACCGCTATCGTTTCATTCGATGTCCCATGACATCAGGCATGATGCGATGCGACGAGATGTGGAAGGTCTCCAGCCCCGTTCGCAGCAGGCAGCAGGTGGGCGGTAGGGCCAAAGGCATGGTTGCCTGTGCCGTCAAATCCGGAAGCCATGTATTGAGTCATCAGGTCCGAGAGATGGTGGAACGAGGCGCCACGCGGATGGTGGCCGTCTGCCGCAGCCGTCGCCGCCATCGGTGGGTCCGTGACGACGATCGTCTGGGGAGCGGAAGCTGCGGTTTCGTCAGGCGTTGTATTGCTCGCGGTGACAGTCAGTGTATTGACCGGGTGATCCGTGCCGCCATAGGTGGATTGCAGCGATACACCGCTGTTGATCTGCGCGGCGGTCAAGGTGACGGAGTTTCCGCTGAAGACGGTCTTGTCGAGCGCGTCTGTGACGGTCTCATAGCTCGTCAGCCCACTGATCGTCACCGACACCGTGTCGTCCGCATCGGTTGCGGTCACGCTGATCGGCAGGGGGACCGATCCTCCGGCGTTGACTGTGATGGCGCTGCTGCCCAGCGTCAGCGTGGGGGCCTCGGCGGCTGGCCCGATGCTGATCTCGGACACGGATGTCTGCCACCAGCCATTGGCGACATATTCGTTCGAAATCCAGAATCCGTTGGGATTGTTCGGATCGGCGATTGCGGTCGAATTGATACCCCAGCGCTGGATGCTGGATCCGTTGCCGGAATTGAAAAAGCCGGAACTGGACTGATACAGGACCGGATCGCTGAAGGCGCCGGATCCGCCGCTTCCGGACTGATAGACATAATAGTCCGACGGATACATGTTCGGACCGCTGGCGGTGAAATTGATGATGACGTCGCCGGCACCGTTCACGGCGATCGAGCCGTTGAAGGTGGCGACATTGGAGCCGAGCGCGGCGCCGGAGATGTCGCCCTGGGCCGCAAGCGTCGGGCTGTTTGGATTGCTGACGTCGATCTTGAACCAGTGGACCAGCGGTACGCTCGAGCCGTTCGGCTTCTCCTCGGTGACTCCATAGAGAAAGCCGTTGGCATAAGCGATATTCTGGACGCGCTTGTCCGTTGCGTCGAGCAGGAGCTTGGTTCCCAGTTGCTGTGCGGTGTAGGAACCGCCCTGATCGATATTGCCAAGCCCGATGGTGCTGATCGGTCCGAACGTCTTGCTCGCGGCGTTGTAGACCTGCAGGGTGACGACGATCTGGCCCCCGGTGGAGTAGCTGCTGGCGTAATAGGCGTTGCCGTTGTCACCGGCTACGACGCGATAAATGCCCTGATTGGGGGACGTGATCTCGCTGGCGGTCACCGTCATCGCTCCGCCATTGTAGATGCCGCCGCCGGCCCCCACTGTGTCACCGATCACCCAGACGGCGGTACCCTGCCAGCCTCCACCGCTGGCGTTGTATTGCGGGGCAGTGATGTAGATGTTGCTGCCGTCGACGGACACCACCGGCGTGTCCGAGCTTGTCAACACTCCGTTGATGGTGAGCGAGGTGTTCAGCGACGCGAAGTACCAGCCGTCGTTGGGGTTGGCGTCCTTGGATACTGCGATATCGATATTGCTGATCGCTCCGTTGGCCCCGATATTGTCCATGATAACGACATAGCGGTTGTTCACGCTGTCATAGACGGCGCGTGGATCGAACAGTGCATTCGTTGCGGTCGTGCCCAGCGGTTTGAAAAACTGATAAACGGATTGAAGGGTCGCCGATCCGCCGGTCAGGCTGGTCCATTCGATTTTCGAGCCTTCCAGCGTCACGGTATAGTTCGGCCCCACGGCGAGAGCGTTGTGGGGCGGGTAGCTCGATGTATCCGAAATGCCCGAGAATTGAGTTTCGATCTCCGATGTCGACCCGGTCGACGCCGTGACGGTCACGTTGTAGGCGGTGGAGACGGCGCTGACATTTCCTGCGGTGTCGGTTGCTTTCGCGGTGATGTGATGCTGGCCGGATGCCAGCTGCGAAGTTGTGATGCTGAATGCGCCGGTAACGGAATTCGCAGCGCCGCTGCCGAGCACGGTCGTGCCGTTGGTGTCGTATAGCGTCACAATGCTGGCGGGCTCCGCCGAGCCGTCGATCTGAAGTTGCGTGAAGGTGGTGACACCGTCGCCCTTCGTGCCGCTGTCGGTCGCGGCGTCCAGGCTGAGGTTCACCGGCGCCGGGGGCGCTATCGTGTCGATCTGCAGGATACCGGCCGGATTGCTGTTGGCGGCGCCCGATAGATCGGCAGCGTTGCCGAGACTGTCCCGGATGGTCGCGCCATTCAGCGCAAAAGCGGAGATCGTGAGTTCAGGGGTATTCTGGCCGGGTGCGACCACATAGTTGAAAACGAGACCGGCGTTGCCGGATGTTCCGATATAAGTCGCGATCCCGCCGTCATTGAGCAGCAGCGTGGGTGATCCGCTTGACGTATTGACGGTGACGGCGGCGCTGAACGTGACCGCTATTGTCGCGGTCTTTCCGGTGTTCAAAATGCCGCTGCCGCCGGTGATGCCGTTGCCAGTGATGGCGATCGACGTGATCGCCGGTGTGCTGGTCGATTTGATTTCGACTTGCGAAACGGCGGTTTGCCACCAGCCGTTTGCAACATATTCGTTGGATATCCACACCGCATTTGGATTGTTGGGGTCGGCGATCGCTGTGGAGTAGGCCCCCCAGCGCTGGACACCAGAGCCGTTGCCCGAGTCGAAGAAGCCTGTGCTGGCCTGATAGAGTACCGGCGAACTGAAGCTGCCGACAGGATCGGAGGCGGCCTGATAGACATAGTAATCCGAGGGATACATGTTCGGGCCGCTGGCTGTGAAGTTGATGACGACGTCGCCGGCGCCGTCCACCGCGATGGAACCGTTGAATGTCGACACATTGGGCCCGAGAGAGGCGCCGGAGATATCGCCCTGGGCGATAAGCTTTGGCGCGGCGGGATTGCCGACGTCAATCTTGAACCAGTGGACCAGGGGCACGGTCGACCCGATCGGCTTCATTTCGCTTACGCCCCAAAGGAAGCCATTGGCGTATTGCAGGCTCTGGATACGCTTGTCCCCGGCGTCGAGCAGTGCCGTGGTGCCCTGCTGCTGCGCTGTGTAGGTGCCGCCCTGGTCAATGTTGCCGAGTGCGAGAGTGATTGCGGGGCCAAATGTGCTGGTGGCGGCATTGTAGGTTTGGACCACGGCAACGATCTGGCTGCCGGTGGAGTAGTCGCAGGCATAGTAGCTCAGGCCGTTGTTGCCTGCCGCCACGGAAAAGATGCCCTGGCTGGACGGCGTGATCTGATTGGCGACCACGGTCATCGTTCCGCCGTTGTAAAGGCCGCCGCCGGCTCCGGCGGTTTTCCCGATGACCCATGTCTCGGTCCCGGCATAACCGGAGACGTTGACGTTGTACTGGGGTGCGGTGATGTAGATGTTATTGTTATCGATGGAAATGGACGGTCTGTCGGAGGAGGTCAGTTGTCCGTTGATGGTGAGTGAGGTGTTGAGCGAGGCGAAATACCAGCCGTCGTTCGGGTTTGAATCTTTGGAGACGGCGATATCGATGCTGCTGATGGTGCCATTGGCGCCGATATTGTCCATGATGATGATGTAGCGGCCGCTGGCACTGTCGTAGAAACAGCGCGGGTCGAATAACGAGTTCGTCGCCGCCGCGCCGAGCGGACTGAAGAAGCCGTAGACGGATTGAGTCGTCGCGGCCCCTCCGGCCAGATTGGTCCATTCGATCCGGGAGCCCTCGGCCATCACGATGTTGTTCGGCCCCACCGCGAGGCCATTGTGCGGCGGATAGGTCGATGTGTTCGAAATGCCGGAAAACAGCGTGTCTATCTGTGAGGTCGAACTCATGTTGGCTCTCCCGCATTCCCTCGATCATCGGCTTTCCGGGAGGGGGTCCGATGGCTGGCTGAAAGGGTCACCGTTCTGGCGTCTGCAGGAAGAAACGGCGAAATGTCCCTCAGCAGGTGTGCATGGCTAGGTGACTGCACTCTCCTTTTGCGGGACGAGTTCAGCGCGTTCGGGATCGATCCCGAGCCGACCGGGAACGTGGCCGATCACGAGCAGAAGGATCGTCGCCAGTATGATGCGCAGGTCGTTGAAAGTGCCGATCTCGCGGCTGTAGCGTTCATAGTGCCTGAACTTGATCGGGACGATCACGTCCCTGTAGACGGCGAGCGGATTGCTGTCCTGCTCCAGTAATTCGCTTTCGTCGTGGAACAGGATCGCGGCGTAATCGGTGAGACCGGGACGCATCGAGAGCAGGATCGCGCGATGGGCCGGAGAATAGAACTCCATGAATTCCGGGACCTCGGGGCGGGGGCCGACCAGCGACATGTCGCCCGCGAGCACGTTGAGGAGTTGCGGCAGTTCGTCGATCTTGGTGCGTCTGAGAAATGCGCCGATGCGCGTCACCCGCCTGTCCGCGCGCACCGTGAGAGCCAGCCCGCGGGACACCGGTGCGGCATGCATCGAGCGGAATTTGTAGATCCGGAACGGTCGGCCGTTCAGCCCGACCCGCGTCTGCCGAAAAAAAGCTGGCCCCGGAGTTTCCATTCGGATGGCGATCGCGATCAGGACGAACAGCGGCGACAGCACGACTAACCCGAATACCGCGCCCGCAACGTCCATTGCTCGCTTGAGCCTGAGTGTCGCGGCCGTCGGTTGCATGAGTTTCAGATCGCTGCCGCAGGTGGACATGGCAGGTTACCTCAGCAATTTCCGCACTGCGCCCGCGACCCGATCGACGTCGCCGTCGGTCATGCTGGCAAATAGCGGCAATGACAGCGCGCCGGCGAAATAGCGATCGGATTCCGGGAACTCGTCCGGCGCGAAAGTCGAGTACCTGCGCCAATAAGCCATCTGGTGAAGCGGCCGGTAGTGAACCGAGGTGCCGATGCCTTGCGCGGCCAGCGCTGCGATGACGTCGTCGCGGGTGAGTGGCGCATCCTCATGGACGCGGATCGGAAACAAGTGCCATGAATGAAGGCTATCCGACGGCGCAGCGGCGGGACAATCCAGCGGCAGATCGGAAAGCTGGTCCAGATAGCGTTCGGCGGCGCGCTGCCGCCCGGACCGCAGATCGTCGGAGCGACCCAGTTGAACGATGCCGATGGCGGCGGCGAGGTCGGTGAGGTTGTATTTGAATCCGGGCGCGGCCACGTCGTAGGCCCACGAGGTTCCGACCTTTCTGAAGCGGTCGAATGCGTCGCGATCGAGGCCATGGCTTCGCATCATGCGCGCGCGTGCGGCGATAACCGGATTGCGGGTGGTGATCATGCCGCCTTCACCGGTTGTGATCGGCTTGGTCGCATAGAAGCTGAACACGCAGGCGTCCGACTCCCAGGCGCCGATGGCGCGGCCGGAGCGGTGGCCCGGCATGACGTGAGCCGCATCCTCGATCACCCTGAGACCATGGCGGCGGGCGAAATCCAGCACCGCGGCCATGTCGCAGGGAAATCCGCCGAAATGGACCGGGATGATGGCCGTGCAGCGCGGCGTGAGGCGGCGCGCGGCGTGTTCGAGATCGATGGTGCGGGTGGCGCGATCGACGTCGACCAAAACAGGATCGGCACCGAGATGACGGATCACCGAAGCGGTGGCGGTGAATGTCAGCGTGGGCACCAGCACCTCATCGCCGGGACCGATGCCGCAGGCCTCCGCCGCCAGGTGCAGTCCGGCGGTCGCGGAATTGACTGCGATGGCCTCGATTCCATCGCCGAGGGCAGCGGCGAATGCCTGCTCGAATTCGCGCGCCTTCGCTCCGGTGGTCAGCCATCCGGAACGAAGCACGCTCATCACCGCTTCGATTTCCGCCTCGCCGATCACTGGGCGAAAGCAGGGAAGGTCCGCGGCAGGTTCGCGCGCGCCGTGTCGGGGAGCGCTTGCGATTGGTGATGATCTGTCACTGCGCGGCGGGTAGAAAGTTCTCGCCTCTTGATGTCGCATTGCAAATGCCTTCTAGGCCGCCGCGATCTGTTGCGCACCGCGGCTCGGGGTGATGTGATCGAGATTCATGTATTCGGTTTCCCAGCCGGTGATCTTGAAGGTGCAGAAATTCTGGCTACCGCATTCCCTGAGGTAGAGGACGTTGCTATAGGTCGGCAGGGAATAGTGGCCGACCTGATTTGAGCGGACGAGCGTGACGACCTGGGCGATGCCGCGCTCCAGCGTCCAGGCCGGTTCGAAGCCGAGCTGCTGGCGGATCTTTGTAAACGATACGTGGTAGTTCCGCTTGTCGACGGTGCTGTCGTCGGAGACGATTCGGGCTTCCGGCACTTGCGACTGGATCAGCGCAGCGAGCTGGCCGAGCGTATAGTTCTGGGCATCGCTGCCGACGTTGAACACTTCACCCGCGACGCGCTCGATCGGAGCCGTGAGCGTGGTTACGATCGCCTTCGCCACATCGTCGACATGTATGAACGGCCGCCATTGATCCGCACCGAACACGGTGATGATGCCATCGCGCACCGCCTTGGCGCACAGCAGGTTGGCGACGAGGTCGAAGCGTGTGCGCCCGGAAATTCCGTAGACGGTCGCGAAGCGCAGGCAGGTCACGGAGAAGCCATCGCCATTCAATGCGCCGAGCAATGCTTCCGACGCGACCTTGCTGCGCGCATAGAGCGACTGAGGATTGAAGTGGGATGTTTCGTCGACGGTGTCGTCGCAGGCGCCATAGACAGAGCAGGAGCTCGCGAAGATAAAGCGCCGGACGCCGCGTGCCTTGGCGATCTCGCCGACGAGTTTGGTCGCGGTGACGTTGATATCTACGGTGAGATCGGGATCGACGGCGCAGGCCGGGTCGCCGACCAGACCGCCGAGATGGATGACCGCACCCATGCCGCTCATGGCGCGGGTGAGAGCCTCGATGTGGCGGAAATCTTCGCGGATGATCGTCAACGCCGGATGCCCGGCCACGCGCGAAAGCGGTTCGCAGCCATAGTGCAGAGCGTCGAGAACCGTGACCTGCTTTCCGAGACCCAGCAGTTTTTCGACCAGCGCGGAGCCGATATAGCCGGCTCCGCCGATCACCAGCACTCGCGCCTCGTCCGGCCTGTCAAATTCGGCAGGTCCGGCATTCTCTCCATCTTCCGATCGCAGTACGAAGGAGATGACGCGTGCGAGGCAGGCGAGAAGCGCGGAGCCGGCGAAGGTGGTCAGCAGCATGCCGGGCGTGACGTTTGCTGACGGCGGCGCGAGAACGAGCGCGAGGCCGGCGATCACCAGCAGGGCGAGGTTAATCCCAACGATACGGTAGATCTTTGTCGTGAGGGAGCTGCGGTGCGGGCAGTTGTAAAGGCCGGCGTCCGTGTAGGCGATAAAGAGAAGAAATGAAAAAACGGCCAGAAACAGGACAACGTGCGCCGAGTCGTGAGTAATGAGCGTGGTGAAAGTCTGACTTTCGATCAAAAACCAGCCAAGCAGGAATGCCACCCAGAAAGAACTGAGATCGGCTGCAATGCGCAGGACAGAACCTCGAGTTGGGCGCAGGGCAAAGACCGGCTGGAAGGAAATCAAACGCTGCAATAACGTCATGCGTATTACTCCGGGCAATGGACCACGGGCACTCGCATGGAACGGCCGGACTGTACTCATCCGGGGGACAAAGAATGCGGGGAGCTGGAATCGATTGCAGCATCCGCTCCTGTCGTCGTTGCCCGACCTTCCTGCATGCCGGCTGCGGCTCTTGCTGTGAGGCTCGGCCGGCAATCGTGCGGACGTCGATCATAGCGCTCCCGGAGCCGCGGGTTGACGACTAAGCCGGAGTACCACCGCGGGCGGCGCGCCGCGCGCTGGAGAAAGCGGGGGTACTTACAAGGAGGTAGTTTCGGAAGCATCGCCGCGGCAGCCGGCCGTCCACGACGATCTCGGGATCGGCCGCGATCACGCTCTTGCGGTGCTCTTGAAGGCGGGAAGCTGGGCGGCTGCGCCGTATGCTCAGCGCGAAGGGTCGCGGAAGTCCGCGTCTCGCGGCGGCACGTCCTCGCTGCCTTCCTGCCGGTCGCGATAGAGCGCGGCGCGGGCCAGCAGCATTAGGGTGATCGGCGTCGTCACGACCATGAAGATCGTGATCAGCAGTTCGTGAAGCACCGGTCGAGTCTGCAGGACCGAGAAGAACAGCATCGAGGCGATCAGAACGCTGCCGATACCGAGAGTCGTCGCCAAGGTGGGCGCATGAACGCGGTCGTAGAAGCTGTGGAACCGGAGCAGGCCCAGCGAGCCGATCAGCGCTAGGGCCGATCCGAGCAGCAGCAGCAGCGCCGTCACCACCGCCGCCCAGGCGGGCAGGTTGGCTGCGTGCGTCATTCAATCACCTCGCCGCGCATGAGGAACTTGGCCAGCGCCGCGGTGGCGACGAAGCCGAGCAGGGCGATCACCAGCGCGGACTCGAAATAGAGCGTCGATCCGGTGCGGATGCCGAAGGTCAGAAGCAGGATCGTCGCGTTGGCGTAAAGCGTATCGAGACCGAGCACACGATCCTGCGCGCGCGGTCCACGCAGGGCATGGAGCGCCGCGCAGGCCATGGCGAGGCCGAGCATGATCTGCGCGATGAAGATGGACCAGTCGAGCAGGGCCGCGCTCATTCGAAGATCTCCATCAACCGGCTCTCGTAGCGCTCCTTGATGATGGTCAGCCATTGCTGGTTGTCGATCAGGTCGAGCACGTGGAGCAACATGGTGTTGTCGCGGGAGTCATATTCCACCCAGATCGTACCCGGCGTGGCGGTGATGATGCAGGCGAGCGCGGCGAGGCAGTAGGGATTGCGCGTCTGAAGCGGAATGCGCACGAACCCGGACCTGCGCTCGCGCTTCTGGTTGCGCAGGATCAGCCAGGCGACGGCATTGTTGGAGCGTACGATCTCAACCAGAACGTCGAGCGCAAGTTTCAGCGCCACGCCGGGGCGCCGAAAACGCGCGGTTGGCGGATCGAGCGCCGCCAGCGCCCAGGATACGGCGGCAGCCAGAATGCAGCCGAGGATGATGGTGCCCGGCGTGATGCTCTGGTTGAGCAGCAGCCACATGATCACCAGGGCGATGGTCAGCAGCGGATAGGGCAGCCAGCGCTTCATCGTCCGCCTCCCGTCGTCGGTCCGGGTGTCTGCGATCCACGATCGGACAGCACGTCGCGCACATAGTCCTGTGATGCGTGCAGCGACTGCGCGGTCGCCTGCATGTAACGCAGCACCGGCGCGGGTTTGACCGAAAGCGCCACGCACAGGGCGAGCAGCACCAGCACCGGGCCGATCTCCAGCACCCGCACGCGCGGCACGGGGCCGCCCGCCGATACCCAGAAGGCGTCGATGCCTGAGCGCGTCATGGCGACGATCATCGCCATTCCGGAAAGCAGCAGGGCCGCGAGCAGCACCCATGTCGTGACGGATATGCTGCTTTGCTGTGGCGTGAACAGCGGCGCCAGGATCGCGAACTTGGCGAGAAAGCCGGACAGTGGCGGCAGTCCGGCGAGCACCAGCGCGCAGCCCATGAAACTCATGCCGAGGATCGCCTTGGTCGCGGGGATGGCGACGCCGGTTTCTTCCTTGTCCGGATTTTCCTCTTCGTCTTCGCCGAACGCCTCACGGGTGACGGCCAGCATGTCGGCGCCGATGTCGCGTCCGCGCTCGATCAGTTCGGTGAGCAGGAATAAACCGGCGATCGCCAGCACAGAACTGGCCATATAGAACAACGCGCCGCCGGTCACCGCTGTCTGTCCGATCCCGATCGCGGCCAGCAGCGTGCCCGAGGAGACCAAGACTGCCGAACCCGCCAGCCGCGTCATGTTCTGCGTCGCCAGCACGGCCACCGAGCCGAAGGCGATGCTAAGCAGGCCGCCGATCAGGAGCCACGTGCCGCCGAACCCGGCCGAAGCGCCACCCGCCGCGCCGAACAGCAGCAGCCACAGTCGCAGTACGGCGTAGATCCCGACCTTGCTCAGGATCGACAAGATGGCGGCGGCGGGCGCGCTTGCCGCCGCATAGGTGGTCGGTAGCCAGAATCCGAGCGGCCACATCGCGGCCTTGATCAGAAAGGCGACGCCCAGGATCGCTGCGCCGGTTTCCACCAGCGCGCGATCCTCGGTCGCGACGGCGGGAATGCGCGCGGCCAGATCGGCCATGTTGAGGGTGCCAGCGACGCCATAGATCATGCTGACGCCGACCAGGAACAGCAGCGAGGCGGTGAGGTTGACGACGATGTAATGCAGGCCGGCGCGCACGCGCGGTGCGCCCGATCCGTGCAGGGCGAGGCCGTAGGATGCCGCCAGCATGACCTCGAAGAACACGAACAGGTTGAACAGGTCGCCGGTCAGGAACGCGCCGTTCAGTCCCATCAACTGGAACTGGAACAAGGGATGGAAATGCGCCCCGGCGCGATGCCAGCGCGCAAGCGAATACACCAGCGCCGTCAGGCCGAGGATGGCCGTGAGCACCAGCATCATCGCCGACAGGCGGTCGAGCGCGAGCACGATGGCGAACAGTGACGGCCAGTTGCCGAGCCGATAGACCTGCACCCTCGCATCGCCCGGGCCGTCGGCGATCGCCGCCAGGGCAAGCGCCAGCATGAGCAGGGTGGCTACCGAGACGAGGCCGAGCGCGGCCTGAAGATTGCGCCGGCGCTCGCCGATCAGGATCATCAGCGTTCCGGCGATGAGCGGAACCAGGATCGGTGCGATGGTCAGATGGTCTTTCCAGCCTGTCACCGGTCGCGCTCCACTCCGTCGACGTGGTCGGTGCCGGTCAGGCCGCGGGCAGCGAGAAGCACGACGAGAAACAGCGCCGTGGTGGCAAAGCCGATGACGATGGCGGTGAGAACCAGCGACTGCGGTGTCGGGTCGGCATTCTGGGCGAGGTTGCCCGCCGCGCCGTGTTCGAGCACGGGCGCCGCGCCGGTGCGCAGTCCACCGGTCGAGAAGATGAACAGGTTGACCGCGTAAGACAGCAGCGACAGGCCGATGATGATCTGGAACGTGCGTGGCCGCAGCAACAGCCAGACGCCGGACATGGTCAGAATGCCGATAGCGAGCGCGACGATCGCTTCCATCACGTCTCTCCGGTTGTGGCTGGAGTCGGGCCAGCGGAGGGTGGCCGGTCGGACGGGGGCGAGACGGCGCGATGGCCGCGTACGGACTGGTGCGCCAGTGCGATCAGGATCAGCGCGGTGGCGCCGACCACCAGCGCGAACACGCCGAGGTCGAAGATGAAGGCGCTGGCCATCGGCACCTTGCCGATGACCGGCAGGGTCGCGTAAGCGAAATAGGAGGTCAGGAACGGATAGCCGAACAGCCACGCCGCGAGCCCGGTGGTGGCGGCGATCAGCAGTCCGAATCCCATCCAGCGCAGCGGCTGGATGCGCAGGCGGTCCTCGACCCAGCGCGTGCCGCCGATCATGTATTGCAGGATGAGGGCGATGGCGGCGGTGAGGCCGCCCGTGAACCCTCCGCCGGGCAGGTCATGGCCGCGCAGCAGCAGGAACAGCGCGAAAAGACAGATCACCGGAAATAGCAGCCGCGCGATGAGGGAGGGTATCAGCAGCCAGTCGGCCGCGGTGTCGCCCTCGCTGCGGTCGGGATGCGCGGCGTCGTAGGCATTCTGGTCGCGTTGCTGCTCCGGAATCTCGACGCTGTCGGCGGCCGGGCGGAAGCGGCGCAGCAGCGCATAGATGGTGAGCGCCACCGCGCCGAGCACGGTGATCTCGCCAAGCGTGTCGAAGCCGCGGAAATCCACCAGGATCACGTTGACGACATTGCTGCCGCCGCCTTCGCTATAGGCGCGTTGCAGGAAGTCCTGCGCCAGAAGCTCCGGCGGCGTTCGCGTCATCACCATAAAAGCGAGCCCCGCCATGCCCACGCCGGCGGTGATCGCGATGCTGAGGTCGATGACACGGCGGGTGGTGGTGATCGCCTCGGGGCCGAGCGCGCCGGTGACATGAAGGCGCTTCGGCAGCCAGCGCAGGCCGAGCAGGAGCAGCACAGTGGTGACGATCTCGACCAAAAGCTGGGTCAGCGCGAGGTCCGGCGCCGAGAACCACACGAAGGTGACGCAGGTGACGAGGCCCGCGCCGCCGAGCAGGATCAGCGCGGCGAGGCGATGGTATTTGGCCTGCCACGCAGCCCCCAATGCGCAGGCCGCGCCCACGGCCCAGATCAGGGCCAGCACCGGATCGACGCTCGCGGGGGCGATATTGCCGGGCCCGAGGCCGCGCAGATAGATCGCGCTGCCTGCTGCCAGCGCCGCCACGCCCAGCATTAGCCGCAACTGCGGCTGAAGGCGGCGGGTACCGAACATCCGGTCGAGGGAACGGGCGAGGCGCCACGACAGGAACACCATGGCGCGCTCGAAGATGCGGCGGCTTTCGATGCGGCGGATCAGCGGCGCGCCCTCGACGCCCTTGCGGAGATGGCGCTGCAAAGCGAGGTAGAGCGCGACGCCGGCGGCCAGCGCGATCACGCTCATGACCAGTGGCAGGTTGAAGCCGTGCCAGACCGCGAGGCTGTATTTCGGCGTGGCGTCACCCAGAATGGAGCGCACCGCGGTGTTGAGGAACGGACCGATGGTGGCAGCAGGCAGGATGCCGACGATGATGCAGGCCAGCACCAGAATCTCCACCGGCAGCCGCATCCACGACGGTGGCTCATGCGGGGTGCGCGGCAGGTCCGTCGGGGCGGGGCCGAAGAACACGCCGTGGATGAAGCGCAGGGAATAGGCGACCGCAAGCGCGCTGGCGATAACGGCCGCGATCGGCATCAGGTCGTAGATCAGGGGATGCGGCGTGGCGGCCCATAACGCTTCGCCGAAGAACATCTCCTTGGAGAGGAAGCCGTTGAGCAGCGGGACGCCGGCCATGGCGGCGGCCGCGACCATGGCGAGGCGGGCGGTGAATGGCATCAGCCGGTTCAGGCCGGACAGGCGGCGAATATCGCGCGTGCCGGTCTCGTGGTCGATGATCCCCGCCGCCATGAACAGCGACGCCTTGAAGGTCGCGTGATTGAGCGCGTGGAAGATCGCGGCGACGAGGCCCAGTTCGCTGTTGAGGCCGAGCAGCAGCGTGATCAGCCCGAGGTGGCTGATGGTCGAATAGGCCAATAGGCCCTTGAGGTCGTGCTGGAAGATCGCGATGTAGGCGCCGAGCAGCAGGGTGATCATGCCGGCGGAGCCGACGATCCAGAACCAGGCGTCAGTGCCGGCCATCACCGGCCAGAATCGCGCCAGCAAGAACACCCCGGCCTTCACCAGCGTCGCGGAGTGCAGATAGGCGGACACCGGGGTCGGCGCCGCCATGGCGTGCGGCAGCCAGAAGTGAAACGGGAACTGCGCGCTTTTGGTCAGTGCGCCGAGCAGGACGAGAACCAGCATCACCAGATAGAGCGGATGCGAGCGAATCCGGTCGCCCGAGGCCAGCACGACGTCGAGGTCGAAGCTGCCGGCGATATGGCCGAGCACCAGCACGCCCGCGAACAGGCACAGCCCGCCGGCGGCGGTGACCGTCAGCGCCAGCCGCGCGCCGTCCCGTGCCGCTGCAGTGTGATACCAGTAGCCGATCAGCAGGAACGACAGCAGGCTGGTCAGTTCCCAGAAGAACGCGATCTGGATCAGGTTGCCCGAGAGCACGAGGCCGGTCATCGCGCCCATGAAGGCGAGCAGGAACGCGAAGAAGCGCGGCACCGGGTCGTCCGGCGACATGTAATAGCGCGCATAGAGCACCACGAGCGCACCGAAGCCTGTCACCAGGGCAGCGAACAGCCAGGCGAAACCGTCGATCCGCAGGACGAAGTTGAGCCCGAGCGCGGGCAGCCATTCGACCTCGTAGCGCAACACGCCGCCCGCCGCGACGACGGGGTACACGGTCCCCAACAGAATGAGCGCGGCGACGGCGGCGGCTCCCGCGAGCCACGCGGCCGCATTGCGCGCGCGCGCCGGCAGGAACCCGGCGGCGATGGCGGCCGCGAACGGAAGACCGACGATGAACAGGGGCGAAGCGGTTGGCATGCTCTCCTATAGCGAAGCGTCCGGGCCGGAACCAGCGCCGTGACGGGATAAAAGGCAACATCGCACCCGTGATCCGACGGTGAGTGGGGTGAGCGCGGCCGAAGATGGACCCCGGCAGCCCGATCGCGGCAGTGGAATCGCCACCGCACCGGCGCTCTCGCGCCTCAAGACATGCCGCGCCGGACCATAAGGTTCCTTTTTGCGGGACAAAGCGGCGGGCACTAGGCCCTCGCGCGTGGTTCCGGCACGAGCAGGACGTCGCACGCGACGTCTTCGAGGATACGTTTGGCGACGCTGCCGATGATGATATCGAGAATGGCGCCGCGACCATGTGTCCCGGTGATCACCAGGTCGACGGATTTGTCGATGACGTAATCGTGCAGCAGGTGGTTGGGGGTGCCATATTCGAGCATGACGCGGGGACGCCGGAAGTTGCCGTGCCGTTTCTCCGCCTCCCGCAGGAAATCTTCGCAATCCTGCTCCGCGACCTTGCGCTGTTCGCGCCGATAGGTGGCGGCATCGCCCGTCAGGCCCGACATCAACGGATCGTAAGCGTGGAACAGCGTGAGCGTGTCCTCGGGAAAGAAGCGGACCGCCGCGTCGAAAGCGTGCCGCGACGATTCGGAGAAATCGGTTGCCACCACGATGTGCCGATAGCGTTGGCGGGGCCGTGCCTTGACCACCAGAAGCGGTTCCCGGCAGCGGCGCAGCAGGCTGTCCACGGTCCGGCCCAGCATCAGGTCGCCAAGCAGTCCGTTGCGGGCGACGCCGATGACGATGAGATCGCTCCCGCTCGCCGCGGCGACCCGCATCACCGTGTCGACGGTGTCGCCGTCCTCGATCATGATCGTGGTCGTCTCGGCGATCTCGCCGAGGTCGGCGGAAATGCTGTCCCGGATTGCGTGCAATGGATCCGGCGTCTGCCGCCATGACGGCACCGGCTCGGCGGTGTCGAGTGGCGAAGGCGCGTTCTCCAGCACGTGGAGAACCGTGAGCGGCGTGCGCCATTCCTTCGCGAGCAGAACGGCGCGGTCGAGGGCGCGGTCGCTGCGGGCGCTGAGATCCGTCGCCAGCAGGATCGATCGGGGAAGGCCGTTCAGCCGGTTTGGTTCGTTCACGATCGCGTCTCCGTTTCACCGTCAGCATGTCGCGATCGTCAGCCTACCGTCGGAGCGCCGCACAGGGGATGTCGCAAATGGTCGCTGAACCGCTTCGCATGTCCGCACAAGCGGCGGTCTGGCGTGGGGTCAGACCTTCATGTGCGGAATGCCGAGCACGCTGGTGACCGGAACGACGAAGGTGAGGCCATGGCCGGGCTTGTTGAGATCGGCGGCACGGATGATTTCCTGCAAGACGGTGTCGATGGCGGTCGCCGGAACGAGGGTGAGGAGAATCTCCTTTTCCGGCTCGATGGGGATGCCGAAAATCGATTCTTTCTCGTTGACGCCGATCCCGCGCCCGAGCAGTACCGTGCCGCCAGTGGCGCCGGCCTTGACGGACGCCTCCAGCACGGTGTTGCCCCATCCCTTTCGCACGACGGTGACAATCAGCGAGGGGTTTTGCATCACATCGCTCCCTTATCGGATTGCTGATGAAGTTCTTTGCGGCGCAGCAGCAGGCCAAGGATCAGCACCGAGAGGATTGGCGCCAGCGCCACCAGCGCGACGAGACCGAGGCCATGAATGATAGGGTCCTGATTTCCCATCGATGACGAGACCCCGAGCGCCAGCGCGAGCAGAAAGGTGTTGGCGAGCGGGCCGGTGGCCACGCCGCCCGCATCGGTGGCGATGGCGATGAAGCGGCGGTCGCTGAACCACAGAATGGCAATCGCCAGCACATAGCCGGGAACGAGAAGATACAGCAGCGGAATTTCGTAGCCGACGCGGAGCAGGCCGAGCCCGCCGCTGACCGCGACCCCGATGCAGATCGCATAAAGCACGAGGCCGCGGTCGATCGAGCCGTTCGAGGCCTCGTCCACCTGATCTGCCAGAATGCGCACCGCCGGCTCGCCCCAGGTGGTGACGAAGCCGAGCAGCAGCCCGGCCGGCAACAACAGCCATTTCTGCGACAGCGCTCCCAGCGCTTCACCCACCGCGCGGCCGAACGGGATGAAGCTGATGGTGACGCCGAGCAAAAACAGAAACAGGCCGGCGGCTGCCAGCAGGGTGCCGATCAGGATGTTGCGCACGTCGCGGCGGGGCAGGCCGAGCATGAAGATCTGGAACATCATGAACAGCACCGCCAGTGGCAGCACCGCCATCATGACGCTCCACGCGAGCGAGCCGGTTTCCTCGAGAAGAGTGATCTCCGTCACCGCAGGGCAACCCCCATGATCAGGATTGCGATGATCGGGCCGATCGAGGCCAGCCCCAGGACCCCGAACCCGTCCGAGACGGCGGAGCGGCCCGCCAGCACGGAACTCAGGCCGACTGCTACCGCGATCACCACGGGCGCGGTCAAGACGCCGGTGGTGACGCTGCCGGCGTCATAGGCCAGCGGCACGAACGTTGCCGGCGCGAAGAAGGAGAGGACGAGCGCGAGGCCGAGTGCCGCGGTCAGCAGCAGGCGCAGCGAGGCGCCGTAGACCACGCGGGCCATCGCCACGGCCGTGAACAGGGCCACCCCGAATCCGATCACATAGAGGACGACCGTGCCGTCGATGTCGCCTTGCGAGATGTCGTCGATCTGCCGGGCCAGCACCAGCACGTCCGGCTCCGCGATAGTGGTCGCGAAGCCCATGGCGAAGCCGACGCCGACGATCAGCGCCACCGAGCCTTTCCGCGGCATTTCGGCGCCGATGAAACGTCCCATCGGGAGAATGCCGAGATCGACGCCGAGGAACAGCAGCAGCAGCCCCGCGACGATCAGCATCGATCCTGCCAGGAACTGGATGAACTGGTCGAGCGGAGCGTGAACGATGGTGACCTGAAGGAGGCAGACCAGGACGATCAGCGGTCCGACGCTGCGCAGCACCTCCCATAACCGACTTTTCAGTTCTGTCAGCATCGCTTGCGTCCGTCGAAAAGGTCAGGGGCTGGCGAGGAGGCGGGTGCCGAGTTTGCTCAATTCCCGCAGCCACAGCACCGAGCTTGCGACCGCGGCGCAGACCAGCCAGTCGCGCGCGCTCAGCGCCGTGGTCGAAAACGCCTGCTGCAGGAACGGCACATAGATCACGACGGCATGCAGCAGCAGCGACAGCAGCACGGCGGCCCACAGCCAGTGATTTCGAAACAGCCCGACGAACGCGCTCTGCTCGTCGGAGCGGGCGTTGAAGACATTGAAGAGCTGGAACATCACCAGCGTGGTGAAGGCCATGGTCCGCGCGTAGGTGATCGTTCCCGTGCCTTCGATCAGGCCGCCGGGCAGCGCGGCGTCGAGCACCAGCAGCGTTCCCACCGCCATGATCGCGCCGACGAGAAAGATGCCGCGCCACATCCGTGGCGTGAGCACGCCCTCGCCGTGCGGGCGCGGTGGGCGGTGCATGGTGCGCGCATCCGCCGGATCGACGCCGAGCGCGAGAGCAGGTGCCCCGTCCGTCACCATGTTGATCCACAGGATCTGCGTGGCCAGAAGCGGAAACACCAGCGCGCCATCGCCCGCCGCCGATCCGGACAGGCCGATCACGCCGGCGAGCAGGACGCCGAAGAACATCGTCATCACCTCGCCGATATTCGACGACAGCAGATAGCGCAGGAATTTGCGGATGTTGAAGAAGATCGCCCGACCTTCCTCCACGGCGGCGACGATGGTGGCGAAATTGTCGTCGGCCAGCACCATGTCGGCGGCTTCCTTCGACACGTCGGTGCCGGTGATCCCCATGGCGATGCCGATGTCGGCTTTCTTCAGGGCGGGGGCGTCGTTGACGCCGTCGCCGGTCATCGCCACCGTCATGCCGTCGCGTTGCAGCGCTTCGACGATGCGCAGCTTGTGTTCGGGATTGACGCGGGCATAGACCGAGGTTTCCACCACCGCCCGGTCGAGCTGGCCGTCGGTCATCGCCTCGAGTTCGGTGCCGACCAGGACCCGGCCATCGGTGGCGATGCCGAGTTCGGCGGCGATGACGGCGGCCGTCTTGGGATGGTCCCCGGTGATCATGATCGGGCGGATGCCGGCGCGCCTGGCCTTGGCCACGGCGACCTTGGCTTCCTCGCGCGGCGGATCGATCATCCCGATCAGCCCGAGAAAGACGAGGTCGCCCTCGACGCTTTCGTCGAAAGTGTTGCGGTCCGCGGTCTTGGCCGGCAACGAGCGGAAGGCCACGCCCAGAGTGCGCAGCGCGTCGGCGGCCAGCGCCTCGTTGCTGGTCTGGATGCCGGCCCGGCGGGCGTCGGTCAGCGGCCGCGCCGTGTCGCCGACCAACTCAAAGGCGCAATGGCTGAGCAGCACGTCCGGCGCGCCCTTGGTCAGGGCGATGAAGCGCTCGCCTTTCTCGGCGTCGGCGTGAACCGTCGTCATCAGTTTGCGTTCCGACGAGAACGGTACTTCGGCGATCCGGGGGAAGCGGGCGTCGAGCGCCTCAGCGGTCAGCCCGGCCTTGCGTGCGGCGACGATGAGGGCGCCTTCGGTCGGGTCGCCCTGCACCGTCCAGCGGTCGTCGCATTGCTGCAGAACGGCGTTGTTGGCGCGGTCGGCGGCGCGCAGCGCCCGGCGCAGTTCCTGCTGCAGCGCGTTGTCGTCCTGGCACTCGAACTGCATGTCGCCGCTCGGCGCATATCCGGTGCCGGAGAGGGTGGTGCATCCGCTGGCGGTGACGATGCGGCGGACCGTCATTTCGTTTTTCGTCAGGGTGCCGGTCTTGTCGGAGGCGATGATGCTGGCCGAACCCAGCGTTTCGACGGCGGCGAGCTTGCGGACGATGGCGTTGCGCTTCGCCATCCGCTGCACGCCGAGCGCCAGCACGGCGGTGACCACCGCGGGCAGGCCCTCCGGAACCGCGGCCACCGCCAGCGCCACGCCCAGGATGAGAACGTCGAAGAATTCCGTCACGCCGTGAATGTCGCCGACCAGGAGGATCACGCCGATCATCGCCGCGGCGATGATGACCACCGCGATCGCCAGTGCCTTGCCGACGCGGTCGAGTTCCTTCTGCAGCGGGGTGACGTCTTCCGTCGCGGTCTTGAGCAGGCCGGCGATATGGCCCATCTCGGTCTGCATGCCGGTGGCGGTGACGACCGCAGAGCCGTGGCCGTGGACGGCGGCGGTGCCGCTGAACACCATGTTGTGCCGGTCGCCCAGCTCAGTCGCGCCGGCGACGGGTTGAATATCCTTCGCGACCGGCAGGCTTTCGCCGGTGAGGGCCGCCTCCTGGGTCTGCAACGCGGTCGATCGCACCAGCCGTGCGTCGGCGGGAACGGTGTCGCCTTCCTCGATCAGGATGATGTCGCCGGGCACGAGATCTGCGGCCGGGATATCGTGCCGCGCGCCATTGCGGATCACATGGGCGCGGGCCGCCGACATCTGGCGCAGCGCCGCCACGGCCTTCTCGGCCCGTGCTTCCTGAACATATCCCAGCACCGCGTTGAGGATGACGATGGCGAAAATCGCCAGTGCCTCGTAGGGCAGCGCGGATTGACGCTCATAGAGCCACAGGCCGGCGGAGATCGCTGCTGCTACGATCAGCAGGATCACGAGGAGATCGGTGAACTGATCGACGAATTTCAGCCACGCCGGCCGCGCGGCCTCGGCCTGCAATTCGTTGCGGCCATGGCGCGCACGGCGCTGTTCGACGTCGCTGTCGCTCAATCCGGTGGCGGCGTCCGAGCCGAGCGCGGCGAGCGTATCTTCCGCGGAAAGTCGGTGCGGTTCGATCCGGGTCGGGCTTTGTTGCGGATTCGTCTTCACCATCGATCATCCCGGAGTTGGCGCGGAGCTTCCGTCGTCGCGATAATTTTCACCCGCTGCGGCGCTGGGTGCAAGGCGGCGCGCTGCCCTGGCTGGCAATGGATCGCCGGATTACGCGGCGTTTGCGGACAGGCGCTGTGGCCTGCGCCGATCTGTCGTTGCGGCATTTGCGCGCAAGTTCGTTTCGGCACTGAGGTTACGTGGTTTCGATGCGACCGTCGATCACCTGAATGATGCGGTCGCAGCGCTGCGCCAGCTCCATGTTGTGGGTGACCAGAAGGAAGCTCGTGCCGCTGTCGCGATTGACCTGCCGCATCAGTGCGAACACCGCATCGGCCGATTTGGTGTCGAGATTGCCGGTCGGCTCGTCCGCCAGCACGAGATCGGGATTCATCGCCAGCGCGCGCGCCACCGCGACGCGCTGCTGCTGGCCGCCCGACATGTTGTTGGCGCGGTTGCCGGCGAGCTTTGTCAGCCCCACCTTCGCCAGCAGCGTATCGGCGCGGGCCTCGATCTCCGCATCGGGAAAGCCGCGCGCCACCAACAGCGGCATCATCACGTTTTCCCGCGCCGTGAAGGCGGGGATCAGCAGATGCGACTGGAAGATGAAGCCGATGGTGTGGCCGCGCAAACGGGTGAGTTCGGTGTCGTCGAGCGCCGCGGTGTCCTGTCCCTTGATGAGCAGGCGGCCCGAGGTCGGCCGGTCGAGCAGGCCGACGATGTTGAGCAGCGTGCTCTTGCCCGAGCCGGAGGGGCCGATCAGCGCCAGGAATTCGCCGTGGTTGAGCTGCAGGTCGATGCCATGCAGCACCTCGGTCTCGGTCGGCAGGCCGACATTGTAGGCCTTGCGCACTTGCTCCAGTCGCAGGATCTCAGCCACGGATCGCCACCACGGGATCGAGTTTCGCCGCACGCAGCGCCGGTGCCATGGCGGCGAGGAGGCCGGTGGCGGTCGCCAGCACCGTGGACAGCACGAACAGCCGCTGCTCCAGGATCAGCGGGAACAGTTCGGTGCCGTCGGTCTGCCGCGCCATGGAATGCCAGTAGATCAGTGCCGCCGCGCCCATCGCGCTGCCGAACAGCGAGCCGACGAAGCCGAGCAGGCCGCCTTGCAGCAGGAACACCCGCAGCACCTGGCCGCGCGAGGTACCCATGGCGCGCAGGATGCCGATCTCCCGCGAGCGCTGGATCACCGACACGATCAGCACCGCGGCGATGCCGAACGCGACGGAGAGGCCGACGAACAGGCGGATCAGAGTGTTCGATGTCGATTGGGCGCGGACCGCCGTGAAGAACTGCGCGTTGGTCGCGATCCAGCTGTCCGCCTGCACCGGCAGCGAGGCCTGGATGCGCTGGGCGATGTCTTCCGCCGCATAGATATCCTTGATCGTCATGTCGATGGTGGTGACGCCGCCGACCATGCCGAGCAGCGATTGCCCGGTGCGCAGCGCCACATAGGCGATGCGCTGGTTGACGGCCTTGTTGCCGAAATCGACCAGCCCGGTGATCGTCAGCACGCGGTTGGCGCCGGAGTTCGCCCGCAGATTGAGCTTGTCGCCCACGGTGGCCCCGAGATTCTTGGCCAGTTCGATTCCGATGATGACGTCTTCGCTGGTGAGCCGGGGCTTTCCGACAGTGATGTAGTCCGGCACGCGCACGATGTTGAAATAGCTCTCCGGCTCGATGCCGGTCAGCGACACGGCGCGGCTGGCGTCGCCGCGCACCGCCAGCACCGAGCCGGTGATGGTGGGGGACACCGCGATGACCTCCGGCATGGCCGCCATCTGGGTTCTGATCTTCGGCCACTGGTCGATGGAGATGACCCGCTGGCTCGGACGCTGCACCACCGCGTTCTCGACCACGCCGGGCTCGTTGTGCAGCGGGCGGGCGATCTGGTCCGGCGTGAGCAGTTGAATCTGCGGCTGCGAGGTCAGCACGCGTTTGATGAAGTTCGCTTCCAGGCCGGCGAGCATGGCCGACATGAAGACGATAACGCCGACGCCGATGGAGATGCCGCCGATGATGAACAGCGTCTGCAGCCGGCCCTCGCGCAGGAAGCGCACCGCCGCGATCCACTCGAAAGGGATCCAGCGGTTCATGGCAGCACGGGTCGCAGGCGCTGCCCGCTCAGCACGCCCGAGCTCTGCGGAATGGCGACGTCGCCGAGCGCGAGACCCTTGACGATCTCGACATGGGTATTGCCGCGCAGGCCGACCGTCACCGGATGCTTGGCGGCGCGGCCGTCCTTCACGCCGAGCACCCACGGCTGCCCGGACAGGATGTCGTGCACCGATCGCGTCGGCAGCACCAGCGCGTCGTCCCTCGCCGCGACCTCGATATCGACCGACACCGTCATGTCCTGGCGCAGATAGGCCGGCGGATCGGCGACCGTGAGCTTCACCTCGACGGTCGCGCGCGTGATGTCGACGCCGGGATTGATGTAGGTGACGGTGGCGGAAAAGCGCTGGTCCGGAAAGGCGTCCGCGGACGCGAGTGCGGTCTGCCCGAGGGCGAGCTTGCCGAGATTGCGCTCGTCGATCTGCATCACCAGCTGGACGTCGCCGGCGGGCGCGAGCACCAGCAGCGCCTTGCCCGGCTGCACCACCGTGCCGCGCTCGACATTGCGCGTGATCAGCACGCCGTCCCGGGGCGCCGTGATCGTCGCATAGCCGAGCCGGGATTCGGTGGTGTCGAGCGAGGCGCGGGCCTGATTGAGCTGCGTCTCCGCCATCACGTAATCGCTGCCGCCGGGGCTTGCGGTATAGACTTGGAATTCGGCCGCGCGTGTCGCAGCGCGCGCGACGTCGACCGTCTTCTGCGCGTCGTCGAGCGAGGCGCGGGTGGCGTAACCGTTGCGTTCGAGCTGCGCGGTGCGGTCATAGGTCTGCTGCGCGTTCTTCAGTGTCGCCTGCGCCTGCACCAGGGTTTCCTTGGCGGAAGGCAGGGTCAGTTCCTGAAGCTGACGGATCTTCGCCTCCGCCTGGGCCACCGCGCCCTGCGCCTGCACGACGCTGGCTTTCAGTTCGCGCGCTTCGAGCGAAATCAGGGGCTGCCCCTTGCGGACCTTCTCGCCCTGCTGGACCAGCACGTCGTCCACCACGCCGGTGATCTGACTGCCGATCTCTACCCGGTACGGCGTCTCGACATGGCCGCTGGCGACCACCGTCGCCACCAGACGGCTGCGCTGCACCTGATCGACCACCACGGCCGGGCCGAGCATCGTGCGCACACCCTGCCAGCCGCCCAATCCGAGCAGCGCGACAACGGCGAGGATCAGCCATTTGCGATCGAGAAATCCCGACCACAGCGCCGCGGCGAAGCGGCTCTTGCGCGGGAGGACCGTGGTTTCTTCGACCATGACAACGCCACATCATCGCGCGTCGAACAGGCCGACGAATTCGCGTTTCGATTTGATCGGGACGACACAATTAAACTAGTCCCGAATGCCCATTCACGGGTTGAGGGAGATCAAACCCCGGCCCACTGCCGGGATTATGCTGACAATCGCGACGTTTCGCCTCAACGACGCCGCGATTGCCGCCTCATTTCGATGCGGATCAACACGGACATACCGCCATGCATGCGATGGTTCTGCCGGGGCGCGGCGCGCCGCTGGTGCCGCAGGAGCGGCCGGACCCGATCCCGGGGCCGGGGGAGGTCCGCATCAGGGTGAGTGCTTGCGGCGTCTGCCGCACCGACCTGCATGTGGTCGACGGCGAATTGCCCGATATCCGCTATCCGATCATTCCCGGCCACGAAGTCGTCGGCCGCATCGAGGCGTTGGGCGATGGCGTCGACGGGTTGACGCCCGGCATGCGCGTCGGCGTGCCGTGGCTCGGCTTCACCTGCGGCCGATGTTTCTACTGCCGCTCGCATCAGGAAAATCTGTGCGATCATGCGCAATTCACGGGCTATACCCGCGACGGCGGCTTCGCCACCCATCTTGTCGCCGACGCGCGCTACTGCTTTCCGCTCGGCGAGGACGGTGAGGATACCGCGCTGGCGCCGCTCTTGTGTGCCGGGCTGATCGGCTGGCGCTCGCTGGTGATGGCGGGCGAGGGCAAGAGGCTCGGCATCTACGGCTTCGGCGCGGCGGGGCATATCGTGGCGCAGGTCGCCCGCGCGCAGGGGCGGGCGGTCTATGCCTTCACCCGCGGGGGCGACCGGGACGCGCAGCAACTGGCGCTATCGCTCGGCGCGGAATGGGCGGGAGCGTCCGAGGACAGGCCGCCTGTCGAACTCGATGCCGCGATCATCTATGCGCCGGTCGGCCCGCTGGTGCCGCTGGCGCTGCGCGCCGTGCGCAAGGGCGGCCGCGTGGTGTGCGCGGGCATCCACATGTCGGACATTCCCTCGTTCCCTTACGACCTGTTGTGGGGCGAGCGTCAGGTGATGTCGGTGGCGAATCTGACCCGCAGGGACGGCTTCGACTTCTTCAAGGCGGCCGCCGCCGCCAATGTCCGCACCCACACCACCGTGTTCCCGCTCGATCAGGCCAACGCCGCCCTGGCCCGGCTGCGCGACGGCCGGCTCGTCGGAGCCGCGGTGCTGCGCCCCTGAGCTATGGCGGGGGGCGGCCTAATTCTCCTTGATCGATTCCATCACGACGTTGGTGGACGTGCTGGCGACAAAGGGCAGGCTTGAGATTTTCTCGCCGAGCACCAGCCGGTAGCGGCGGATGTCGGGCGTGCGGACCTTGAGGAGATAATCGAAGCGGCCCGCGATCATGTGGCACTCCTCGATCTCGCGGATCTTCTTCACCGCCTCGTTGAAGCTGCGCAGCGCGGCGTCATGGGTCGCGGTCAGCTTCACCTCGGCGAAGGCGACATGCTCCAGCCCGAGCCGCGCGGGATTGAGGATCGCCCGGAAGCCGTCGATATAGCCTTCCGCGATCAGCTTGCGCAGCCGGGCCTGACACGGAGTCTTCGACAGGCCGATCCGCGCCGACAGGTCGGTGACCGACATGCGGCCGTCCGCGACCAGAGCCTCCAGGATCTTGCGGTCGAACTGGTCTAATTCACCATTGGAACTGCGATCGTCAGGCATAATGACCTTATCTATGAAAAATATAGGTTATTTTCGATAGTTTTTGGGAAGAATCAAGTCCGGCAAATTCCGCCGCCGGGGATACATAAGAGGGCGTAGCTTCCCGATGAGGAGTCGCCGCCGTGATCCCCGAGGCCAAGGCCCGCCGCCGTCCATTCTCCGATTTCGCCCCACCGGTGCACGCGCCAACGCCGTTGCGCGCTGCGATCACCGCCGCCTGCCGGCGGCCGGAGACGGAATGCCTGCCGCCGCTGCTGGAACAGGCGACCCTCAATGACCGGTCCCGCGCGGTGGCGGCCGCTCTCGCCCGACGGCTGATCGAAGCCCTGCGCGCCAAGCACACCGGGTCCGGCGTCGAAGGGCTGGTGCACGAATATGCTCTGTCGAGCCACGAGGGCGTGGCGCTGATGTGCCTTGCCGAAGCGTTGCTGCGCATTCCCGACACCGAGACCCGCGACGCCCTGATCCGCGACAAGATCGCCGATGGCGACTGGGCCTCGCATCTCGGCTCCGGCCGCTCGCTGTTCGTCAACGCCGCGACCTGGGGACTGGTGGTCACCGGCAAGCTTACCGCCACCGTCGCCGATCAAAGCCTCGCGTCCGCGCTGACGCGGCTGATCGCGCGCTGCGGCGAACCGGTGATCCGGCGCGGCGTCGATATGGCGATGCGGCTGCTCGGCGAGCAGTTCGTCAGGGGCGAGACCATCGACGAGGCGCTGCAGCGCGCCCGGGCGGTCGAGGCAAAGGGCTTCCGTTATTCCTACGACATGCTGGGCGAGGCGGCGATGACCGCCGCGGATGCCGAGCGCTATTACCGCGACTACGAGAGCGCGATCCACGCCATCGGCAAGGCCTCCGCCGGCCGCGGCATCTATGACGGACCCGGCATTTCCATCAAGCTGTCGGCGCTGCATCCGCGCTACAGCCGCGCCCAGGCCGACCGCGTCGTGAGCGAACTGCTGCCGCGCGTCGCCGCGCTCGCCACGCTGGCGAAGCGCTACGACATCGGCCTCAACATCGATGCCGAGGAAGCGGACCGGCTGGAGATTTCGCTCGATCTGCTCGAAGAACTCAGCCGCGATCCGAAACTCGCCGGCTGGAACGGCCTCGGCTTCGTGGTGCAGGCCTATGGCCGGCGCTGCCCGTTCGTGCTGGACTACATCATCGATCTGGCCAAGCGTTCCCGTCGCCGCATCATGGTGCGGCTGGTCAAGGGCGCGTATTGGGACAGCGAGATCAAGCGGGCGCAGGTGGACGGGCTCGCAGACTTCCCGGTCTTCACCCGCAAGGTCTATACCGACGTGTCGTATCTCGCCTGCGCGCGCAAACTATTGGCGGCGACCGATCATGTCTTCCCGCAATTCGCCACCCACAACGCCCAGACCTTGGCGGCGGTGTTCGAGATGGCGGGGCCGGATTTCCGTGTCGGCCAGTACGAATTCCAGTGTCTCCACGGCATGGGCGAGCCGCTCTACGAGGAAGTGGTCGGCGCGGACAAACTGAACCGCCCCTGCCGCATCTACGCGCCGGTCGGCACGCATGAGACGCTGCTGGCCTATCTGGTGCGGCGGTTGCTGGAGAACGGCGCCAACTCGTCCTTCGTCAACCGCATCGCCGATCCGAAAGTGTCGGTGGACGATCTGGTCGCCGATACGGTCGAGACGGTCCGCGCGATGGCGGTGATCGGCGCGCCGCATGCGCGCATCGCCCTGCCGCCGCGTCTTTACGGCGACAGGCGTGCCAACTCCATCGGCATCGATCTCGCGAGCGACAGCGCGTTGGCGCATCTCGCCCAGGCTTTCGGCGCCACGGTGGACGTCGCATGGATGGCGCAGCCGCTGCTGGCGCAAGGCGCGGGCGCAGGTGCTGCGCGCGCGGTGGTCAATCCGGCGGATCATGGCGACATCGTCGGCACCGTCATCGAGGCCAGCGAAGCCGAGGCCGCGCAGGCGGTGCGCCATGCGGCGGCGCAGGCCGCGGTATGGGCGGCCATTCCATCGGTTGAGCGCGCCGCGATGCTGGAGCGGGCCGCGGACACCATGCAGGCGCGGATCGCCACCCTGATGGGCCTCGTGATCCGCGAGGCGGGAAAATCCGCCGCCAACGCGGTGTCCGAAGTGCGCGAGGCGATCGACTTCCTGCGCTACTACGCGCATCAGGCCCGCCTTGCCGCCGACGCGCCGGCGACACCGCTCGGTCCGGTGGTGTGCATCAGCCCGTGGAATTTTCCGCTGGCGATTTTCACCGGGCAAATCTCCGCCGCGCTGGTCGCCGGCAATCCGGTGCTGGCCAAGCCCGCCGAGGAAACGCCGCTGATCGCCGCCGAGGCGGTGCGCATTCTTCACGATGCCGGTATCGGCCGCGCGGCGCTGCAACTGCTGCCCGGCGACGGCCGCGTCGGTGCGGCGCTGGTGGCTGCGCCGGAAACCGCAGGGGTGATGTTCACCGGCTCCACCGAGGTCGCGCGGCTCATTCAGGCGCAGCTTGCGAGACGGCTGACGGCAGCCGGCGCACCGATCCCATTCATCGCGGAAACCGGCGGCCAGAACGCGATGATCGTGGACTCGTCGGCATTGCCCGAGCAGGTGGTCGGAGACGTGCTGGCGTCGGCCTTCGACTGCGCCGGGCAGCGCTGTTCGGCGTTGCGCCTGCTGTGCATTCAGGACGATGTCGCCGATCGTGTGCTGGGCATGCTGAAAGGCGCGTTCAGGGAGCTTCGCATCGGCAATCCGGATCGGCTCAATGTCGATGTTGGCCCCGTCATCTCAAGCGAGGCGAACGCCACCATCGAACAACACATCGCGGCGATGCGCGACAGGGGCCGCGAGGTCGAGCAGCTTGATCTGCCGGCGGAAGCCGCAGCGGGCACATTCGTCGCCCCGGCCATCGTCGAGCTGGACGCTGTCGCCGATCTCACCCGCGAGGTGTTCGGCCCGGTGCTGCATGTCATCCGCTATCGCCGCGCCGATCTCGACCGGCTGCTCGACGACATCAACGCCACCGGCTACGGCCTCACCTTCGGCCTGCACACCCGGCTGGACGCCACCATCGCCCATGTCAGCGGGCGGATTCGCGTCGGCAATATCTACGTCAACCGCAACACCATCGGCGCGGTGGTCGGCGTGCAGCCGTTCGGCGGCCGCGGCCTCTCCGGCACCGGTCCGAAGGCCGGCGGCCCGCTCTATCTCGATCGGCTGGTGGTACGCCCGCGCGCGGTGCGGCCTTTGACGTCCGACGCAGTCGATGCGGCCTTCACCGAGTATGTGGCATGGCTCGACGATCAGGGTCTGACATTGCGGGCTGCCGTGATCCGCCGTGCCGCCGCGCAGTCCGCACTCGGCACGCAACTGGAACTGCCGGGTCCGGTCGGCGAGTGCAATTTGTTTGCGCTGCATCCGCGCGGTCGTATCCTGCTCGCGCCGCAGACGAGCGACGGCCTTCTGCATCAGCTCGGCGTGACACTCGCCACCGGCAACGTCGCGGTGATCGACGCCGGTTGCGGCCTCGCGCGTCCCGCGCTGCCAGC
>JAFKES010000097.1 GCA_017308495.1 Afipia sp.
CATAGTCGCCGGCCCGCGAGGCGAGATAGATGGCGATGCCCGCCATGTCCTCCGGCGTGCCGATGCGCTTCGACGGAATGGCGTTGGCCACCGCGTCGCCATGGTCGCGCGCCGCCGTGTTCATGTCGGACTGGAACGCGCCGGGGCAGATCGCGGTGACGCAGATGTTGTCCTTGATCAGCTTCGCTGCCATGCGTCGCGTCAGATGGATTACCGCCGCCTTGCTCGCCTGGTAGGAGTAGGTCTCCAGCGGATTGACGGACAGGCCGTCGATCGAGGCGATGTTGATGACCTTGCCGGGCTTCTCGAACGTCGCCGCCGCGCGCAGCGGCTTGGCCAGCGCCTTGGTCAGGAAGAACAGCGACTTGACGTTGAGGTTCATCACCTTGTCCCAGCCGCTCTCGGGGAATTCGTCGAAATCCGCGCCCCATGCGGCGCCGGCGTTGTTGACCAGGATGTCGAGCTTCGGCTCGCGCTTGATGATCTCGTCGGCGAGCCTGTTGCAGCCCTCAATGGTGGACATGTCGATCGGCAGCGCGATGCATTCGCCGGCATAGGCCGCGGTCAATTCCTTCGCGGTCGCCTCGCATGGTCCGGCCTTGCGCGCGGTGATGTAAACCCTCGATGCGCCATAGGCGAGAAAACCGCCGGCAATCATCTTGCCGATGCCGCGCGAGCCGCCGGTGACGAGAGCGACGCGGCCCTTGAGGGAAAACAGATTCTCGAACATGGGTGTCCTCCGATTTGCTTTGAGGCGATATAGGCCCCGGGGCAAAGGGCGAGTCAAGGAAAGGCGGAGCGGCGCAGGCTTGTTTGAAACATGTGGGGCTGTCGTCCCGGCCCTAGCCTGTCATCGGGCCGGCGAAGCCGGACCCGTTGGCCACGACGTCCAGCTTGTTCTCTCGGTGCTAGGAGGTGTTGTCCGTGAGTGGCCCTACGCCGCGTCGACGCGGCGGAAGCCGTTCCACATCGCGGTGGCGGCGCCGGAGGTCAGCACCGCGAGGAAGCGCTCGGTCTGGTAATTGCCGTTGAGCGACAGGCGCGGCAGCGCCATCATGTGCGCGGCGTTCTCGGCGAAGATCATGCCCGGCCGCGTCGTCACCGCCGTGGCGAAGCCGAGGTCGCGGGCGAAGGTGAATTCGCGCGCCGCGGCGGCGGCGCGGTCGCCGTAGGGATAGGCGAGATGTGTCGCCGGCCGCTGCAACTCGTGTTCGATCCGTGTCCGGCTGTCGCGCATCTCGCGCAGCGCCTCGGCGTCGCTCTCACGGGCGAGGTTGCAATGGCTGACGGTGTGGGCGCCGATCGTCACCAGCGGATCGCGCGCGAAGGCGCGCAGTTCGCTCCAGTTGAGGCACAGTTCGCGGGCGATCGCAGCATCATCGACGCCATGGCGCACGCACAGCGCCGCCACCGCCGCGCGTACCGCGTCGTCGTCGGGCAGGCGGCGCAGCGCGCCGTGGATGCGGTCGAATGCCGCCTGCTTGGCGGCGGCGTCGATGGCGTCGAGGCGCAGCACGTCGCCGGCGATCTCGGTCTCGATCCGCTCTGCGCGGGCGAGGACACGCTCCAGCGCGATCCACCACAGCCGGCCGCAGCCGTCGGCGAAGTCGCTTGCGACATAGACGGTGAACGGCGCGTCGAACGCGCGCATCACCGGCAGCGCGTGGTCGCGGTTGTCGCGGTAGCCGTCGTCGAAGGTGAAGCAGGCGAAGCGCCGGGCGAAGTCCTGTTCGCGCAGGCGGCGGCGGGCCTCGTCCAGGGTGACGATATCGATGCCGTGGGCGCGAACATGGGCCAGCACCGCGTGCAGGAAATGGGGGGTGATTTCCAGGTGGCGGTTGGGCTGGAATGCCGCGGCGCCGGCGGGGCGGACATGGTGCAGCATGAAGATGGTGCCGACGCCGGCGAGAATCGGCCGCAGCACATGATGCGCGCCGGTGAAATACAGCGCATCGAGGCCGGCGCGGATGACGTTGTTGCGAAGCTGTTTCATGACGCGGGCCGAGGAATGTCCGGATCGGGGGATTTGACCGGAAAGGACTGAACAAACGGTTATCCGCGCCGGGGGGCCGTCGCGGCGCGGCGTGGACGGGACTGGCGCATTTCCAGTTTGACACCCGGGCGCGGGTTTTGTTTTGTCGGGCGTTCACCATCAGAAGGTCCGGAATGAGCCGCTTGTCCAGTTGGAGCCGCAAATGGGGGCTGGGGCTGATTCCCCTGGCCCTGCTCTGGATCGTCGCGATCTGGACCAGCACCGCGCCGATCGAGGCCGATCTCGCGGCGCGCACCACCGGGGCGCTCAAGGGCTCCGTGCTGGACAAGACCCGCGTGTCGGTGTCCGGCCGCGACGTCATCCTGTCCGCCGAAGCCTTTTCCGAGCAGGGCCGCCGCACCGCGGTGGAGCAGGTCGAGGCCGTTCCCGGGGTGCGGCGGGTGAGCGACAACACCCGCCTCATTCCCGAGGCCAAGCCGTTCGTGTGGTCGGTCGAGCGCGACGTGACGCGGATCACGCTCGGCGGCAGCGCGCCGTTGCCGGCCAGCCGGGCGCGGCTGGTGGAGGCCGCCCGCGCCGCCGGCGGCGGGGCGGAGGTCGCCGACCGCATGGCCATGGCGCGCGGCGCGCCGCCGCGCTTCGATGCCGCGGCGCTGCTGCTGGTGGATCAGATCGGCAAGCTCAAGGATGGCAAGATCACCCTCACCGACACCGGCGTCGCGCTTGCCGGCATGGCGCGCGAACTCGGCAGCCGCGAGGCCATCCTGGCGGCGCTGCGCAATCTGCCCGAGGGCTACACCCTGACCGAGAACGCCATCAAGGCGCCGCCCTATGTCTTCCGCGCCAACAAGGACCCGGTCGCGGGTACGGTGACGCTGGAAGGCTATGTGCCGGACAACAACGTCCATGCCCAGATCGTCGCCGCAGTGGGACGCAAGTTCTTCTCCGAAAAGCTGGTGGACAATCTCAAGGCCAGCGTCGGCGCGCCGCAGGGCTTCGCCAATGCCGCGATCTCGGGGCTGGGCGCGCTCTCGCGGGTCTCGACCGGCTCGCTCGTGCTGTCCGACCGTGAGGTGAAGCTGTCCGGCGACGCGCTCTATGCGGTGGCCGGCGACCAGATTCGGGCCGGTCTCGGCGCCGATCTGCCGCAGGGCTGGAAGGCCGTGGCCGAAGTCTCGGTCAAGCCGGTGGCGAGCCCGGTGGACGCCACCGTGTGCCAGCAGCTGTTCTCCGAACTGCTCGGCAAGGCCACCATCCGCTTCGAGTCCGGCCGCGCCACCATCGACCGGGATTCGGCGGGCCTGCTCGATCGGCTGGTGGAGACGGCGCTGCGCTGTCCGGCCACCATCATCGAGGTCGCGGGTCACACCGACAGCGACGGCGACGCCGCTTCCAATATGGCGTTGTCGGAAAAGCGCGCCCAGTCGGTGGTGGATTATCTCGTCAAGGCCGGCCTGCCTGCCGGCCGGTTGATGGCGATGGGCTATGGCAGCACCCAGCCGGTCGCCGCCAACGACACCGACCAGGGCAAGGCCCAGAACCGCCGCATTGATTTCGTGGTGAGGTGAGCATGATCTATCTGGCGACATTCAATTGGGGCTGGCTTTTGGCATCGGCGCTGCTCGGCCTCGCCATGGGCTGGATCGCGTTGGTCCATCGCGGCCAGGGCTGGTCCACGGTCACGATGCGCAAGTTCATCGTGCTGGTGGCCGGGCTGGTGGCGGCCAGCGTCCTGCAGCTCGCCCCGTCCCGCGCCGGCTATTGGCTCGATCTCGGTCTCGCCATGTTCGCGGTCTATGTGGCCGGCTGCGCGGTCGGGTCCTGGCTGCGCCATCTGGTGCTGGCGCGCCCCGTTCCGGCCTCCGAGGGGTGATCGCGGCGCGGCGCCATCACGGCCGTATCGTGACGCCGCCGTGACACATCGCAGCGCGGCACGATGCCGTATTCCTTCATGCGGCGTCATTCTTAATGTGACGACGGACCGGAAAACGGGGTTCAATCGGCAATCGTGGCCTCGCGGTTGTGGGGCCGGTCTGCTAGAAATCATGGATCGAGGCGTGGCCGCGCGGCGGGCGACCCGATCTCATCCCGCCCGGGACGGCGGCGGCCGGACGGCGTGCGCGATGGAATGTTGAGGTGTGGATGCTGGAGACATTACGCGGGGCTGTGGCGTACCTGCGCGACAAGCAGATCCTGCACAAGCTCGGCGTCGTCTTCAGCGTCGCGATCATCGCGACCGCCTGCTACATCCTTTACCACATGCTCAAGGGCCTCGACGTCGAGGCGTTGATCGAGGCCCTGCGCGACACCGAATATCGCACCGTCGCGCTGGCGGCGCTGTGCGTGGCCGCAGGCTATTTCACCCTGACGTTCTACGATCTGTTCGCGCTGCGCGCCATCGGCCGCGGCGACGTGCCCTATCGGGTGGCGGCCTTCGCCGGGTTCACCAGCTATTCCATCGGCCACAATGTCGGCGCCAGCGTGTTCACTGGCGGCGTGGTGCGCTATCGCATCTATTCGGCGCGCAACCTCACCGCCGTCGATGTCGCCAAGGTCTGCTTCCTCGCCGGCCTCACCTTCTGGCTCGGCAACGCCGCCGTGCTCGGCCTCGGCGTCGCCTATCATCCGGAGGCGGCCGCCTCCATCGACAAGCTGCCGATCTGGCTCAACCGCACCGCCGCCTTCGTCATCCTCGCCGGTCTTGTGGCCTATGTGGCTTGGGTGTGGATCAAGCCGCGCGAGTTTGGTCGCGGCAACTGGACGGTGACGCTGCCCAGCGGCCCGCTGACGCTGCTGCAGATCGTGATCGGCATCGTCGATCTCGGGTTCTGCGCGCTGGCGATGTACATTCTGGTGCCGGACGAGCCCCATGTCGGCTTCGTCGTGGTCGCGGTGATCTTCGTGTCGGCGACGCTGCTCGGCTTCGCCAGCCATTCGCCCGGCGGGCTCGGGGTGTTCGACGCCGCCATGCTGGTCGGCCTGTTCCAGTTCGACCGCGAGGAATTGCTCGCCGGCATGCTGCTGTTCCGGGTGCTGTACTATCTGGTGCCGTTCGTGCTGTCCGTCATTCTGCTTTCGCTTCGCGAGCTTATTCTCGGCCTGCGGGCGAAGCGGGTCGCGGCGGCGCTGCACCGGCTCGACGAGGCGGCGAAGCCCGCCGCCGGCCCGGAATCGCGGTCACCGGCCGCGTAGCCGGGGACGGCGGTCGTCCCGCACGGAACGAGCATGGGCATGGCAACCACCGACCCCGTATCGAATTTCGCGCCATGGCAGGATCGTCTGCGCCGTGCCGCCATTATTCTGATCGCGACCGCCCTTGGTCTCGTGGCGGCGGTGGCGTTCGGTGGCCTGTCCGCGCCCCATGCCGGACTGATGTTTGTGGTCGTCGCCGGCGCGGCGTTGGTGCCGTGGCACTTGCGCTCGGCGGTGCCCGCCGCCGATGAACTGGTCGGCGCCCGCCCGGCGGAGACGCCGGTGGTGGAGGCGCTGGTCGGCGGCATGCCCGACGCTGCGGTGCTGCTTGATCGCGTTGGCCGGGTGCTGCATTTCAACGCCGCCGCGGCGCAGCTCGCGCCTGCGCTGCGCAGGAACGAACTGGCGCTGTTCGCGCTCCGCACCCCCGAGATCATTGCCGCGCTGCGCGAGGCCATCGCCACCCGCGCGCCGCAACGAACGTCCTATGTCGATCGGGTGCCAATGGACCGCTGGATCGAACTGATCGTGACACCGCTCGAACTGCCGGCGGCGTTCGGCGGCAACGAATACTGCCTCCTGATGACGTTCCACGATCACACTGCGCTGCGTCGGGTCGAGGAGATGCGCGCCGATTTCGTCGCCAACGCCAGCCATGAACTGCGCACGCCACTGGCGGCGCTGTCGGGCTTCATCGAGACGCTGCAGGGGCCGGCGCGCGACGACGCGCGGGCGCGCGAGCGCTTTCTCGGCATCATGCAGGCGCAGGCCACCCGCATGGCGCGGCTGATCGACGATCTGCTGTCGCTGTCGCGCGTCGAGTTGAGCGAGCATGTGCGGCCGGACCGGATGGTCGATCTCGTGCCGCTGGTGCGTCAGGTGGTGGACGGGCTCGAACCCCTGGCGCGCGAGCGCCAGGTCGCGGTGGAGATGCTACTGCCATCGACGCCGGTGACCGTCGCCGGTGACGCCGAGGAACTGCTGCGGCTGTTCGAGAACCTGATCGGGAACGGCCTGAAATACGGCGCGTCAGGCGGCCGCGTGATCGTGTCGCTGGCCGAGCGGGCGGCGGCCGACGGCGCCGGCGAGGCGTGCTTTGCTGTGCGCGATTTCGGCCCGGGCATCGCGCCCGAGCATCTGCCGCGCCTCACCGAGCGGTTCTATCGCGCCGATGTCGGCGACAGCCGCGCCCAGGGCGGCACCGGCCTCGGGCTATCTCTGGTCAAGCACATCCTCAAGCGCCACCGCGGCCGGCTCCAGATCGAGAGCGTGTTCGGGCAGGGCGCGACCTTCACCGCCTGCCTGCCGGTGGTGAAAGCCGCCGGGCGCGACGACGTCGCCACGCCGGAGTAGGCCGTTCGCGCGCGATCGGCGAGCGCGCGCGGTCCGGCAGCTTCCGCAACAAAAAAGCCTCATCGCGGGGATGAGGCTTTGATGTGATCCGGGCGGTCGAGGAGGACTGACGGTTCTCACTTCCCCGGTGTCGGGCGAGTGGCGCGGCGGCGATCGGAGGCGGGCTGGTAGGCGATGCGCGAGTGGTGGGCGCAATACGGCAGCCCGGTCAGGGTTTTGCCGCCGCAGAAGAAGAAATCCGCGCTGCCCGGATCGCCCACCGGCCAGTGGCAGGTGCTCTCGTTGAGTTCCAGCAGCGTCAGCCGCTGGCTCATCGGCACCACGTTGTCATAAATCACCGGATCGGTTTCGGCCTCGACCTCGAAGGCGTGGGCCAGCGCGGTGTTGCCGCGGGCGACCGGGCGGCTGATACGCATCATGTGCTGGGCCGGGCGCACCTTGCGCTGCCGCGGCGCCGCCAGCCGGTGCACCTTGCCGATCACGGCGTTGCGGGTGATGTTGCCGAGTTCGGCGGCGATCTGGCTTGCCGAAAGGCCGGCTTCCCAGAGCTTTTTCAACTGTTCAACGCGATCGTCGGTCCAGCTCATTACCGTCATCGCACATTTCCTTTTGTCTCGCGCCGGCCAGTCCTGACGCGGCGTCGCGATTGCAGATGTCCGAAATCCCTGCGGGCAGAATCCCTTAGCCCTCGCCGGATGCTCGGGAGCGACCGGACGTTTACGCTGCACACCAGACCGTCGAAGGATCAGAACCGCCGCACGAGATGTCGTACTTAACGAGAAAAATGCTACAATATGGCGTGACTCACGCGCAAGAGTCGGCCTTTCTGCGTCCACATCTTCCGGCTGGAACTTAAATAAATTTGCTGTGTCGCGGGGCCGCGAAAAGCGGGTTTTCGGTTCCCCGTGGTCCGCTCAAGGCCCCGGAGCAGCACGGAAATGCCGGAAAAGGAGGCGGATCGCCGTTCCTTGAGCCCGCACCATGAGTTCGGAAAAGGGCCGCGTGGATTGACACCGCAAGGTCCGCCAATAGAATAACCGTTGCGTGCCGCCTGTTTCGGGCGGCACGTTTCGTTTCCGGGGCAGGCAATCCGGTCCATGCGCGCTGGCGCGCAGGGCGGTCCGCGCTCCCTACTGTCGATCAGGTCGCCATGAGCCAAACTGTAAAGCCGCATCTCGAGTCTCACATGATGCCCGTGTTCGCCCGCGCCGACGTGGCGTTCGAGCGCGGCGAGGGGGCGTGGCTGATCGCGACCGATGGCGAGCGCTATCTCGATTTCACCAGCGGCGTCGCGGTCAACGCGCTCGGCCATGCGCATCCGCATCTGGTTGCGGCGCTGCAGGCGCAGGCGGCCAAGCTGTGGCACGTGTCCAACCTGTTCACGATTCCGGAAGGCGAGCGGCTGGCGGCGCGCCTGTGCGAGGCGAGCTTCGCCGACGTGGCGTTCTTCTGCAATTCCGGCGCGGAGGCGATGGAAGCCGCGATCAAGCTTGCGCGCAAATTCCAGGCGGTCAACGGCCGGCCCGAGCGCTATCGCCTGATCACCTTCGAGGGGGCGTTCCACGGCCGCACGCTGGCGACGCTGGCGGCGGGCGGGCAGCAGAAATATCTCGAAGGCTTCGGGCCGCGGGTCGATGGCTTCGATCAGGTGCCGCTCGGCGATCTCGATGCGGTCAAGAAGGCCATCGGGCCGCACACCGCCGGCATCCTGATCGAGCCGTGGCAGGGCGAGGGCGGCGTGCGCGCCGCCGAGCCGATGTTCTTCCGCGCGCTGCGGCAACTGTGCGACGATCACAAGCTGGTGCTGGTGTTCGACGAAGTGCAGACCGGCATGGGCCGCACCGGCACGCTGTTCGCGTATGAAAAGACTGGCGTCGAGCCGGACATCATGGCGCTGGCCAAGGCGCTCGGCGGCGGCTTCCCGATGGGCGCGTGCCTTGCCACCGCTGCGGCGGCGGCGGGCATGACGCCGGGCACCCACGGCTCGACCTTCGGCGGCAATCTCCTGGCGGTCGCCACCGCCAACGCCGTGCTCGACGTGATGCTGGCGCCGGGATTTTTCGAGCGGGTGCAGCGTATCTCGGTGCTGCTGAAGCAGAAGCTGGCCTCGATCGTCGATCGTTATCCCGATGTGGTGAGCGACGTGCGCGGCGACGGCCTCCTGATCGGCCTCAAGGCGGTGGTCCCCGCCGGCGATCTTGTCGGCGCGTTGCGGCAGGAAAAGCTGCTCACGGTCGGCGCGGGCGAGAACGTGGTGCGACTGTTGCCGCCGCTGGTCGTCACCGAGGCTGAAATCGACGATGCCGTGTCGCGGCTCGACCGGGCGTGCGCGAAGCTGTCGCGCGCGCCGCTGCGGCGTGAGGCTGTGTGATGAGCGCATCTCCTCGCCACTTCCTCGATCTGTCCGAGACGCCGACCGCAGAGCTCCGTGCGATCCTCGATGCCAGCATTGCGATGAAAAACAGGCGCAAGGCCGGCGACCTGACCGAGAAGCCGCTCGCCGACAAGACGCTGGCGATGATCTTCGACAAGCCGTCGACGCGCACCCGCGTGTCGTTCGATGTCGGCATGCGCCAGCTCGGTGGCGAAGCCATCATGCTGACCGGCGCGGAGATGCAGCTCGGCCGCGGCGAAACCATCGCCGACACCGCGCGGGTGCTGTCGCGCTTCGTCGACGCCATCATGATCCGCATCCTCAATCACGACGCGCTGGTGGAGCTTGCCGCCAACGCCACCGTGCCCGTCATCAACGGCCTGACCCGCCGCTCGCATCCCTGCCAGGTGATGGCGGACGTGATGACGTTCGAGGAGCATCGCGGCCCGATCAAGGGCCGCACGGTGGCGTGGACCGGTGACGACAACAACGTGCTGGCGTCGTGGGCCCATGCGGCGGAGCGCTTCGGCTTCACCCTGCGCGTCGCGACGCCGCCGGAATATGCCCCCAACAAGATGCTCAAGGACTGGATCAAGGCCGCCGGCGCGCCGGTCGTCATCGGAACGCGGCCGGACGAGGCGGTGCGCGACGCCGATTGCGTCGTCACCGACACCTGGGTGTCGATGGGCGACAAGGAGGGCGAGCATCGTCACAACCTGCTCAAGCCTTATCAGGTCAACGCCAGGCTGATGGCGCTGGCCAAGCCCGATGCTATCTTCATGCATTGCCTGCCCGCCCATCGCGGCGACGAGGTCACCGACGACGTGATCGACGGGCCGCAGTCGGTGGTGTTCGACGAGGCGGAAAACCGCCTGCATGCGCAGAAGGGCATTCTGGCCTGGTGCCTCGGCGCGATCGGCTAGCGCTGGTAAGCGGGCCTTTTTTGCCGGGCGAAGCGTCCTATATGATGCGGACGTGATCCCCGAGCGACCAGAGTCTTGTCGCGGCAGACAAACCGGGCCGGTTTGCCTGCCGCCCTGACCAGCGTGTTTGTGACCCGAGAAAGCCTGCCGATGACTCCCGAAAGCCAAATCCGCGCGCCATCCGCCACGCCGGTGGATGATGCCGTGCTGCCGTTCGAGGTGGCTGCGCTCGACGTGCGCGGCCGTCTGACCAAGATGGGTCCGGCCCTCGACGAGATCCTGACCAAGCATGATTATCCGGCGCCGGTGGGCAAGCTGCTCGGCGAGGCCATCGTGCTGACCACACTGCTCGGCTCCGCGCTGAAATTCGATGGCCGCTTCATCCTGCAGACCCAGAGCGACGGTCCGGTGTCGCTGATCGTGGTGGATTTCCGCGCGCCCGGCAGCCTGCGGGCCTATGCCCGCTTCCATGCCGCGCGGCTCGTGCCGGGGCAGGATTCCGCGGCGCTGCTCGGGCGCGGTCATCTGGCGATGACCATCGATCAGGGGCCGGACATGAGCCGCTATCAGGGGCTCGTGGCGCTGGAGGGCGGCAATCTCGAAGATGCCGCGCATGAATATTTTCTGCGGTCGGAACAGATTCCGACCCGGGTGCGGCTTGCGGTCGGCGAGGAATTTCGCGGCGGCGGCGACGGCCCGCGGCATCGCTGGCGCGGCGGCGGCATGCTGATGCAGTTCCTGCCCAAGGCGCCGGAGCGCGTCCGCCAGAGCGACCTGCATCCCGGCGATGCGCCTGAGGGCACGATTGCGCATACGGTGCCGGAGGATGATGCCTGGGCCGAAAGCCGTTCGCTGTTCGCCACCATCGAGGATATCGAGCTGATCGATCCGGATCTGTCCGGCGAGCGGCTGCTGTTCCGGCTGTTTCACGAACGCGGCGTGCGGGTGTTTCCGACGCAGGCGATCGGCGCGCAGTGTGCGTGTTCGCGCGACGCAGTGGCCGGCATGCTGGCGCGCTTCACGCCGCAGGACCGCGCCGACATGGTGGAGAACGGCAAGGTGGTGGTCACCTGCGAGTTCTGCAGTTCGGTCTACGAATTCACGCCGGACGAGGCCGGGGTGGAGCCACAGTCTGACGCGGATCCGGCTTAATTCAGCGTTCGCTTGAAATCGGGACTGTCCAGCGAGAATGCCGGGATCGCGATGTCGAACGGCTCGCCGTCCTCGCTCACCATCCGGTAGCTGCCGGTCATGAACCCGGACGGCGTCGTCAGCGGCACGCCGCTGGTGTATTCGAACCGCTCGCCGGGTTCGAGGATCGGCTGTTCCCCCACCACGCCTTCGCCATGGACTTCCTGCAGGCGCCCCGCCGCATCGGTGATGAGCCAGTGCCGCGTCATCAGCTGCACGGTTTGTGTGCCAGCATTGACGATCACGATGGTGTAGGCCCAGAAATACCGGCCCTGTTCGGAGGACGAGCGTTCCGGCAGGAAGTTCGGCCTGACGGTGACTTCGATCTGGCGGGTCACGGTACGATACATCGGTTCGGTCCACGGTGAAGCAATCAGGATAACATGATCGGCGGCCGGGCGGCAGCGCGACCCGCGGCCGCCCGCGACATGATGCGCGCCGCAATGACCATTGTTTCAACAACGTTGGTATCGAGCATGCTTCCCGGCGGCTGTCCATTTGAAAGCCTGCAATTTGCGGCCTGGTGCAATCTTGCGTAAGAGGATCGCCCCGGTGGTCTCCGCCCCGATTGCCGACCTGTCGGACCAGCACGGAACCGAATGACGCTTGTGACCACCGAGACCCCCGATCCGATCGGCACGGCTGCCGCGCCCGTCATGACCACGGCCCTGCCGGTGGCGGCGGGCGAACGCGAACTGCGCCTCGATCTGTTTCGCGGGCTGGCGCTGTGGCTGATCTTCATCGACCATCTGCCGCCGAACATCCTGACCTGGTTCACCATCCGCAATTACGGCTTCAGCGACGCCACCGAGATTTTCATTTTTATCTCGGGCTATACGGCGGCATTCGTTTACAGCCGGGCCATGCTGGAGCGGGGCGTCGTGGTGGCGGGGGCACGCATCTTCAAGCGGGTGTGGCAGATTTACGTGGCTCACGTCTTCCTGTTCACGATCTATCTCGCCGAGATTTCCTACGTCGCGACCCGCTTCGACAATCCGCTCTACGCCGAGGAAATGGGCATCCTCGATTTTCTCAAGCAGCCCGACGTCACCATCGTGCAGGCGCTGCTGCTCAAGTTCCGGCCCGTCAACATGGACGTGCTGCCGCTCTACATCGTGCTGATGATGTTCCTGCCGCTGATCCTGTGGTCGATGCTGCGACGGCCGGACGTCACGCTGGCGCTGTCGGTGGTGCTCTACGCCATCACCTGGCAGTTCGGTCTCTATCTGCCGGCCTATCCGAGTGGGGCGTGGTTCTTCAATCCGTTCGCCTGGCAGCTGCTGTTCGTGTTCGGCGCATGGTGCGCGCTCGGTGGCGCGGCGCGGATGGGGCGCATCCTGTCGTCCAACGTCACCCTGTGGCTGTGCATCGCCTATCTGGTGTTCGCGTTCTGCGTGACGCTGACCTGGCATGTGCCGCGCCTCAACGTCTACATGCCGCGCTGGCTCGAAAGCTGGATGTATCCGATCAACAAGACCGATCTCGACGTGCTGCGCTTTGTGCACTTCCTGGCGCTGGCGGCGATCACGGTGCGGTTCCTGCCGAAGGACTGGCCGGGCCTGAAGTCGCCGTGGCTGCGGCCGCTCATCCGCTGCGGCCAGCATTCGCTGGAGATTTTCTGCCTCGGCGTGTTCCTCGCCTTCGCCGGCCACTTCGTTCTGGCCGAGGTGTCGGGCGGGGCGTGGATGCATTTCGCCGTCAGCCTCGTTGGCATCGTCATCATGAGTGCCGCCGCGGGGCTGTTTTCGTGGTACAAGCGCGAGGTGGGCAAGGGCGACAGGCGCGCAAAAAGCGCGGAGGGCGATGCCGATCTCGCCGGAGGCGGATCATGAAGCGGGTGCTGGCGGCTGTGGCGGTGATGGTCTGGGCGGCGTCTTTCGCGCGCGCCGAGGACGTCCCCGCCTGCGTCGCGCCGGCCTATCTGCTGGCGACGGAGAGCACGCTGCCGAAAGTCGCCGCGGCGGTGCAGGGCGACAAGCGGCTCAATATCCTGGTGATCGGCAGCGGCTCGTCGGCGCTGGCCGGGTCCGACGGCGTGGCGGCGTCCTATCCGGCGCGGCTCGAGGCCGCGTTGCGCGAACGGCTGCCGGGTGTCGCCGTCATGGTACGCACCGAATTGCGGCCCAAGAAACTCGCCTCGGAGGTCGCCGAGGGCTTTAGCGCGCTGCTGGCGAAATGGCCGCAGGAACAGAAGCCGGCGCTGGTGATCTGGCAGACCGGCACGGTGGATGCCATGCGGGCGATCGATCCCGACGATTTTCGCACCGCGCTGGAGGCAGGCGTCACCACGCTGCAGAAGGCGGGGACCGACGCGCTGATGATGAACCTGCAGTACAACCCGCGCATGGAGACGATGCTGTCGGTCTCGCCCTACAACGATACGATCCGCGTGGTGGCGCAGGAGTTCGAGATTCCGATGTTCGACCGCTTCGCGATCATGCGGCACTGGAACGAGGCCGGCGATTTCGACCTGTTCGGCCCGGTTCACGGCCTCGGCATGGCCAAGCGCGTGCACGACTGCATCGGCCGCGCGCTCGCCACCCAGATCATCGAGGCCGCGCGCATCAACCCGGCCGAATTGAGGATCCAGCGCTGATGGCCGCGGCCGGTCGGTCCGGCGTCGCGGTCACCATGGCTACGGTGCTGTGGCTGGTCTTGACGCCGCAATACGGTTCGGCGCAATCCGCCGCGCCGGATGCGGCGCCACCGCGCGCGCCGGCGCCCAAGGGTCTCGCGACCAAGGCCATCGAGGCCGCGAAGAGCGCCGCCCGGGATGCCGGCGACATTCTCTCCCGTGTGCCGTGCCTGCCAGCCAAGGGGCTTCCCGCCACCCTGGGTTCGCTGCCGCGGGTGGCGCGCCGCATTGCCGCCGGCGATCCGGTCACCATCGTCGCCTTCGGCTCCTCGACGACCGTGGGCTTCGGCACGTCGTCGCTGGCCTATACTTATCCGAGCCGTCTCGCCGATCAGTTGCGCCGCGCTTTTCCCACCGCCGACATCACCATCATCAATCGCGGCCGGGGAGGACAGGATGCGCCGGAAATGGTCGCGCAACTTCAGGCGGCGGTGCTCGATGCCGATCCCGATCTGGTGATCTGGCAGCTTGGCACCAACACTGTGGTCAAGGGCAGCGCCAGCGACGTCGCGGCGACCACGGCGCTGGTGGAGGACGGTATCGCCCGGCTTCAGGCCCGCGGCATCGACGTGGTGCTGATCGATCCGCAATATGTTCCCGCCGTCACCGCCCGGCCCGACAATGCCGGGCAGATGGTGAAGCTGATGGCCGAGGTGGCCAGGCTCCGCAACGTGCCGCTGTTTCCGCGTTTCGAGGTGATGCGGCAATGGCACGAGGACGACAAGCTGCCGTTCGACAAATTCGTGATCGGCGACGGCCTGCACATGAACGACTGGGGCTACGCCTGCTTCGCCCAGTTGCTCGGCGACGTCATCATCGCGTCGGTGGGGAAGGTGAAAGCCGGCATCGATGTCCCCAGCAATGTCATGACCTTCCGGCCGATGTGAACGTTGCAATACCGTCATTGCGAGCGAAGCGAAGCAATCCACTCTTGAGGAAGGGATTGGATGGCTCCGTCGCTTGCGCGCCTCGCAATGACGCCGAGTTCACGCCTTCTCCAGCGCCGCCGTCAGGTCCTCGATCAGGTCGTCCTTGTGTTCGAGACCGGCTGAGAACCGGATGAAGCCCTCGCCGATGCCGAGTTCGGCGCGGGCCTCCGGGGTGAGGCGCTGGTGCGTCGTGGTCGCCGGATGGGTAACGATGCTCTTGGCGTCGCCGAGATTGTTGGAGATCTTGGCGAGCTTCAGCGCGTTCAGCGTGCGGAACGCCGCTGCCTTGCCGCCCTTGACTTCGAAGCCGATCATGGTCGAGCCGGCGCGCATCTGCTTCTTGACGATGGCCGCCTGCGGATGGTCGGCGCGGCCGGGATAGACGAGGCGCGCGATCTTCGGATGGCTCGCCAGCGCATCGGCGATGGCGGCGGCGCTTTCGGTCTGCGCCCGCACGCGCAGGCTCAGGGTTTCGAGGCCCTTCAGCAGCACCCAGGCGTTGAACGGCGACATCGACGGGCCGGTCTGGCGCAGGAACATATGGATGTGGTCCTGGATGAAGGCCTGCGACGACAGGATGACGCCGCCGAGACAGCGCCCCTGTCCGTCGATGTGCTTGGTGGCCGAATAGACCACCACATCGGCGCCGAGCGCGAGCGGGCTCTGCCAGATCGGCGTCGCGAACACGTTGTCGACGATCAGCCGCGCGTTAGCGTGATGGGCGATCTCGGCCACGGCGGCGATATCGACCACGTCGAGGGTCGGGTTGGTCGGGCTTTCGAGGAAGCACGATTTGGTGTTGGGGCGCATCGCCTTCTGCCACTGATCGAGGTCGTGGCCGTCCACCAGCGTGGAGTCGATGCCGTAGCGCGGCAGCAGGTCCTCGACCACGTAGCGGCAGGAGCCGAACAGCGCCTTGGCCGCGACGACGTGATCGCCGGCCTTGAGCGGAGCGAGGATCGCGGTGGTGACCGCGGCCATGCCGGTAGCGGTGGCGCGCGCGGCCTCGGCGCCTTCGAGCTCGATCATGCGCTGCTCGAACATCGCCACCGTCGGATTGGAGAACCGCGAATACAGGAAGCCGGGATCGGCCCCGGTAAAGCGCGCTTCGCACTGCTCGGCGGTGTCGTAGACGAAGCCCTGGGTCAGGAACAGCGCCTCCGAGGTCTCGCCGTATTGCGAGCGCAGCGTGCCGCCATGCACCAGGCGGGTTTCGGGACGATAGGCGGGGGCGGAAGATCGGGACGTGGTGTCGGACATGTGCGCTCCATCGTGCGCGCCTTGCGACGGGCACAAAAAAACCGGCCTTGAATCCATTGCTGGATACGACAGGCCGGGATCACTTAATGTCCCCGGCCTGTTTAGCGAGTTATTTAACGTGGCTGCAAGCCGGCCGGCTCAAATGACCACGGGATAAGTGCCACCCTTAGTCCCGCATGGCCTTTCCGTCAAGCGTTGCATCGGATACCCGTGTTTATTGGCTTTCTGCATTGTCGGGCCGCCAGACCGGGACAGATTTCAGACGAGGACCGCCGAGGTGCCGTTCACCCTGCCAGCCGACGCCACGGGCATCCTGCCGGACCGCATGATCGCGGCGATGGCCGACGCCGGCCTGATCCTGCCCGAATATGATTTCGTCGAAAGCCAGATCCAGCCGGCCAGCCTCGACCTGCGGCTCGGCGCGATGGCTTATCGCGTGCGTGCGAGTTTCCTGCCGGGGCCGGACTGCACCGTGGCGCAGCGCATCGACGAATTGAAGCTGCACGAGATCGACCTGTCGGACGGCGCGGTGCTGGAGACCAACTGCGTCTACATCGTGCCGCTGCTCGAAAGCCTCGCGCTGCCGCCGGCGATCGCCGCCGCCGCCAATCCGAAAAGCTCGACCGGGCGGCTCGACGTGTTCACCCGTGTCATCGCCGACGGCACCCGCCGCTTCGACATGATCGGCGCCGGCTATCACGGCCCGCTCTATGCCGAGATCAGCCCCAAGACGTTTCCCGTCCTGCTGCGCGAAGGCTCGCGGCTGTCGCAGGTCCGCTTCCGCACCGGCCATCCGCTGCTCGACGACGATGAGCTCTCCGCGCTGCATGAGGCGGAGCGGCTGGTGGACGCGGACATGGCCGATCTCGCCGGCGGCGTCGCGCTGAGCGTCGATCTGTCCGGCGCGGACTCCGACGGCTTCGTCGGCTATCGCGCCAAGCGTCACACCGGCGTGGTCGATATCGATCGCCGCGCCGGCTACGCGGTGGAGGAATTCTGGGAGCCGATCCGCGCCCGGTCCGATCGCAGCCTGATCCTCGACCCCGGCGAGTTCTATATCCTCGCGTCCAAGGAGGCGGTGCAGGTGCCGCCCGACTTCGCTGCGGAGATGGTCCCGTTCGATCCGCTGGTCGGTGAATTCCGCGTGCATTACGCGGGCTTCTTCGATCCGGGCTTCGGCTATGCCGGCGCGGGCGGGCAGGGCTCGCGCGCGGTGCTGGAAGTGCGCTCGCGCGAGGTGCCCTTCATTCTCGAGCACGGCCAGATCGTCGGCCGTCTTGTGTATGAGAAGATGCTGTCGCGCCCCGATGCGCTCTACGGCCAGCGCATCGCCTCGAACTATCAGGGCCAGGGCCTGAAGCTGTCGAAGCATTTCAAAAGCTAGTTCCGCATTGCGGATTTGCCGGCACCGGCATGGTGTGCCGGGAACAGGTGGCATGCGCGGGCAGCGTGTTGTCCGCCTGACATTCGATGCTATGGCTTTTGCCGGGCGGCCGTCACCGGCAACGATGCCAATCGGCCGCCCGGGGGAGTGAATGTCCGAACTCGGTGGGGCTGAGGTATCCGCGGTGGCGGAAGGGCGGGAGCCGCCGCGGCGGACATACGCCAATCCGTTGCTGGACCGTCCGATCCTTCCCACCCTGCTGAAACTCGCGGCGCCGAATGTGGTGGCGCTGACGGCCGGCACCTGCGTCGTGATCGCCGAGACCTCCTATATCGGCCGCCTCGGTGTCGAGCCGCTGGCGGCGATGGCACTGGTGTTTCCCTTCGTCATCCTGATGATGACCATGTCCGGCGGCGCGATGGGCGGCGGGGTGGCGTCGGCCGTCGCGCGGGCGCTGGGGGCCAACGATGCGGCGCGCGCGGCGACGCTGGCGGTCCATGGCCTGACCATCGGCATCTGTTTCGGGCTGGTGTTCATGATCGGCATGCTGGTGTTCGGGCCGAAGCTGCTGGCGCTGCTGGGTGGGCAGGGCCGCGTGCTCGACGAGGCCATCGCCTATACCCAGATCCTGTTCGGCGGCGCGGTCATTCCATGGATCATGAACACGCTGGCGGCGCTGCTGCGCGGTACCGGCAACATGCGGCTGCCGTCGGCGATGGTGCTCGCCTCCGCGTTGCTGCAGATTCTGCTCGGCGGCATTCTGGGTCTCGGCCTCGGTCCGGTGCCGTCGTTCGGCATGCGCGGCGTCGCCACCGGCACCCTGATCGCGTTTGCGACCGGCGCGGCGGTGATGGCGTGGTATCTGCTTTCCGGCCGCAGCCGGGTGAAGCTGAGCGTCCGGCGCATCCGCCTGCAGGGCGCTATGTTCTACGACATCCTCAAGGTCGGCGCGGTGGCCTGCTTCTCGCCGCTGCAGGTGGTGCTGTCGATCACGGTGTTCACGCGCATGCTGGCGAGCCTCGGCACCGAGGTGCTCGCCGGCTACGGCATCGGCGCACGATTGGAATTCATGCTGACGTCGCTGGCGTTCGCGGTGGGCATCGCCTCGGTGCCGATGATCGGCATGGCGATCGGTGCCGGGCGCATCGCGCGGGCGCGGCGGATTGCCTGGATCGGCGGCGGCGTGTCGTTCGCCGCGGTGGGATTGGCCGGCATGATCTTCGCGATTTTCCCTGATCTGTGGGTGAATCTTTTCACCGACAACGCCGCGGTGCGCGCCGCCGGCCGGCAATATCTGTCCACCGTGGGGCCGCTGTTCGCCTTCATCGGCCTGTCGATCTCGCTTTATTTTTCGTCGCAGGGCGCGGCGAAGGTGCTGGGTCCGGTGCTGGCGCAAACCGCGCGGCTGATCTTCGTAGTGGCCGGCGGATGGTGGCTGATGCAGCGCGGCGCGACCAGCACGGAGTTTTTCTGGCTGGCCGCGGCCTCCATGATCCTGCTCGGGGTTCTCGCCGCCGCCGCGGTGCGCTTCACCGACTGGAATCCGAAAGCGCGGCCGGCGCCGGCCGGATAGTCCCGGAGAGACCTAGGGTTGTTGCAGCACGCCCGCCGGGCTCGCCAGCGCGGCGCGGGCGAACTTTCGCGCATTGGCGGGTTTGCCGAACAGATGTCCCTGCGCGAGGTCGAAGCCCAGCGCGTGCGCGGCGAGCAGGTCGGATCGCGTCTCGACGCCCTTGGCGACGGTGCGCGCGCCCATGCCGCCGGCGAGGCTGAGAATGCGGCGGCAGACCGCCTGCTTGAGACGGTCGTCGGCGCAGCCGGTGACGAAGGCGCGATCCACCTTGATCTCGACGAACGGAAAGCTCGGCAGATCGAGGAAGCACGGCCAGTCCGTGCCGAGATCGTCGATGGCGAGCGCGATGTTGTGAAATCGCATGCGCCGCGCCGCGTCGATCGCGAGGTCGATGTTGTCGATCATCTCGCTGGCCTTGATCTCGACGATCAATCCCGCGAACGCCGGATGATCGGGCATGCGGCGGCAGAGCTGGCTGACCGCGTCCCGGTCTTCCAGAACGCCGATGGGCAGGTTGACGGACAGCTCCACCGGCCCGCGCCGGTCGATGAAATAGTGCCAGTCGTCGAGCGCGCGGCCGACGACGAAGTCCGACAGGCTGCGAAACTGCGGATCGGCGTCGTCGGGAATGAAGGTCGCCGGCGGGACCACGCCCCAGGCTGGATGGCGCAGGCGGATCGATGCCTCCGCGCCGCGCGGCGCGAGGGTGCGCACGTCGATCTTGTGCTGGTACCATAGTTCCAGCCACCCGGCCTTGAGCGCCTCGGCGACATCCACCGCGGGGCTGGGCGGCGCCTGCTGTGGCAGTAGCGTCGCCACGCCCGCGCGTAATCCCTCGGCGCTGAACGGCGTGGCGAGCGGCGGCAGCAACGCCACGCCGCATTCGTCGCCGAGCTGGCGCATCGCCGTCATGACATGCGAATCCTTCGGCCCGATCAGCAGCACCTGGCCGTCGTAGCGTCCTGCGCCGAGACTCCTGAAAATGTCGTCCGCTTCGATGCCGTCTTTCGGCAGCCCCAGCACGACGAGATCCGGCAGGTGGGTGTCCACAAGCGTGCGCAGATCGTCCGCCCCCGCGCCCGCGCAGGTGATGAAGCCGAGTTCGTCAAGCGCCTCGCCGAGAAAGGTGCGGATATGCCGCTTGGCGTCGATGATACAGGCGCGCGGCGCGATCCGGCGCTGGCCGAATGTCGTCACCGCATCGCATGCTGCAAGGTCTGTCACGCTCATGCTTCACCTTCCGATCCCCCGAGGCGAAAGTCATAGCGTCGTGCGGCGCGGGCAAATGTGGCATTATTGAATCATCCACTTGCAGCGGCCGGTAAGGTTAAAGCCGACAAGGCGATTCAAATGCGACGGATCGATGCGTCCCCGGGGCGGCGCGAGGGCGGACCCGTGTCTACCGGCGCTGGCGGCGCGGGGCGATGGACAGGCCGGGATCGAACAGCATCGGCGCATCGTCCGTCTTCGGCGGCGTAATCCGCGCGCGTTCGATGGCGAGCATCCGGAATTTGGTGGCGACGCCGCCATTGGCGGAGAAGCCGCCGGTCTTGCCATTGGCCGCCAGCACCCGGTGGCAGGGAATGACGATGGGAAACGGATTCTCTCCCAGCGCCTTGCCCACCGCGCGTGACAGCAGTTTGTCGCCGAGGCGGGTGGCGATCTCGCCATAGGTCAGGGTTTCGCCGGGGCCGATGGTGCGGGCGATGTCGTAGACGCTGCGGTTGAACGCCGCCACCTCGCTCATGTCGACGCGAATGAAGCCGAGGTCCGTCGCCTCGCCGTCGAGCAGCCGCGTCATCGCGGCGCAGGCCTGCCGGATGTCGTCCGGCATGGGGGCTTCCTTCGCGCCCGGCGCCTTTTGCGCCAGGCGGGCGCGGGCGTGCCCGTCGCCGGCTTCCGGCAGTTGAACGCCGAGCACGCCGCGCTCGCCCCAGGCGATGCCGCAACGTCCGATGGCGGTGTCGAACAATGCAAGAGCGGTTGTCATCCTGCGCCTCACCCTGCCATGGCTATCCTGCGTCGGGCCGGGAAATCTCGCTCTTTTCCACATCCGTCGCCACCCGGATTCCGCCGCCGCAACCATCTTGCGGCGGACGGCAGGGTGTGGCTAAGGTCACCCCGCGCGGGCGTAGTTCAATGGTAGAACGGCAGCTTCCCAAGCTGCATACGAGGGTTCGATTCCCTTCGCCCGCTCCAGTTCTCGCGCCGCCGTCGCACAGATTGTTCCCTGTGGAGGAACGGCTGCCGCTGTGTTGGTTTCCCCGGCCGCGTTGATGAGAGGCCGCCGATTCCCCCGACCGGAAGAGGTTCGATGTCGCGTTCCCGTCTGTTCACCCCGATCACCCTCCGCAATGTCACCGCGCGCAACCGGATCGTGATTTCACCGATGTGCCAGTATTCGGCCGACGACGGCGTGGCCAACGACTGGCATCTGGTTCATCTCGGCAAATTCGCCCAGGGCGGAGCCGGAATCGTGATGACGGAGGCCGTCGCGGTCAGCGCCGCCGGCCGCATCACCCATGGCGACCTCGGCCTGTGGAACGACGGGCAGATCGCGCCGCTCAAGCGCATCGCCGCCTTCCTCCGAGCCAACGGCGCGGTGCCGGCGATTCAACTGGCGCATGCCGGCCGCAAGGCCAGCATGCAGCGGCCGTGGTTCGGCAATGCTGCGCTGACCGCCCAGGATATCGCGCGCGGAGATAAGCCATGGGCCATCGTCGCGCCGAGCGCGATTGCCATGGATGACGGTTGGCTGATGCCGCACGAACTCACCGTCCCCGAATTGCAGGGTCTGCGCGAGGACTGGCGGCGGGCGACGCTGCGGGCGGTGGAGGCGGGCTTCGACGTGCTCGAAGTGCACTGCGCCCATGGCTATCTGCTGCACGAGTTCCTGTCGCCGCTGTCCAACAAGCGCAGCGATGCCTATGGCGGCGACCGCGCCGGCCGCATGACATTCCCGCTGGAGATCATCACCACGGTGCGCGCCGCATGGCCGTCGGAGCGGCCGCTGTTCGTCCGCATCTCCGCTGTCGACGGCGTCGAGGGCGGCCTCGATATGGCCGACACCCTTGCGTTCGTGGGTGAGGCCAAGGCGCGCGGCGTCGATGTGATCGACTGTTCGTCGGGCGGCCTGATGGGATCGGCCACCGCGGCGCGGATTCCGCGCGGCTACGGCTTTCAGGTGCCGTTCGCCGAGCAGGTTCGCCGCGACGCGGAGATCGCCACCATGGCGGTGGGGCTGATCCTGCATCCGCAGCAGGCGGAAGCGCTCGTCGTCGAAGGCAAGGCGGATCTGGTGGCGATCGGGCGCGAGGCGCTGTTCGATCCGAACTGGCCGCTTCATGCCGAGCTGGCGCTGGCCGACACCAAGGGTGAGATCGGCGACGGCACCTTCGATTCGTGGCCGCAGCAATACGGCTGGTGGCTCGAACGCCGCGAGCCGGGCTTGCGCAAGCTCGATGGTCCGGCGCTGCCATACCGCAAGGCGTGACGCGGGGGCGGATGGGCACATCGGCAAGCGTTGCGATCGCGGGGGCGGGGAGCGTCGGCTGCTTCATCGGCGGCATGCTGCGCGCGGGCGGCCACCGCGTCTCGCTGCTGGCGCGGCCGCGGGTGATCGACGACATCGAGCGGCACGGCCTTCGCATCACGAGTTACGAGGGGCTTGACCATCGTCTCAACAGCGCGGAGATCACGCTGTCGCCCGATCCGGCGTGTCTCGCCGGCGCGGATATTGTTCTCGTCACCGTGAAAAGCGACGACACCGCGGCGATGGCGCACCTGATCGCGCAGCATGCGCGCAAGGGCGCTGTCATCGTCAGCCTGCAGAACGGCACCGGCAATGTCGCGGTGCTGCGCAGGGCGCTGCCGGATCATCGCGTGCTCGCCGGCATGGTGCCGTTCAATGTGCTCTCCCTCGGCGAGGGGCGTTTCCATCGCGCCACCTCCGGCGCCATCCTGCTGGAGCGCGACGACGCCGACACCGCGCGGCGGCTGTCGCAGCCGGATCTGGTGTTTCGTGCGGTGGACGACATCGCCGGCGTGCAATGGGGCAAGCTGCTGGTCAATCTCAACAACGCGCTCAACGCGCTGTCCGGCCTACCGCTGCGCGAGCAGCTTGGGCAGCGCGCCTGGCGCGTGCTGCTGGCCGATCAGATCAGCGAGGCGCTCACCGTGCTGAAGGCTGAAGGCATCGCGCCGGTGTCCACCACCCCGCTGCCGGTCGCGTTCACGCCGCTTATTCTGAAGCTGCCCGATGCGCTGTTCCACAAGGTCGCGGCGTCGATGGTGAAGATCGATCCGAAAGCGCGCTCGTCGATGTGGGAGGATCTGCAGCGCGGCCGCCGCACCGAGATCGATCATCTGCAGGGCGCTATCGTCGCGCTCGCGCACCGCCACGGGCTGACAGCGCCGTTGTCCGCGCGCATCGTGGCGCTGATCCGTGCCGCCGAGCAGGCGGGCCAAGAGACGGAGCAAGGCTCGCCCGGCCTTGCGCCGGAACAGATTCGCTCCGCGCGCTCCTGATCCGGCTGTGAATGTCGGTTCCATCGGGCGGCGGACAAGACGGATCGCGGCTGTTGACCGGCAGTCTTTCGTGCTAGAATGATAATGTATTGATGCCGTTGCCGGTTGCGCCGGATCGTATCCTGTGCGTCGCCGGCTCACTGGTCCTCGTTCCGCAGTCCGGTCCGGACCCGCGCAATGGTGCGCCAGATCGTAATGCGGTCGGGAACCTCATTGTCAGGAGGTTCGCATGCCCGCGGAAACCATCAAGCTTCAATCCGAATCCCAGCCCCATCGTCTGATCGCCAGCGACCGGGTCGAGGGCACGCGCGTGTTCAATGCCGACGGCCGCAAGATCGGTTCGATCAAGCGTCTGATGATCGACAAGGCCACCGGCAACGTTGCCTATGCTGTGCTCTGCTTCGGCGGCTTTCTCGGCGTCGGCGAGGATTATCGCCCGCTGCCGTGGGCGAGCATGAAATACAATCCCGCCATCGAGGCCTATGAACTCACCACCCTCATGACCGACGAGGACCTGTCGAAGGCGCCGTCGTTCGGCGCCGACAAGGAATTCGACTGGGGCAACCGGGTGCGCGAAATCGACTCCTACTGGATCGGGTTTTGACGCGCGCCGCGGCTAGGCCGCGGCGGCGGTGACGAGGCGTCTGGCCTCGCCGCCGCGATAGACCATCAGCGTCGCGGCGAGACCGCAGATCGCGGCGAAGGTCATCCACAGGCCCGGCGCGGCCTTGTCGCCGGTGAGTTCGATCAGCGCGGTCGACACGGCCGGCGTGAAGCCACCGAACAACGCGGTGGCGAGGCTGTAGCACAGCGAGAAGCCGACGGTGCGCACGCTGGCGGGCACGATCTCGGTCAGCGCCACCACCATGGCGCCGTTGTAGCTGGCATAGAGGAACGACAGCCACAGCTCCACCACCAGCATCCGCTGGAACGAGGGGGCGGTCACCAGCCACGCCAAAGCAGGGTAGGCGGTGAGGATGGTCAGCACGGTGAAGGCGAGCAGGATCGGCTGACGGCCGATGCGGTCGGACAACGCGCCCATCACCGGCAGCCAGAACAGATTCGAGAGCGCAACGCAGAACGTCACCACCAGGGAATCGGTGATGGAGAGTTTCAGCACGCTCTTGCCGTAAGTCGGGGTGTAAACGGTGATGAGATAGAACGACACCGTGGTCATCACCACCAGCAGCATGCCGGCGAGAACGATCCGCCAGTTGCTCAGGATCGACGCGTAGATTTCCCCCAGCGTCGGGTGATGCTTGCGCGCGAGGAACGCTTCCGTCTCCTCCAGCGAGCGGCGGATGACGAAGATGAACGGTACGATCAGCGAGCCGATCAGAAACGGGATGCGCCAGCCCCAGTCCGCCATGGTCTGCGGCATCAGCAGGCTGTTGAGGGCGTAGCCGATGGCGGCCGCGACGATGATCGCCACCTGTTGGCTGCCCGATTGCCAGCTGACGTAAAAGCCCTTGCGGTCCGGCGGGGCCATTTCGGCGAGATAGACCGACACGCCGCCAAGCTCGACGCCGGCGGAGAAGCCCTGCAGCAGCCGGCCGGTGAGCACCAGCGCCGGAGCGAGCAGGCCGATGGTGGCGTAGCCTGGGACGAATGCGATCAGCACGGTGCCGACCGCCATGATCGCGAGGGTGACGATCAGTCCCTTGCGTCGCCCCACCCGGTCGACGTAGGCGCCGAGGATGATCGCGCCCAGCGGGCGCATCAGGAAGCCCGCGCCGAACGTCATGAAGGTCAGCAGCAGCGAGGCGAATTCGTTGGTGGCCGGGAAGAAGGCGTTGGCGATGTAGGTGGCGTAGAAGCCAAATAGGAAAAAGTCGAACATCTCCAGGAAGTTGCCGCTGGTCACACGCAGCACGGTGGCGAGCTTCGAGGATGGCCCGGATGCGGCGGGCGGAACGGCGGCGGTCATCAAAGTCTCCCGGAAAGGGCGGTTTACGGGTGACCAGACTGCGCTGTTTTGTCGCGCCCTGCAAGGCGGCAGCGGCCGACGGGGCCGCCGTCCGTGCGCGGGGATCCGCTAGAGAACCGCTTGCGCCGCCGCCCGCCCCGCATTGCGCCCGGAGAACAGGCAGCCGCCGAGGAAGGTGCCTTCGAGGGCGCGATAGCCGTGCACGCCGCCGCCGCCAAACCCGGCGGCTTCGCCCACGGCGTAGAGCCCGGGGATGATGTTGCCGTCGGCCCCGAACACGCGGGCGTCGAGATCGGTCTCGAACCCGCCCAGCGTCTTGCGCGTCAGGATGTTGAGCTTCACCGCGATCAGAGGGCCATGGGCAGGGTCGAGGATCTTGTGCGGCTTGGCGGTGCGGATCAGCTTGTCGCCGATGTAGCGCCGCGCGTTGTGGATGCCCATGACCTGGGTATCCTTGACGTAGGGATTGTCGATCTCGCGGTCGCGCGCCTCGATCTGCCGGCGGATGAAGGCGGCATCGAGCAGGCTTTCGCCGCTGAGCGCGTTCATGGCGGCGACGAGATCGTCGAGACTGTCGCGGACGATGAAATCCGCGCCTTTGGTCTTGAAGGCTTCGACGGGCGCGGGGCCGCCCTTGGCCCCGGCGCGGCGCAGCACCTGCCGCCAGCTCTTGCCGGTGAGGTCGGGATTCTGCTCCGATCCCGACAGGCCGAATTCCTTCTTGATGATGCTCTGGGTCAGGATGAACCACGAATAATCGTAGCCCGTCTTCATGATGTATTCGAGCTGCGCCAGCGTGTCGTAGCCGGGATAGAGCGGCGACGGCAGGCGCTGGCCGGTGGCGTCGAACCACAGCGACGACGGGCCGGGCAGGATGCGGATGCCGTGGCCGGGCCAGATCGGCGCCCAGTTGTGGACGCCCTCGACATAGTGCCACATCCGGTCGCGGTTGATGACGCGCGCGCCGGCGTCTTCGGTGATCGCGATCATGCGGCCGTCGACATGGGCCGGCACGCCGCTCACCATGTGCCGCGGCGGCGGGCCGAGGCGCTGCGGCCAGTTGGCGCGGACCAGATCGTGATTGCCGCCGATGCCGCCCGAGGCCACGATCACCGCCTGGGCGTTGAAAGCGAAATCGCTGGTCTCAATGCGCGAGGAACTTTCGCCGCGCGGCTCCGACGAGGGCGCAAGCATCTTGCCGCTGACGCCGGTGACGGCGCCGCCGCTGCGCGTGACGGCATCGACGCGATGGCGGAACTTGAAGACGAGGCGGCCGCTGTCGGCATGGGCGCGGGCGCGGCGTTCGAACGGCTCCACGATGCCGGGGCCGGTGCCCCAGGTGATGTGGAAGCGTGGCACCGAATTGCCGTGGCCCATGGCGTCGGTGCCGCCGCGCTCGGCCCATCCCACCACCGGAAAGATCCGGTGTCCCATCGCGCGCAGCCAGTCACGCTTCTCGCCGGCGGCGAAGGCGACATAGGCTTCGGCCCATTTGCGTGGCCAGTGGTCCTCGTCGCGGTCGAAGCCGGCGCTGCCCATCCAGTCCTGAAGGGCGAGCGCGTGGGAATCCTTGATGCCGAGCCGGCGCTGCTCCGGCGTATCGACCAGGAACAGTCCGCCCAGCGACCAGAACGCCTGGCCGCCGAGATTCTGCTCGCCCTCCTGTTCGACGACGATGACCCGCCGGCCGGCGTCGGCCAGTTCGGTGGCCGCCACGAGTCCCGCCAGTCCCGCGCCGACGACAATGACGTCCGCTTCGTTCGCCATTCTGACGTGTCTCCTGTTTCCGCTGGATAGAACCGTGGCGCGCGAATGCCGGTCAACGGAAATCGCACATGCGGCCGTCGGCGATGGTGCTCATCGGAATCGTCGCGCGGGTGCAGCCCGCCGGCAACACTGCGGCAGAATTCATCGCGAGGCGTCCGCCCGATCTGGACAAAAACCCGGACTCGCAACACCCTGATGTGGCCTCCGTGGATCACCTGCAGGGGGGATGACGCAACGGATCAGGGCGGGCATGCGGTTTCTGACGGCCATTGTTGCAGCGATGCTCCTTCTGGGCAGCATGGGCGCAAGCCATGCCGTTGTCCGCATTTCCGACGACCGTGGCGGCCGCATCGGCACCTATGTGGACAAGTATGAAGCGCTGAAGGGGACCGGCGAGACCGTGATGATCGACGGGCTGTGCGCGTCGGCCTGCACCATCGTGCTGGGTGCGGTTCCTCACGACAAGATCTGCGTGACCTCGCGCGCCAGCCTCGGATTCCACGCGGCGTGGGACCCCGGCAGCGGTGGCCGGCCGGTCACCAATGTCGAGGCGACCCGCATGCTCTACGCGATGTATCCGGCCCGGATCCGGAGCTGGATCGCGCGGCGCGGCGGCCTCAAGCCCCGGATGATCTTCCTGCGCGGCCGTGAACTGACCGGCATGTATCGCCCATGCTACATGGACGCGCAGGCGTCCGCGCATGCCGGCGGGCTCCATTGAACTGAGCGGCCGAACCGCGCCTCGCATCGACATCGCCGATCGGGAGACCTGTTCCGCACGATGTGATCGGCATGCGACGCCGACAGCGCTTGCCGGGCGCGGCCGGGGGCTTTAATTCGTGCCTGCCGGTTGAGGCGGCGCGCCGGGTCTGCTTATGCGGTCCGGCGATCCTTGCAGCAGGTTTGAGGAACGGACTCCGACATGGACAAGACGACCCGGCCGCTCGCGGTCATCGCGGCGTTCGCCGCCAGTCTCGCCATCGGGCTGGTGGTCACGATGTGGCTCGTCGGCGGCTTTCGCGGCGCGACCGCGCCCGCCGCCATCGGCGGTCCGTTTCGCCTGACCGATCAGGCCGGTCAGGTCGTCACGGAGAAATCCCTGCAGGGGCGGCCCAGCCTGGTCTTCTTCGGTTTCACCCATTGTCCGGACGTTTGCCCGACCGCGCTGTTCGAGATGTCGGAGGTGTTGCGCGCCATGGGCCCCGACGCCGACAAGGTCAATGCCTATTTCATCTCGGTCGATCCCGAGCGCGATACGGCCGCGGCGATGAAGGACTATCTGTCGAGCTTCGATCCGCATCTCAAGGGGCTGACCGGCAGTCCCGAGGAGATCGCCAAGGTGCTCTCGGCCTATCGCGTCTACGCCAAGAAGGTTCCGCTGAAGGACGGCGATTACACCATGGATCACACCGCGCTGATCTATCTGATGGACCGCAAGGGCAATTTCGTGCGTCCGTTCGATCTCAAGCGCAAGCCCGAGGAAGCGGCGGCCGATCTGAAACGCTATCTCTGACGCCTATCTCTGACTTGCTCGCCGCAGCGGGTGCTGCGCCACCGGCGCGGGCCGCCGTGCCGCCAGCCGTGAATGACGGGCGAGGCCGTGCTCGGTCTTGTCCCAGTGATAGGGACGCCGCACAAGCTGGTAGAGCGCCCGCCATGCCGCCAGCGACAGGCAGATCCAGTACAGTGGCGTCAGTGTCAGAATCCATGCCTCGCGCAACAGCCCGCGCCGCGCCAGTCCGATCAGTCCGATGGCGGCCGTCGACAGATAGCCGGCGGCCACCGTGGCCAGATAGAGTTCGGCGAAGGGTTGCGAGGCGAACGACGTCACGCCGTTGCCTCCAAGCATGATCCGGACAACGATCTCGCCGAGCAGGAGCGGATGCGCCAGCGCCGTCAGCACGTTGCCGCCGACGAGAATGTTGAGCGTGAAGAACCCGCTCGGGCCGGCGTCGCGCCACAGCTTCAGCGGCGTGCGCATGTGCACGCCCCAGGTCTGCATCCAGCCCTTCATCCAGCGCGAGCGCTGGCGCAGCCACGCGCCAAATCGCACCGGCGCTTCCTCGTAAGTGGTCGATGGAAACATCACGCAGCGGTGGCCGCGGCGCGCCAGCCGGAAGCCGAGATCGGCGTCCTCGGTGACGTTGTAGGGATCCCAGCCGCCGGCGTCGCGCAGCACTGCGGTGCGGAAGTGGTTCGACGAACCGCCGAGCGGCAGCGGCATCCGGAAACGGGAGAAGCCCTGCAGGAAAGCATCGAACTGTCCGGCGTATTCCGCCGTGAACATGCGCGGCAGCCAGCCGTCGGCGGTGTTGTCGATGCACAGGCTGGCCTGGACGCAGGCCACGTCCGGATCGTGAGTGCGGAAGGCGTCGAGCGCGGCGCGCAACTGGCCGGGCTCCGGCCGGTCTTCGGCATCGTAGACGGTGAGAAAGGTGCCGCGCGCGAAACTCAGCGCGCAGTTGAGCGCCTTCGGCTTGGTCCGCGGCCCGGCGTCGGGCGCGATGATGACCTGCACATGCGGCATCGCGCCCAGTCGGGCGATAGCGGCGCGGGTATGCAGATCGTCCGGTTCGATCACGAGTTTGATGTCGAGTTTCTCGCGCGGATAATCGAGGGCGTCGAGCGAGCGCATCAGCGGCGCGACCGAGGCGGCCTCGTGATAGAGCGCGGCGATCACGGTGTAGACCGGCAGGTCGTGGTCGGGCAGTCGCGGCAGGTTCGGCCGCGTCTCCTTCGCCACGAGACATCCGGCGAGGCGCAGGCTGGTGAACAGCAGGAACCACAGCGACAGAGCCACCGCGCCTGCGGTGAACACCGCCATCGGAGCCAGCGTGAACAAAGCGAGCGGACCCGCGAGCCACGTCAGGTTGCGCGCCAGGGATAGCGCCATGGACGCGACCGTGCTGGGCGCGGTCGGTCGTGGCGCCGCCGACAATGTTGGGAACCGATCCGCGAGGCCATGCGTCGCCACCCGCGCCAGCACGTCGCCGCTGGCCCGGTCGAGGAAGGCGTGGAGATCGGCGGCGGTGGCGAGGCGGATGCGCGGGCGCAACTCCGGACAGGCCGCGATCAGCCGCGCGATGCGCCGGGCGGTGTATTCGCGTGGGGCAACGACATAGACCAGTTGGCCCTGCGCGACGATCGGCAGGTAGCCGTGCCGCGCGGCGAAATGGATGGTGTCGTCCGGCAGTGGGCAGTCGCCACGGCCGACATCCGCGAAGGTTTCCAGCCCGAGGCCGCTGTGGGCGGCGAAGTGGCGCAGATAGTCGGCCTCGTCGATCAGCCCGCGCGTGATCAGCACCCGATCCGCGCCGGTGTTGGTCTCCCTGCCGCGTCGTTCTGCGGAGGCCAGAATTTGCGGAGCGAATATCTGGCGCAGGCAATCGAGTTCGGCGGCAGGGCCGGGCTCGCTGCTCCGGGCGCGCGGCGGCTCCGATGCGGCCCGGCGGTCGAACAGGCGCGTGATGAAGTCCGCAGGGTTGCCGAAACGCGCCGTCCGGTCCGCAGCGCGTGGCGGTCCGGTGGTCCCGTTCTCGCTCGCGCCCCTGGTTACGGCCATTCGACCGGCACTCCACGCTACAAACGGCACTCGAATCCGGCCACGGATGGTCTATAAGACCCGCTCGTGAACCTTCGGATCATGCAATCACAGATGGGCCTTTCCTTCAATCTCAGGCCAGGTGGCCGTTCCGCGCCGTGCCGTTCCGTGCGTGCTGCGATGCTCGCGCTGTGGTGTGGCGCCGTCGTGCTCGTGGCGGCGGTGTCGGTCGCTGCGGCCCAGGACCAAGCGCCTGCGGCATCGACACCTGCTGCATCGACACCCGCTGCGCCTGCTGCGTCGACGCCCCCGCCGGCCGCCCGTCAGGCCGCCGCGCCGCAGGCGGTGCCGGGGTTCTGGGATCCGCGGCGGCGGCCGGAGCGGCCGGACCTGTCGCGCCTGACCGTGATCCGCTTCATGACCGAGACCGATTATCCGCCGTTCAACTTTACCGGCCCCGACGGCAATCCCGCCGGCTTCAACGTCGATCTCGCGCGGATGATCTGCGAGGAGATCAAGGTCACCTGCACCGTCCAGATGCGGCGGTTCGAGACGCTGGTGGACGCCATCAACAGCAACCGCGGCGATGCGGTGATCGCCTCGATGGCGATGACGTCGCAGCTTCGCACCAAGCTCGATTTCACCGATCCCTATTACCGCGTTCCGGCGCGCTTCGTGTCGCGGCGCGATGCGGTGATGGCGGACGTGCGGCCCGAATATCTCGAGGGCAAGAAAGTCGGCGCCATCGCCGGATCGGCCCACGAGGCCTATCTCAAGACGTTCTTCACCGACGCGCAGATCGTCGGCTTCCCGAACGACGAAGCGCTGCGCATGGCGCTGCGTCGTGGCGAGGTCGATTTCATTTTCGGCGATGCGATCGCGCTCGCTTTCTGGATCAGCGGGACTGACGCCGGCGATTGCTGCGCCTTCAGCGGCGGGCCGTTCGTCGAGAGCCGTTTTTTCGGCGAAGGCGTCGGCATCGGCGTCAAGAAAGGCAACGACCTGCTGCGTCAGGCGCTGAACTGGGCGATGTTCCGGCTGTGGGAAAAAGGCCGCTACACCGATCTGTGGCTGCGCTATTTCTCCGTCAGCCCGTTCTGAGCCTCTTCTCCGTGCCGCCGCATTCCGCTACTCCAGCTTGCCCATGATCGTCTGAAATTGTCCGGGAACCACGATGTCTGACACGCCCCTGAGCCCGACCGAGATGTCCGCGAGCGACCTGCGGGTGCTGGCCGAGCAATCCAACGCCTGGCCGTTCGAGCAGGCCAAGCAGATCGTGGCGCGGCTGAAGAAAACGCCGAAGGACGAGGTGCTGTTCGAGACCGGCTATGGTCCCTCGGGCCTGCCGCATATCGGCACCTTCGGCGAGGTCGCGCGCACCACCATGGTGCGCCACGCCTTTCGCGTGCTGACCGAGGACAAGGTCAGGACAAAGCTGCTCGCCTTCTCCGACGACATGGACGGCCTGCGCAAGGTGCCGGACAACGTGCCGAACAAGGAGATGCTGGCGCAGGATCTCGGCAAGCCGCTGACGCAGGTCCGCGACCCGTTCGGCACCCATCCGTCTTTCGGCGAGCACAACAACGCGCGGCTGCGCGCCTTCCTCGACGCCTTCGGCTTCGACTACGAATTCGCGTCCTCGACGCAGTACTACAAGTCCGGCCGCTTCGATGCGACGCTGCTCAAGATGCTTCAGAACATCGACAAGGTGATGGCGATCATGCTGCCGTCGCTGCGCGAGGAGCGGGCCGCGACCTATTCGCCGTTCCTGCCGATCTGCCCGCGCACCGGCGTGGTGCTGCAGGTGCAGATCGTCGCCCATGACGCCAAGGCCGGCACCGTCTCCTATGACGATCCCGACACCGGAGAGCGCGTCACCGTTCCGGTCACCGGCGGCCATTGCAAGCTGCAATGGAAGCCCGACTGGGCGATGCGCTGGGTCGCGCTCGGCGTCGACTACGAGATGGCGGGCAAGGACCTGATCGATTCGGTCAAACTGTCGGGCCAGATCTGCCGCGCGCTCGGCGGCACGCCGCCGGAGGGCTTCAACTACGAATTGTTCCTCGACGACAAGGGCCAGAAGATTTCCAAGTCGAAGGGCAACGGCCTCACCATCGACGAATGGCTGCGCTACGCTTCGCCGGAATCGCTGGCGCTGTTCATGTACCGCGAGCCGAAGGCGGCCAAGCGGCTGTATTTCGACGTCATCCCGCGCAACGTCGACGACTACCAGCAGTTTCTCGACGGCTATGGCCGGCAGGATGCCAAGCAGCGCCTCGGCAATCCGGTGTGGCACGTCCATTCGGGGAAGCCGCCGCAGGTCGACATGCCGGTGACGTTCCAGTTGCTGCTGACGCTGGTGTCGTCGTCCAACGCCGAGAACGCCGAGACGTTGTGGGGGTTCATTCGCCGCTACCGGCCTAGCGTGACGCCGCAGACCCATCCCAAACTCGATGCGATGGTCGGCTACGCCATCAACTATTATCGCGATTTCGTCGCGCCGACGAAAACGTTCCGCGAGCCGACCGGCGACGAGCGCGCGGCGCTCACCGATCTGCGCAACGCGCTTGCCACCCTCGATGCGGGCGCGTCGGCGGAGGACGTGCAGAACGTGGTCTATGACATCGGCCGCCGCGAGCCGTTCCTCGATCACAAGAAGACCGGCAAGGACGGCCGGCCCGGCGTGGCGCTCGACTGGTTCAACATGCTGTATCAGGTGCTGCTCGGCCAGGAGAAGGGACCGCGCTTTGGCTCCTTCGTCGCGGCCTACGGCATCGCCAACACGGTGGCGATGATCGACGCGGCGCTTGCGCGCGGCGCAGCCTGACGCTGTCTGATCCAGGGCTGGAGTGCCGTATGTCCAAGGTGACCCGCGCCACGAAAATGCTGGAGCAGGTCGGCGTCGCTTTCACGACGCACACCTATGACTATGACGGCGATGCCGACCGCATCGGGCTGCAGGCGGCCGAGGCGATCGGGGAAGACCCCGCGCGCGTGCTGAAATCGCTGATGGCGCTGGTCGACGGCAAGCCGGTCTGCGTCATCGTGCCGTCGGACCGCGAAGTGTCGATGAAGAAGCTGGCCGCGGCGTTCGGCGGCAAGTCGGCGCAGATGATGAAGCCGGCCGATGCCGAGCGGCTGTCGGGCTACAAGGTCGGCGGCATCAGTCCGTTCGGGCAATCGAGGCCGCCGCGCGCGGCCATCGAGGCGCAGGCGATGGCGCATGATCGCGTCTATATCAATGGCGGGCAGCGCGGATTGCAGGTGCGGCTGTCTCCACACGATGCGGCGCAGGTGCTGAGCGCCATTGTGGCGCCGCTGGTGGCGTAAGCGCGGCGACCCCGTATCCGCGTGAAAAGCCTACTGGCTCGCCCACACGATGCGGGCGATCCAGTCGACGTTCTTGGCGTCGATGACGCGGTCCTTGTGCGCGGGATTGAGCGATTGCAGCTCGATCACCTTGGCGGTCCGGCGTCGCAGTTCCTTGACCATGACCTCGCCGTCCCGGGTCTTCACCACCACGCGGTCGCCGCGGCGCACCGGCGCGCCGGGCGAGACGATGATGACGTCGCCGTCGCGATAGGCGGGCTTCATCGAGTCGCCGGAAATCTGCAGCGCATAGGCGTGCTCGTCGTTGACCGAGGGCAGCCCGACCTCGTCCCAGCCCTTGCCCACCGGAAAGCCGCCGTCGTCGAAATAGCCGCCGGTGCCGGCCTCGGCGAAGCCGAGCAGCGGCACCGCCTGCGCCGCGCGCGCGGTGTCCTCGATCAGTTGCACGAAGGTGTCGACGGTGGCGCCGGTGGCGGCCAGCGCCTTGGCCACCGACTCCGTCGAGGGCCAGCGCTCGCGCCCGTCCGGCGTGATGCGCTTTGATTTGTTGAACGTGGTCGGATCGAGGCCGGCGCTGCGGGCGAGACCCGATGCCGACAGCCCGGCGCGTTCGGCGAGGCGGTCGAGCGCAGTCCAGATTTGGTCGTGGGTCAGCATGAGAGGCCGGAAAGCTGGCCCGGCCGACCGGACCGGGCAGTGAGTGTGAGCGGAGTGTTAGGAATTATTACCTTGAGTCGGCCCGCGCCGCAATTCCCCCCGTGCGCGAAGGCGGCTCTTGCAGCGCAGTCCCGGCGCCGATACGGTCTTTCCAACAGTCGGCGCGGTCCGAAAAAATCTCAAATGAATTCAAGTACTAGCAAGGATCCGGCGGCGGTGCCCACGATCTATAAAATCTGTCCGGCGGCGGCATGGTGCGACGCCCTGCGCGCGGGTGCCTATCGCGGCAGCGCCGACGACCGGCGCGATGGCTTCATCCATTTCTCGACGGCGTCCCAGGTGGCCGGCACGCTGGCGAAGCATTTCGCCGGTCAAAGTGGGCTCCTCTTGATCGCGGTGGATGCGGACGCGCTCGGCGCGGCTCTGAAATGGGAGCCGTCCCGTGGCGGTGACCTGTTTCCGCATCTCTATGGCGACCTCGATCCCGGTGCGGCGACTGCCGTGGTCGAGCTGCCCGCGCGCCCCGACGGCGCGCACGACATTCCGGAGCTGGCCTCGTGATCCGCGCGTTCGATGCCTTCACCCTGCCGCTGCTGCGGCGGTTCGATCCCGAGGACGCCCATCGTCTCGCCATCCGCGCGCTGCGGCTGTTGCCGCCGGGCAAGCCGCGCCCGAGCGATCCGCGCCTCGCCACCCGCGCCTTCGGTTTGAACTTCCCCAATCCGGTCGGCCTCGCGGCGGGCTTCGACAAGAACGCCGAGGTGCCGGACGCGCTGCTGCGGCTGGGATTCGGTTTCGTCGAGATCGGCTCGGTGACGCCGAAGCCGCAGGACGGCAATCCGCGGCCACGCCTGTTCCGGCTGGAGCAGGATTCCGGCGTCATCAATCGCATGGGATTCAACAATGAAGGCGCGGAGGCGGTGCTGCGCCGGCTCGCGGCGCGGGCGCGCCATGGCGGCATCGTCGGGGTCAATGTCGGCGCCAACAAGGATTCGCCCGATCGCACCGCCGACTATGTGCGCCTGATCGAGCTGTTCGCGCCGGTGGCGAGCTATTTCACCGTCAACATCTCCTCGCCCAATACGCCGGGCCTGCGCAACCTGCAGCAGGCGGCGGCGCTGGACGACCTGCTGGCGCGGGTGGTCGATGCGCGCGAGCGGGTACGCAAGAACGCCGGGGACTCGCCGCTGTTGTTGAAGATCGCGCCCGACCTCACCCTGCAGGAACTCGACGACGTGGTGCACATCGCGCGCTCGCGCCGCGTCGATGGCATGATCGTCGCCAACACCACCCTGTCGCGGCCAATGAGCCTGCGCGAACTGGCGAAAGCGAAAGAGCAGGGCGGCCTGTCGGGCCGGCCGCTGATGCGGCTGTCCACGCGCATGGTGGCGGAAACCTACGTGCGCGCGGAGGGCGCGTT